>DASUXZ010000067.1:0-34426 GCA_036377655.1 Gemmatimonadales bacterium
CGTGAAACGGTGCGCGGAAAGCATGCTGGCGACCTTTCGCGTCATCGGTGAATACCCGGCCGAGCATTGCGAAGAGGGTACCGGGTTCTCGCTCGGCGCAGTCGCGGACGTGAAGGCGGGGCATTCATGGCGCTTCGCGACGAAGTGCGCTGCCGCTGAATCTCGGAGACCGGAACCTCAAAGATGCAGGCTGCCTCTGCAGTGAATCATGGAAGCACTGCGGCGTCGGAAGGGGAGCGTACCATTTGGCCTCCGACCGGTGCAACCCGAACGAGGATCCGGGTAGAACCTTCGGTCGGGCGAACCGGGGTTCCCGATCTAGCTGCTCGTCGGCCGGGCGCGGAGCGACTCCATGACGAGCGCCTGAACATCGCTTGGCGAGACGCCCGGGATCCGGCTGGCCTGGCCGAGTGTGGCGGGACGTGCGGCCGCGAGCTTCTGGCGGGCCTCCGTGGAAAGCGAGGCAAGCGCGGGGTAGTCGAGCGCCGGAAGGTGGTAAGCCTCCATCTCTCGAAGCTTCCTCGCGGTGACCCGCTCGCGGCGGAGGTATCCCTCGTACTTGAGCTCGATCTCCGGCCACTCCACATCCCCATCTTCCGCGGGAAGTCCGGCGGCATCGAGGAGCGTGCCCAGGGAAACCCCCGGGCGGCGCGCGAGACAAGCGAGCGTTGCTGGCCCCTCGATCGGCGGACTCCCCGCCGCCTCGAGCACCGCATTGGCAACGGGGGCAGAAAGGGATGTTTCACGTGAAACAGCCAGCAGCGCCTCTTCCCTTCTCAGTTGGTCCTCGGCCCGACCGAGTTCGGCGGGACTCAGGATGCCGGCGGAGCGGGCGATCGGAAGCATCCGGCGCAGGGCATTGTCCTGGCGGATCGAAAGGCGGAATTCGGACCGGGAGGTGAACAGCCGGTACGGCTCGTCCACCCCGCGATGCACCAGATCATCGACAAGCACCCCAATGAACGAGGATTCACGCGGGAATACGACGGGATCCCTTCCGAGGGCAGACGCGGCTGCATTGAGACCTGCCACGACACCCTGGCCGGCGGCTTCCTCGTATCCTGTCGTCCCGTTCACCTGGCCGGCCATGAACAGCCCCGCGATCTCCCGGTGCTCCAGCGTCGCCCGCAGCTGGGTCGGCGGGAAATAGTCGTACTCGATGGCGTACCCGGGCCGCGTCATCCGGACCTCTTCGAGGCCTGGAACGGTTCGCAGAAACTTCAGCTGGATCTCGGCCGGCAACGACGTCGAGAGACCATTGACGTACATCTCCGAGGTGTCGAGTCCCTCCGGCTCGAGGAACACCTGATGCCGCTCCGCATCGGGGAACTTCACGATCTTGTCTTCGATCGAAGGGCAGTAGCGCGGCCCTCGGCCCGCTATCGCACCCCCGTACAGCGCCGATTCGGCGAGGTGAGACTCGATGATCTCGCGGAGAGCAGGCCCCGACCACGTCAGCCAGCAGGGCAGCTGCGGCAGCAAGTCGGGCCGTGCAAAGTGAGAAAACCAGTATGCTACACTGTCGCTGTCTTGTCGCTGTAGCCGTTCTGTCGCTACAGTGCGCCCATCGACACGAGGCGGCGTGCCCGTCTTGAACCGATCCGTCCTCAGGCCGAGACTTTCCAGGCTCTGGGCGATTTCGACGGCCGGCGCCTCCCCCGCCCGGCCCGCCGGCACCCGGATATCCGTCCCGAGATGAATTCGTCCGCGAAGGAAGGTCCCTGCGGTCAATATGACGGCGTCAGCTTCATAGCGCCGTCCGTCCACCGTCGCGACACCGGCCACCCGCGCGCCTCGCAGGATGAGGCATGCCGCGGTCCCCTGTACGGGCTCGACGAGTGGCTGGTCCTCCAGGAGCGAGCGGACGGCCCGCCGATAGAGCCCCCTGTCGCACTGGGCACGGGGAGACCAGACCGCGGGGCCCTTCGAACGATTGAGCATCCGGAACTGGAGTCGCGCGCGGTCCGTCGCCCGCGCCATCACCCCACCGAGGGCATCGACCTCCCGGACGACCGTGCCCTTCGCGATGCCGCCGATCGCGGGGTTGCACGACATCTGACCGATCGTCTCGAGGTTCTGTGTGAGGAGCAGCGTGCGCGCTCCGGAGCGCGCCGCTGCCGTGGCGGCCTCCACCCCGGCGTGTCCCCCGCCGATCACGATGACGTCATGCCGTGCCATCCCGGAAATCTACGCCTCTCGAAGTGACGCCGCCCGCTGTTGCGGATCGGCAGCGGGGGCGATAACTCTGTCTCCCTCCACCCTCTTGCCGCAGGAGTGCTGCCATGCCCATCCGACTCGGTGACGAGGCGCCGGACTTCACGGCGGATACGACGCAGGGCCCCATTTCCTTTCACAGCTGGAAGGGGAATTCCTGGGCCGTCCTCTTCTCCCACCCGAAGGACTTCACGCCGGTCTGCACGACCGAGCTCGGCGCCGTCGCAGCGCTCAAGCCGGAGTTCGAGCGCCGGAACACGAAGGTGATCGGGCTGAGCGTGGATCCGGTCGAGTCGCACCGGAAATGGGAGGGGGACATCCGGGACGTGACCGGGCACGCGGTCAACTTCCCGATGATCGGCGACGCGGACCGGAAGGTCTCGTCGCTCTACGACATGGTGCACCCGAACGCGAGCGACACGATGACGGTGCGGTCGGTCTTCGTGATCGGGCCGGACAACAAGGTGAAGCTGTCGCTCACCTACCCCGCGAGCACCGGCCGGAACTTCCAGGAGCTGCTCCGCGTGATCGACTCGCTCCAGCTCACCGCTGCGCATTCCGTCGCCACGCCCGCCGACTGGCAGAACGGCGACGACGTCATCATCGTCACCTCCGTCTCCGACGACGACGCGCGCTCGAAATTCCCGGCCGGCTTCACGGCGAAGAAGCCGTATCTGCGGGTGACGAAGCAGCCAGGCTGAGTCGAAGTCTTGCCGACACGGTCGTGGGGCGGGCGGTGAGCGGTGAAGGGGCCCAGCGCTCACCTCTCACCGCTTACCTCTCAGCTCTCACCTCTCACCCGCCCCCCTCACCCTTCCCTCACCCACCTCACCACCTCCCGCAGCGTCGCCTTCTTGCCGTAGCTCAGGATTCCCACGCGATAGATCCGTGCGGCCACCCAGATGACGGCGAGGATGCCGAGGACCATCGCCGTCGCCGACGCGAGCAGCTCGGTCCAGGGGAGCGGCGCGAAGGAGTAGCGCACCGGCGTCACGAACGGCGCGAGGAACGGGACGAGGCTGAGCGTCCGCGCAAGCGTGCCCGCCGGCTCGCTCAGGAGGCCGAACATCGTGATGAGCCCGGCCGCGATGAGGATCGTGACCGGCGTGTGCGACTGCTGCGTCTCCTGCACCGTGCTGCACATCGAGCCGATCGCCGCGTAGAGCGCCGAGAAGAAGAGGAAGCCGAGACTGAAGAAGGTGAGGAAGACCGCGAGCATGTCCGGGCTCACGGCCGGCAGCGGCAGGTCCGCCACGGCGGCCGGCGAGGCGCCCATGAGTCCCGCGATGCGCCCGCCGAAGGTCGTGAGCACCATCGCCGTTCCCGCCCAGATCGCGAGCTGGAGCAGCGCCACCGCGCCCACGCCGATCACCTTCCCGAGCAGCATCTGGAACGGAGAGAGGCTCGAGACGAGCACCTCCATGATGCGCGACGACTTCTCCTCCACCACCGACGACATCACCTGGATACCGTAGAGGAGCAGCGCGAAATAGAGCATGAACGACATGACGTACGCGAGGAGGAACGACGCCTCGCCGCTCTCCCCGGTGATGCGGCCCTCGCTCACCTTGAGGGTCTCGAAGTCGATGGGGCGGAGCGCGTGCATCACCACCACGGGGTCCACGCCCGACGCGGTGAGCCGTGCCGACTTGACGAGCGGATCGAGCGCGCGCCGGAGCGCCCCCATGTCCGCCGGGCTTCCGACGTTCACGCCGAGGTACCGGATGCGCCCGCTCACGAGCGTCGTGTCGTCGAGGACGAGGATTCCGTCGATCGACGGCGCGCCGGCCTCCGTCCGGCCGGTGAGCGTCACGAGTGAATCGCGCACGCGCTCGAGCGAGCCCGGATCCACCGCGAGATGGGTGACGCGATAGCGAGGCCGCGTGCGCGCCACCGTGTCGCGCATTTCCGTCCGGAGCCGTTCCGCGGTGACGCGGCCGAAGTCGCCCGGCGCCGCGTCGAGCACCACGATCTGCTTCGGGGCCGTTTCCCGACGGGAGAGGAGGATCGGGAGCACGAACATGAAGCCCATGAGGAGGGGCCCGAGCACCGTGCCGACGACGAACGCCCGGGTATGGACCCGGGTCGTGAACTCCCGGCGCACCACCGCGAGGACCTTACGCATGGCCCGCCTCCGACGCGACGGCGGTGGCCGCGGCCGGCCCGACCTTCGCGATGAAGATGGATTCGAGTGACGGCTCCACGACCGCGAACTGCGACAGCCCCACGTCCGCGCCGACGAGCTCCCTGAGGAGCCGGTCGCCGTCCGACCCCGGCGCGAGCTCCACTTCCGCGCTCGCCCCGTGATCCTCGGCGCGGCTCACGAGGCGCCGGTCCTGCAGTACCCGCCGCGCGGCATCGCGATTCCGGGTGAAGGTGAGCCGGACGTGCCGGGCGCCGGCCTCGCGCTTGACGTCGGCCACCGCGCCGTCCACGACCTTCTCTCCCCGGGCGATGATCACGATGTGGTCGCACATCCGTTCCGCCTGCTCCATGATGTGCGTCGAGAAGAGCACCGTCCGCCCTTCCCGCGCGAGCTCCACGACGACGTCCTTCATCACCTTGCTGTTGACGGGGTCGAGGCCGCTGAACGGCTCGTCGAGCACGATGAGCTCCGGGTCGTGCAGCAGCGTGCCGATGAACTGCACCTTCTGCTGCATCCCCTTCGACAGGTCCTCCACCCGGTGCTGCGCCCAGTCCATGAGGCCGAGGCGGTCGAGCCAGCGACGTGCCCGCGATTCCGCGTCCCGGCGGCGGAGGCCCTTGGTCTCGCCGAGAAAGGCGAGGTGATCGACCACTTCCATCTTCCGGTAGAGACCACGCTCCTCGGGGAGGAAGCCGATGCGGTCGGACAGGTCCCGGGACGCCGGCCGGCCGAAGAGCGTGATGGCTCCTTCGTCCGGCGTGAGGATGTTCATCATCATCCGGATGGTCGTGGTCTTCCCGGCGCCGTTCGGCCCGAGCAGGCCGAAGATGCCGCCGGCGGGCACGGTCATGGAGAGCCCCTTGACCGCGGTATGGCCGGAGAAGCGCTTCACCACGCCATCGAGGCGCACGACTGGGTCGGGCATCGCTGCTCCTTCGGAAGGCCGGAAATGGTCGTCGGGCGCGCCCTCCTACGCGGGGGGAGGGCATCGGGTTTCCGGCGGTCTTTCGCCGCCGGAGCCCGATTCGTATTATGGCGGATGCCCTACCGGATCCGGATAGACCGGGAGCTCTGCAGCGGGTATGCGGAGTGCGTGGGACTCGCCCCCGAGGTCTTCGAGCTCGACACGCGGGAAAAGTCCGTCGTCGTGGACCCCGAGGGAACCGACGACGAGACGATCCTCGACGCGGCCCGCGCCTGCCCGGTGGATGCCATCATCCTGGTGGACGAGTACGAAGAGCAGGTCTGGCCGGGCTGAGCCATGCCGAAGGACACCGATGCCGCGCGGGTCAGGGTCTTTCCCCCCGGCGTGCCGCTCATCGTCGTTCTTCTCGGGATGGTGCTCCAGCGGTTCCGGCCGATTCTCCCCGACCTCTCCCTCCCGGCTGCGGTCCGCTACGGCCTCGGCGGTCTGATCGTCCTCGGATCGATCCTCGGCCTCGGCTTCCGTGCCGTCCGCACGATGCGCCGGACCGGCCAGGACGAGAACCCCTGGAAGCCTTCTCCGAGCCTCATCGAGACGGGACCCTACCGCATCACCCGCAATCCGATGTACCTGCAGCTCGTCCTCGTCTGCATCGGCTTTTCGGTGCTCCTCGCCAATCCCTGGATCCTCGTCCTCACACCTCCCGCCGCGCTCGTCCTGCAGGAGCTCGCGATCAGGCCGGAGGAGGAGTACCTCGAGCGGAAGTTCGGGGAGGACTACCGGGCGTACAAGCGGCGGGTGCGCCGCTGGATCTGAGCGGCGGGGCGCCGCTCAGCTCGCGAGCCGGCGCATGCCGCCCGCCTCGTCGTCCGGGATGACGAGCGTCCGGTGGTCCACCTTCACCCCGAACTTGAGCAGGCGGGCAATCCACTCGTCCCGCGAGAGCTCCGACCCCGGCTCGTGCACGCCCACGTCGTGCAGCACCACGCCGCGGCTGCCGCGCTCATGGTACCGCCCCACGTAGGTCCGGCCCGAGGCGCCCTCGATCACGACGGTGACGCCGTGGAGCTCCTCGTGGCCGGGGTGGAACACGTGGCCGCTCATCGGCTCAGACGCCCACGCCGCAATGCTGGTCGAAGGCGCGCACCAGCTCCGCCGCGACCGCCTGCGGGGAACGTCCCTCGATCTGGTGCCGATGGACGAAGTGCACCACCTCGCCGTCGCGGAGGAGCGCCATCGAGGGGGAGGACGGCTGGTAGTCGCTGAAGTACTGGCGCGCCCGCGCCGTCGCATCGAGGTCCTGCCCGGCGAAGACGGTCACGACCTCCTGCGGCCGCGCCGAGTGCTGCAGCGCGAGCGCGAGGCCGGGGCGCGCGTTCGCGGCGGCGCACCCGCAGACCGAATTGACGAAGACGAGGGTGGTGCCCTTCTGGTCGCCGAGCGCTTCGTCCACCGACTCGGGCGTGGTGAGCTCGCGCGCGCCCATCCGGGTCATCTCTTCGCGCATCGGGGCGACCATCGCTGCGGGATACGGCATGCTTCGCTGACTCCTTGCGTGGTGTAGGCTGTGGTTCGTGCCGGCCAGGTGCCGGCGCGCTATTCGGTGGAAACGACCTGCTCGGGCGCGCGCTCGTCGAGCGCCGCGCGGAGCGCGTGCCAGCCGAGGCTCGCGCACTTGACGCGCATCGGGAAGGCGCTGACGCCGGCAAACACGGCCATCTTGCCTCTCGCCGCGTCGGCCCTGCCGGTCACGACGTCGTGAAATTCCGCGAAGAGTGCGCGCGCCTCCTCGACCGACTTCCCCTTCACCGTCTGCGTCATGATGGACGACGACGCCTTCGAGATGGCGCATCCGTCGCCCTGGAAGCTCACGTCGTCGATGGTGCGGCCGTCCTCCGAGAGCCGGAGCCAGACGTGGACCCGGTCGCCGCAGAGCGGGTTGAACCCTTCGGCGTCCCGGTTCGCCTCCGGCATCGGCCGGTAGTTCCGCGGGGCACGGTTGTGGTCGAGGATGACCGTCTGGTAGAGCTCGCTCATCGTGGCCATCAGGCGAAGAGCTCCCGGGCCCGCTCGACGCCGTCGGCGAGCGCGTCCACCTCGGCGCGCGTGTTGTAGGCCGCGAACGACGCGCGCGCCGTCGCGACGACGCCGAGGCGTGCCATGAGCGGCTGGGCGCAGTGATGCCCGGCGCGGATGCAGATCCCCTGCGTGTCGAGCACGGTGCCGACGTCGTGCGGATGCACGGCGTCCATCACGAAGGAGAGCACCGACGCCTTCCGCGGCGCGGTGCCGACGATCCGCACGCCGCGGATCGCCGAGAGCCGCTCGGTGGCGTAGGCCAGGAGCTCGTGCTCGTGTGCGGCGATCGCCTCGCGGCCGAGGCGCTCGACGTACTCGGCCGCGGCGCCGAGCCCGACGGCGCCCGCGATGTGGGGCGTGCCCGCTTCGAGCCTGGCGGGCAGCGGCGCCCAGGTGCTGCGCTCGAACGTCACCGACGCGATCATGTCGCCGCCGCCCTGCACCGGCGCCATGGCCTCGAGGTGCTCCTCCCGCCCGTACAGCACGCCGATCCCCGTGGGCCCGTACATCTTGTGCGACGAGCACGCGAAGAAATCGGCGCCGAGCGCCGCGACGTCGAGCGGGAGGTGCGGCGCCGCCTGCGCACCGTCCACGAGGACCGGAACGCCCTTCGCATGCGCGAGCTCGATGATGCGCGCCAGCGGATTGACCGTGCCGAGCGCATTCGAGACGTGCGCGACGGCGAGGAGGCGCGTCCGCCTGCCGAGCAGCGCGTCGAGCGCGTCGAGCTCGATCTCTCCCGCCGCCGTCACCGGGGCGACGCGCAGCACCGCGCCGGCGGCCTCGGCGACGAGCTGCCACGGGACGATGTTCGAGTGGTGCTCGAGCGCCGTGAAGACGATCTCGTCGCCGGGGCGGAGGCGCGGGCGCACGAATCCCTGCGCCACGAGGTTGATCGACTCCGTCGTGCCGCGGGTGAAGACGACCTCGTGCGCGTGCGCAGCGCCGAGGAAGCGCGCCATCGTCGCGCGGGCCGCGTCGTACGCCTCGGTGGCGCGGGCGCTCAGCTCGTAGACGCCGCGATGGATGTTGGCGTAGGAGGTCTCGTAGAACCGCCGCTCGGCGTCGAGCACCTGGCGCGGCTTCTGGCTCGATGCCGCGCTGTCGAGATAGACGAGCGGCCGGCCGTGCATCGTGGTGCCGAGGATCGGGAAGTCGGCCCGCACGGCGTCCACGTCGAGGGCAGCGGGTGCGGCGGCACGGGCCGGCGCGGCGGTGGCCATCGTCAGGCGAGCGAGCCCAGGCGCTCGAGCACCAGCCGGTCGAGCTCCTCGCGCACCGGCGCGATCCTGAGCTCGTCCACCACTTCCGCCGCGAAGGCGTAGGTGAGGAGGCGCCGCGCCTCGGAGGCGGGAATCCCGCGGCTCCGTGCGTAGAAGATCGCCACGTCGTCGAGCTGGCCCACGGTGGCGCCGTGGGTGCACTTGACGTCGTCCGCGAAGATCTCGAGCTGCGGCTTCGTGTCCACCCGCGCGCTGTCCGAGAGGATCAGGTTGCGGTTGGTCTGCTTCGCGTCGGTCTTCTGCGCTTCCGGCTTGACGAAGACCTTGCCGTTGAACACCGCGCGCGAGCGCCCGTCGAGCACGCCCTTGTAGACCTCCCAGCTGTTGCAGTTGGGGTGGTCGTGGTAGATCGCGGTGTGGTTGTCGACGAGCTGCTCGCCGCGCGTGAGGTAGAGCCCGTACATCAGCGTCTCGATGTTGGGCGCATTGAGGCGGACGTGCAGGTTGTGCCGCGCGATGGCACCGCCCATCGCGAGCGTGAACGAGCGGTAGTGGCTGTCCCGCTCCTGCTCGACGTGGGTGAGCCCCACGTGGTATGCCGCTTCGCTCTCGCGCTGGAGGCGGGTGTGCTCGGTCCAGGCGTTCTCGCCCGACACGACCTCGGTGACGGCGTTGGTGAAGTACGTCGATCCCGGCGCGAGCGTCACGTAGCTCTCGACGATCGAGGCCCGCGCCTCGCGCTCCACGATGAAGAGGTTGCGCGGGTGCGCCACGCCGCCCTGCGCCGCGTCGGTGCTCACGAAGAGCGCGTGCACCGGGAGGTCGAGGCTCACCTTCGCCGGGACGTGCACGAACGCGCCGTCCTTGAGGAAGGCGGTATTGAGCGCGGTGAACGGGCTCTCGTCCACCGGCGCATGGCGCGCCAGGTGCCGCTCGAGCGACGGGTCCGCCTCGATCGCCTCGGCGAGGCTCCCGGCCCGGACGCCGAGCGACGCGTCGGGAAGGCGCGAGAGTCCCGGCGCGAACCGGCCGTTGACGAAGACGAGCAGCGGCCACTCCTCGTGCCCGAACACGAACGGCACGAGGTCCGCGGCGGAGACGTCCGCCGGGGGCGCCGGGCGGAACTCCGCCTGCGCGATCGGGCCCACGGGCGTGAAGCGCCACTCCTCGTCCCGCGAGGTCGGAAAGCCGACCGCGGCGAAGCGGTCCATGCCGGCGCGCCGGCGCGCGGCGAGCCACTCGGGACTGCCGCCGCCGTTGGCGCTGAAGGCCTCGAACTGGTGCTGGTACGTCTCCGTCACGCCGCGCCGACCTCCTCGCCGACCCATTCGTACCCCCGCGCCTCGAGCTCGAGCGCGAGCTCCTTCCCGCCGCTCTTCACGATCCGCCCGCCCGCCAGGACGTGCACGAAATCCGGCACGATGTAATTGAGGAGGCGCTGGTAGTGGGTGACCACGATCGTGGCGCGGGCCGGGTCGCGGAGCTTGTTGACGCCGCTCGCCACGATGCGCAGCGCGTCGATGTCGAGGCCCGAGTCGGTCTCGTCGAGGATCGCGAGCTTCGGCTCGAGCACGGCCATCTGGAGGATCTCGTTGCGCTTCTTCTCGCCGCCCGAGAAGCCGGAGTTGACCGCCCGCGACATGATCTCGGGCCCCCATTCGACGACCCTGAGCTTCTCCTCGAGGATGTCGAGGAAGTCCATCGGGTCCACTTCCTCCATCCCGCGCGCCTTCCGGATCTCGTTGTAGGCGGCGCGGAGGAAGTAGGCGTTCGAGACGCCGGCGATCTCCACCGGGTACTGGAACGCGAGAAAAACCCCGGCCTGCGCCCGCTCCTCCGGTTCCATGTCGAGCAGGTCCTGGCCCATGTAGGTGACCGACCCGCCGGTCACCTCGTACGCCGGATGGCCCGCGAGCACCTGCGCGAGCGTGCTCTTCCCGGAGCCGTTCGGTCCCATGACCGCATGGACCTCGCCCGCGTTCACGGTGAGCGAGATGCCCCTGAGGATTTCCTTGTCTCCCGCGCTCGCGCGGAGGTCGCGAATCTGCAGCACGTGGTCTCCAGTTGAACCATGTAGAAGGTGAGAGGTGAGAGGTCAGAGGTGAGAGGGAGCCAGCATGACTTGCGGACCCCTCTCCCCGCTCACCTCTCACTTCTCACCGGTTACTCATCCCACACTACCTTCCAGACTGATCCCCAGCAGCTTCTGCGCCTCCACCGCGAACTCCATCGGCAGCTCCTTGAAGACCTCCTTGCAGAAGCCGTTCACGATCATGGAGATGGCGTTCTCGGTGTTGAGGCCGCGCTGCTTGCAGTAGAAGATCTGGTCCTCGCCGATCTTCGACGTGCTCGCCTCGTGCTCGAGCGAGGCGCCCGAGTTCTGCACGTCGATGTAGGGGAAGGTGTGCGCACCGCAGCGGTTCCCGATGAGCATCGAGTCGCACTGCGTGTAGTTGCGCGCCCCATCCGCCTTCGGGAGGATCTTCACGAGGCCCCGATAGCTGTTCTGGCCCTCCCCGGCGCTGATGCCCTTCGAGACGATCGTGGACCGGGTGTTCTTCCCGATGTGGATCATCTTGGTGCCGGTGTCCGCCTGCTGCTTCCCGTTGACGAGCGCGACCGAGTAGAACTCGCCGACCGAGTCGTCCCCCTGGAGGATGACGCTCGGGTACTTCCAGGTGATCGCCGAGCCGGTTTCCACCTGGGTCCAGGAGATCTTGGCCGCGCGTGCCGCCCTGCCGCGCTTGGTGACGAAGTTGTAGATCCCGCCCACGCCGCGCTCGTCGCCGGCGTACCAGTTCTGCACCGTGGAGTACTTGATCGAGGCGCTGTCGAGCGCGACGAGCTCGACGACCGCCGCGTGGAGCTGGTTCGTGTCCCGCTTGGGCGCGGTGCAGCCCTCGAGGTAGCTCACCGAGGCGCCCTCGTCGGCGATGATGAGCGTGCGCTCGAACTGGCCGGTATCCGCCGCGTTGATGCGGAAGTAGGTCGAGAGCTCCATCGGGCACTGCACGCCCTTCGGGATGTACACGAAGGAGCCGTCGCTGAACACCGCGCTGTTGAGTGCCGCGAAGAAATTGTCCGAGGCCGGCACCACCGAGCCCAGGTACGTCCGCACGAGGTCGGGGTGCTCCTGCACCGCCTCGCCGAAGGAGCAGAAGATGATCCCCTGCTCGGCGAGCTTCTTCTTGTACGTGGTCCCCACCGACACCGAGTCGAAGATGGCGTCCACCGCGACGCCGGCGAGCAGCTTCTGCTCGCTGAGCGGAATCCCGAGCTTCTCGTAGGTCTCGAGGAGCTTGGGATCCACTTCGTCCAGCGAGCCGAGCGGCTTCTTCGTCTTCGGCGCCGAGTAGTAGCGGATGGCCTGGTAGTCGATCGGGGCGTAGGTGACGTTGGGCCAGTGCGGCTCCGTCATCCGGAGCCAGCCGCGATACGCCTTGAGCCGCCATTCGAGGAGCCAGTCGGGCTCGTTCTTCTTGGCGGAGATGAGGCGGATGATGTCCTCGTTGAGCCCGAAGGGCGCGTCGTCCGACTCGATGTCGGTGACGAACCCGTACCGGTACTCCTTGTTGACCAGTGACTCGACCGACGTCGTCATGCCATCTCCGTTGAACCGGCATCCGTGGAGCCGGCGTGTGGCTGCCGCGGGAAGCGGACCGCGTACTCGCACGCGCCATCGCCGCCCAGGAGGTGGAGCTTCCGCTCCACCCGCCCGCCCAGGACGCGCTCGAGGAACCGCGCTTCCGCGTCGCAGATCTCGGGAAAGCGCTCCGAGACCGCGCGAATGGCGCAATGGTGCTCGGTGAGCGTCCCGCAGCAGAAGGTGGCGTACCCCTCCGCCATGTAGCCCTCGTCCGCCCGGGCGCGGGTCACGATCTGCATCCGCTCCGCCGGACTCGCCATCGCGAGCTCCGGCTCGAGCCGTGCGGCGAGCGCGTCGTAGCGCGCAACGAGGAACGCGACGGCGGCCTCCCGCCCTTCGACGGCGACGAGGTGATCGAGCAGCTCCGTCAGCGTTTCCTTATAGCGCTCCGGAAACAGCGCTTCGCCGGCGCGGGTGAGGGCGTAGGCGTGCCGGGGGGCGCCGACCGATCCGCTCTGCTCCCGGCTGAATCCGATGATGCCCGCCGCCTCGAGCTCCTTCAGGTGATGCCGGACGGCGTTGAGCGAGAGACCGAGGCGGTCGGCGAGCTCGCGCACCGTGGCACGGCCCGAGCGCTTGAGCTCGATGAGCACCTGCGCCCTTGCCCCGCGGTATCCGGGGGGAAGGTTGGGCTCCGTGTCACGCTGCCGCATTGGACTCGCCATGGGCGAATCCTAAGCGTTCCGGTCGGGATTGTCAAAGGAACTTGGTGCGAATTGCTAAGGCGTGAAGGGAATTCCGGTTGAGGACCCCGAGTCGGCAGCGCGACCAGCCCGACCGTAGCGAAGTTGTAGTTACTACTACATGTCGTTCACTGTCAATCTCTTGTCTACCGCGTCGCCAATGCCAAGATTAGCGGCATGACGATACACCGCATCCGACTGCTCGGCGACCCGATCCTCCGCACCAATTGCGAGCCGATCTCGAAGACCGGCTCCACCGCCGTCCGGGTGATCCTCGACGATATGCGCGAGACCCTGAACGACTGGCAGTCCCGATTCGGCAGCGGGCGCGGGATCGCGGCCCCCCAGATCGGCGCGCCGGTCCGCATGATCTACATCGAGATGGACAAGCCCTGGGTCCTCATCAATCCCGAGATCATCGACATCGGGACCGAGGACTTCAGCGTGTGGGACGACTGCTTCTCGTTCCCGAACCTCCTCGTCCGCGTGTCGCGCTCGTATCGCATCCGGGTGCGCTACCAGGACCTCAAGGGCGACTGGCACGAGGACGACCTCGAGGGAGACCGCGCCGAGCTGGTCCAGCACGAGCTCGACCACCTCGACGGCGTGCTCGCCGTGGACCGCCCGCACGGCCTCGATCCGTTCTGCCTCCGGGAGGAATGGCATCGGCTTCACGGCGAGCGCGGCCGGTACGGCCCACCCGAATTCCGGACGGCAGCGTATTCCTCGCCGCTGACGGGTCTTCTCTAGGACGGGCCTTCTCCAGCCGCTGACGGACCTTCTCCAGCCGGTCAGAACCAGCGTCCCAGCCGGACGAAGGCGGCGTGCCGCCCGCCGTCCGCAACGCCGTACTCGAAGCGGACCGGGCCCACCGGCGTGTCCGCACCGATGCCGGCGCGCACGCCGCGCCGCCACTCCCCCTCGAACAGGCCTCCTCCGACACCGACCCGGCCGAGCGCCCCTTCCGCCTGGACGCTGAGCGGGCCGAGCACCGGGCGCGCGAGCTGGAGGGAGAGGAAGGCCTCGCGGTCCCCCCGCAGCTCGCCGATGTGAAGACCCGGAAAGCCGTCGTAGCCGCCGAGCGGGAATGTCAGGTGCACGGGAAGGGTGCGTCCGGCGCCGACCCGCAGGTGCGGCCGGATCCGTGTGCCGGCCGCGGTGAACGTGCGGGCCGCGTCGAGCTCCACGCGCCGGAACTCGCGGCTGGCGCTCGCGGTCACGCCCACGACCGGCTCCACCGAACGGCCGCTCATGGTGAGCCGCGCGGCGATGCCGACCGCCTCCCGGTTCGATTCGTCGGGCGTGCGCCACCACCGCGCCTCGGCGCCCGCCGCCAGCGTCCATGCCGACCCGATCGGCCATCCGATCCCGGCGAGCACGGCCGCCTCGCGCGTATCGAGAGGAAGCAGCGACTCGCCGTCCGCGTCGAAGGTGCGGATGTCGATCGCGGCAGCACGCGCCTCGAGGAAGGGAACGAACGGAATGCTCGCGAGGAAGTGGCGGCGGCGCAGGCCCCCGCGGAGCTCCTTTTCGAGATTGCCGAGCAGCAGCGCCCCGTGCGCCTCGACCTCGGCGCCGGCCAGGTCGCGCTCGACGCCGCCGAGCCACATCCGTCCGCCGAGCTCGTTGTCGTAGGCGAGCCCGAGGGCAGCGACGCGACGGGGGGCGCGCTCGGCCTCGATCGCGAACGAGACCGTGTCCCCGCGCCCGCCGGGATTGAGCCAGACACCGAGATACCGCTCCGACCTCGCCATCTCCCGCACCCGGTCCCGGAACTCGGCGGGAGCGATCGAGTCGCCTTCGGCGAGGCCGAGCAGGCGCCTGAGGGCGCGCCGCTCCCGCGAGGGAAGCCCGCGCGCGGCGACAGACTCCACGTGCAGCCACGCCGGCACCACCGGTCGCGGCCGGGGCGGCACGCGGCACGTCGGCTCCCCGAGGACCGAGTCCGCGGCGGCGCGGCCGCGTCGCACGAGCTCCCGCGCCCTGGCCGGCTCGAAGTCGAGGCTCTGGAACCCCGAGACGTCCGGGCGGATATAGACGTCGCCCGGACGGAGCGGAACGCGCGGCTGCTCGAAGAGGAACCCGAGCAGCCGGTCGGCGACGACGAACGGCGAATAGAGGTTGAGCGAGTCCGCGTATCCCTCCGTCGCGTCCGAGACGATGACCCGCTCGGCGCCGGCGGCGCGGGCCTGGGCCACCGGAATGTTCGCGGCGAGCCCTCCATCGGCGAGGAAGCGCCCGTCGATCTGCTCGGGCACGAAGACGAGCGGAATCGCGATGCTCGCCCGCACCGCCCGCGCGAGGTCGCCGGTCCGGATGACGACCGCGCTCCGGTCGGCGAGGTCCGCGGCGACGACGCGGAGCGGGATCGGCAGCCGGTCGAAGTCGCCGCGCGCGAGCAGGTTGCCGCGGAGCATCGCCGCGCTGAGGAGGGCGTTCGCGTCGGGCTCCCGCACGGCGGCGCCCTGGATCGTGAACCCGCGCTCGCCGAACTCCCAGACGAGCAGCGGCTGGAGCGGCGCGAGCGAGGCGGGGGCGCGAGGCTCGAAGGTCCGGAAGAGCGAAGCGACCGGCATCCGCGCCGCGAGCGAGTCGATCTCCCGGCCGCTGTACCCGCTCGCGTACATCGCGCCGATGACGGAGCCGATGCTCGTGCCGACGACGAGGTCCGGCCGGATGCCGAGGCTGTCGAGGGCGCGGAGCACGCCGACGTGCGCGAGCCCCTTCGCGCCCCCGCCGGAGAGCACGAGCGCCGTGCGCGGCAGCCGGCACTCCTGCGCGGCCACGGGCGTGCCGGCGAAAAGCGCGACGGCGAGAACGCAGAGTGCGCGAGCGCGCGGCCCCTTGCGCTCGCGTATCGCTTTCGTCAATATCGGCGAACTGAAGGGAGCCCCCTCACGCCTGGAGGAAGTGCTGCAATGCCGTACGTGATCACCGAGGCCTGTATCGGAGTCAAGGACCGGGCCTGCGTGGATGTCTGTCCGGTGGACTGCATCTACGAGGGGGAGGACCAGCTCTACATCCACCCCGACGAGTGCATCGATTGCGGCGCCTGCGAGCCCGAGTGCCCCGTCTCCGCCATCTTCCCGGAAGAAGACGTCCCGCCCAACCTGACGAGCTACATCGAAAAGAACCGGGAAGTCTTCAACAGCGACGACCCGCCCGGCCGGCCCCGCCGCTAGCTCACCCAGCTCGCGGAGGCGGCGGGACGAGCGCCTCCGCGAGGAACTCCCGGATCACCTCGGTCGTTTCCTCGGGCCGCTCGACGGGCGGAAGGTGCCCCGCGCCCGCGATGCGCCGGAACCTGGCCCCCGGAATTTCCTCCGCCATCTCGCGTGACGCATCGGCCGGGATGATCCGGTCGGCCTCGCCGGTGACGACGAGCACCGGGAGGTCGCCGAGCGTCGGGAGGAGCGACGTGCTGTCGGGGCGCTCGCGCATCGCGGTGAGCGCTCCGATGATGCCGGGAACCGGCGCGGACCTGATCATTCCCTCGACGGCCGGCCACGCGCGGCCCCCCTCCTCGCGGCGCTCCGATCGGAACAGCTTCGGCAGCATCGCATCGGCCACGGCGGCGGTGCCGCCGTCGCGCGCCGCCGCGATCGCCGCGTCGCGCCCCTTCCGACCCTCGGCACTCTCGGCCGGGGCACGTGTGTCCATGAGCACGAGCCCGCTCACCCGCTCCCGCCAGCGCCGGATGCACTCGAATGCGATGTAGCCGCCCATCGAGATCCCGCAGAGCACTGCCCGCTCGACGCCGAGCGCGTCGAGCAGCGCGGCGAGGTCGTCGGCGTAGGTGCCCATGCTGTAGCCGAGATCCGGCGCCTCCGACTGCCCCATGCCGCGAAGGTCGGGTGCGATCCGGCGATACCCCTCCAGGTGCTCGAGCTGGTGGCGCCAGAGCGTCCGGTCGAGCGGATAGCCGTGGATGAAGAGCACCGCCGGGCCGCTTCCCACCGACTCCACCGCGAGCGAGACGCCGTTCACGCTGATGCGCCGCTCGCCCCCCTCCCCGTCACCGCGCATGAACCGCACGATCTCCGGCGGTGCCGGCACCGGCCGGCCGCTCCGGTCGATGCACACGAAGACGAACTGCGCCGTGGCGATGAGCGTCCCGTCGGCCACGCGGTGCGCGGTCTGCTGCAGGGCGAAGCTCGTGCGCCCCTCGTGCGTGAGCGCATGCCGGAAGCGCAGCACGTCTCCGGGAAAGGCGCCCGCGTGGTAATCCACCGTGGCCCTCCGCACGGCCGGCCACACGCCCGCCGCGTCGAAGGCGTTCATGCCGGGTCCGCGCGCCAGCAGCTCCCAGCGCGCGCGCTCGAAGAGCGTGAGGAACGACGCCTGGTTGAGGTGCCCGAACGCGTCGCAGGCGTCGGGATAGACCGGCAGCTCGATCTCGGGGGTGAACATGCGCGGATTCTACGGGAGCCGGAACGAATGCGCGAGGGGACCGGCGGCGCCGGTGTATTCTTCGGTGAAGCGAACGCGACCGCCAGCACCCTTCACCCGGCGACCGACATGCCTCCGAGCACCGATTACGTCCGCCACGCCGCGCGGCTCGCGCGGAAGATCCACCTCGATTCCGCGATGGGCGGCACGCCGGCGCCCGACACCGAATTCTTCAAGACCCTCGCCAAGGCGCTCGAGGAGATCGCCGCCGGGATGGAGCAGATCGGGAAGCGGGAATGACCCGCCTGATCGCGTCCCAGGCGGAGCTCGACCGCTGGATGGCGGGGATCGCGCACGCGCCGCTCCTCGCGGTGGACACCGAGGCGGCGAGCTTCCACCGCTATCGCGACCGGGTGTACCTCCTCCAGCTCTCGACGCGCGAGGACACCGTCGTGGTGGACCCGCTCGCCACCGAGGACCTGGGCGACGTGGGCGCGATGCTCGCCGACCGCTCGGTGGAGATCGTCTTCCACGACGCCGACTACGACCTCCGGCTCCTCGGACGCGAGTTCGGGTTCGCGGCGACGAACCTCTTCGACACCCGCATCGCGGCGCAGCTCCTCAACGAGCCCGGCATCGGGCTGGCCGCGCTCCTCGAGAAGTACCTCGGCGTGAAGCTCGACAAGCGGTTCCAGCGCGCCGACTGGTCCGCGCGCCCGCTGTCCGAGGGCATGCTCGACTACGCCGCGTCGGATACGCGGCACCTTCCCGAGCTGCGGGACCTCCTCGAGCGGCGCCTCGAGGAGGCGGGCCGGCTCGAATGGGCACGGGAGGAGTTCCAGCGGCTCGAGGAGATCGAGTTCGGCGGCCCGCCGCCGGACGAGCCGGGGTGGCTCCGCATGAAGGGCGCCAAGGCGCTCAAGCCGCGGCAGCTCGCCATCCTCCGCGAAGTCTGGGAGTGGCGCGACGCGCTCGCGGAGCGGCTCGACCGTGCCCCGTTCCGGATCATGAACAACGAGCCGATCTTCACGATCGCGCGGACGCCCCCCGAGAACCGCGAGGAGCTCGCGAAGGTGCCGGGCATCGGGCGGGACATCGCGGCGAAGCGGGGGGACGAGATCCTGGCGGCGGTGGAGCGGGGGCGGCGCCTCGCGGACGATCAGCTTCCGCGACTCGAGCGCCCGCCGCGGCATGCGCGCGACCCGGAGCTCGACGCGCGGGTCGAGCGGCTCAAGGCCGCGCGCAACGTCGCGGCGGAGCGCATCGGCCTGCCGCCCGGCGTGGTGTGCCCGAACGGCACCCTCGAAGCGATCGCGCGCCTCGCACCGCGCACCCGCGAGGAGCTCGCCGAGATCCCCGGCCTCCGGCGGTGGCAGCTCGGCGCGCTCGGCGATGCCTTGCTGGCCGCGCTCAGAACCCCATGAACGCCTTGACGCGCGGATCCATCCGCTCGGGCGTCCAGTAGGGCTCCCACACGAGCTCGACGTCCACCGAGCTCACGCCTTCCAGGCTCGAGGCCACGTTCTTCACGTCCGCCATGATCTCCGCGCCGGCGGGGCAGCCGGGCGACGTGAGCGTCATCTTCACGTGGACGTCGCCCATGTCGTTCACGTCGATGTCGTAGACGAGCCCGATGTCGATGATATTCAGGTTGAGCTCAGGGTCCTTCACCTGGCGGAGCGCCTTCCTGACGGTTTCCGGAGTCTGCATTCGAATCCCTCCTCTCGACCCGGAAAATACCCCCATGGCGGGGAGACCGCAGCGCAGGCCCGAGCCGTCGCCGGACCGGTCAGCGAACCCCGCAGGCGCCGTCGCCGCAGCCGAGCCGGTGCCGGCGGCGCGCCACCCAGTCATAGGCCCGGTCGGCGACGAGCGGCACACCGGGAATGTGGAAGAGGATGCGCGGAAGCCTGCCGCCGGGGAGCAGCCGGAGGAGCTCCCGAATCGCCTGTCCGCCAGCCAGGACACGTCCGTCGGGAAGGACGAGGTGCATGGCGGCGTCGAGCTGCTCATCGGCGAGCGGAGGGAGTCCCTGGACCGACGAGCGGCCGGCTGCGGGAACGAGGTCGATCCGGTCGTGGCGGTCCCAGCGGCGGATCCGGCCGACCCACGCACGGCAGAACGCACAGGTGCCGTCGTAGATGAGGACCGGCCGGCTCAGCACGTACCGAGCGTGGCTTCCCGGGCGGGGCGCGCGGGCGCGCCGGCGAGCGTGCACTGGATCGGGATGAGCTCGGCCGCGGCGTCGCTCACGCGGGCGCGCACGTCCCGGAGCGCGACGAGCGAATTACGGGCGCGTGGATCGAAGCTCCGGTTGGTGAGGAACACCACGAAGAGGTCGCGCGCCGGATCGACCCACATCTCGGTCCCGGTCCAGCCGGTGTGCCCGTAGGCGCGCGAGCTGAGCAGGCTGCCGAACACCGAGGTCTCTTCCCGCAGCGGATCCGGCGAGTCCCAGCCGAGCAGCCGCGCGCCCGACCGGTCGGTGGCGACGAGGAACTCGCGCAGCGTCTCCGCGCGCACCCAGCGCCGGCCGTCGCCGAGGTCTCCCTCCGCAAGCCAGGCCTGGGCGTACCGCGCGAGATCGCGGCCCGTGCCGAAGAGCCCCGCATGCCCCGCGATGCCGCCAAGGGTGACGGCATTCCGATCGTTCACCGTCCCCGCCACGGGCGCGCGGTTGAAGGTCCCGCTCGGCGCCGTGCGCTTCCAGAGGGACGGCCGGGGCCGGAACATCGTCTGGCGCATCTCGAGCGGCTCGAGGACTTCACGCTGGACGACGCTGTCGAGCGGCATGCCCGTGGCCCCCTCGATCGCGAGGCCGAGGAGGATCGCATTGAGGTCGCTGTAGACCGCGGTGTCGCCGGGCGGGCGGATGAGCGTGTCCGCGAGCACCTGCGCGATCGCGGCCTCGCGCGAGGTCGCCGTGCGGAAGAGCGGCAGGTACGGCCGGAGCCCGCTCGTGTGATTGAGCAGCATCCGGATGGTGACCCGGTCCCTGGCACCGCCGGTGAAGGCCGGGAGGTAGCGGCGCACGGGTGCGTCGAGGTGCATGGCGCCCCGGTCCACGAGCCGGAGCACGGCGCCGGTCGTGCCGATGACCTTGGTGAGCGAGGCGATGTCCCAGAGGGTCGAGTCGCTCCGCGGCCGCGCCGAGCTCGCGCTCCAGGTGAACCGGCCGTACCGCTGGGCGTAGAGGATCCTGTCGCTCGTGCCGATGACGACGACGGCCCCGGGATAGATGCCCCGCCGGATCCCCTCGTTGATCGCCGCATCCACCCGCGAGAAATCGGGCGCATGCGTCCGCCCCGCCGACCGGTCGTCGGCGGAAAGGGCAGCGAGGAGGAGGAGGAGTCCGGTCATTCCGTGAGCGAGTCCCGGATCGGACCGGTCGGGAGCGCATAGAGCAGCTGCGCCGTGCGCCGGTCGCGGAACGAAAGCGACGCACCGCGCGTCGCGGGAAACATCATGTCGGTCGAGTCCGCCGAGTGCGGGAGGCCGATCGCGTGACCGGTCTCGTGGATCGCGACCGCGAGCAGCGAGGCGTCGGGAAGCGGAATGCCTCCGCTCGTGCGGATCGCCAGTGAGATGGCGGCATGCCGCACGCGCCCGAGCCGGTCCCAGGTCAGGTCGGTCTGGCCGGCGCGATCGTACTCGAAGCGATCGATCCAGCGGACGATCACGTCCGCCGTCGTCGTGTCCGCGGTGAGTGCAAACCTCACGCCAGCGTCGGCGCGCTCCCAGGCATCGAGGGCCTGCCGGACGAAATCGGCCATTCGCGGGTCGTACCCGTCCACGCCCCCTTCGATGATCGTCACACTGAGGGGACGGCTGCCGCGATCGGGCCACCGCCGGACGATCGAGTCGGTGGTGGCGAGCAGGGAATCGAGATAGGTGCCGCTCCCCGCGCTCGCGAGCCGCTGGCGCGCGGCGAGGCGGGCGAGGCGATCGGTGATCGGGGTGCCGGCGGACTCCGGCTGCCCGGCGGGCCGGGCGGCGCGGGCCTCCGTCATCGTGGCCACTTCCGCCGGCGGCACGGCCTCGGCCGCTGCCGCATCTGCGGCACCGGTGGCACGCAAATGCCCGATCCGGTCCACCAGGACCAGGATCGCGAGCGTGAGCGTGGTGAGCGGGAGAAGCCAGCGCTTCATCATTGGAGTATATCACGTTCGCAAGGGCCGGGCCGCTGGCGCGAGACCCCCCGGCCGTCTAACATTTTGCCACTCGCCGCCTTGCCTGCACCACTGCCCAACCGGGAGACCGTCCGAACGTTATGGGTCCGCTGGCACGCGCCCTCGTCCGCTGGCGCTGGGCAGTTCTCTTCATGTGGGTGGCCGTGGGGGCGCTTGCCGCGTCGCGCGCCCACCACACGCCCGCGCTCCTCAACATCCGCGGTGGCAGCGAGCGGATGACCGAGGCGCGGGTGGCGGAGCAGGTGCTCCGGTCCCGCTTCGAGCAGCCGCTCACCGACTACTTCATCGTGACCCTGGAAGGGCCGGCGCCGTTCGATTCCGGCCGCCCCCGGATGGTGCTCGACAGCCTCATCAGCGTCCTCCGGCAGCAGGACTACATCCGGACGGTCGCCGCGTGGCCAGGCACCGACGATTCGACGTTCATCAGCGCCGATCATCGCACGACGTTCCTGCTCGCGGCACTGACGGTCACCGAGGGCGACACGGTCGGGAAGCTCGTCGTGCCGGCCCGCGAGGCCGTGCACGGGACGATGCGGACGTTCCACGACGCCGGGGCGTATCAGGCCAACGTCACCGGACGCTCGCCGCTCGACCTCGACGTCCGCACCGTGAGCGCCGACGACAGCCGTCGCGGCGAGCTCCGCCTCCTGCCGCTCACGCTCGTGATCCTGATCCTCGCGTTCGGCGCCCTCGTGGCGGCGGCGCTCCCGCTCGTCATCGGGTTCCTCGCCATCGCGGTCTCGCTCGCCATCATCGGCATCCTCGCGAGGCACACGCCGATGTCGATCTTCGTCCTCAACATGACGACGATGATCGGGCTCGGCGTCGGGATCGACTATTCGCTCTTCGTCGTGACCCGGTTCCGCGAGGAGCTCCGGAGCGGCGTCCGCCGCCGGGAAGCGGCGGTGAACACGATGCTCACGGCCGGCGCCGCGGTGGTCACCTCGGGCCTCACCGTCGTGGTCGGCTTCGCCGCGCTCCTCTTCACCCCGCTCGTCGAGACGCGGAGCGTGGGGCTCGGCGGGCTCGTGGTGGTCGCGGTGGCGGTCCTCCTCTCGACGACGCTCCTCCCCGCCCTCCTCGCCATCATCGGCCGCGACATCGACCGGCCCAAGTGGCTGGCGCGGCGGCTCACCTGGTACCACGCGCCGCAGGCCTGGGAGAAATGGGCGCGCGGCCTCCAGCGCCATCCCCGGCGTGCCCTCCTCCTCGGCGGCCTCGGCATCGCGGTCCTCACGGCGCCGCTGTTCCTCATCCGGATCGGGCTCCCGGCGCACAACTGGTGGCCGAAGAGCACCGAAGCCGGCCGCGGCCTCGCGGCGCTCGAGCGGCTCGGGGTGGCGGGATACATCCAGCCGGTGCGCGTGGTGGTCGAGCTGCCGGAGGGGAAGAGCGCGGTGAGCGCCGCATCCCTCCGCGGGCTCCGCGCCCTCTCCGACTCGTTCCGGGCCGATCCCCGGGTGCGCGAGGTCCGGAGCATCACCGGGATCCGGCCGGGCGCGTCGCTCCTCGAGCTGTCCGCGTTCTACGGCGAGATCGATTCCGCCCGGGCGCAATACGGCGACTTCGTCAATGCGTACCTGAGCCGGGACGAGCGCGTCGCGCTCCTCGACGTGATCCCGGCGGACACCACGTCGCTCACCTCGACGATGGACCTCGTGCGCCGCGCGCGCGAGCTCGCCGCCGCCCCGCCCCGCCAGCTCCGCGAGTCCACGATCCGGGTCGGCGGCTACACGGCGGCGGCCCTCGACTTCCAGGAGGACCTGCTCGAGCGCTTCCCGCTCCTCGTGCTGCTCATTCTCCTCGCCACCGGCCTCATGCTGGCGATCGCCTTCCGCTCGGTGCTCGTGCCCATCAAGGCGATCGTGATGAACAGCCTCTCCGTGAGCGCCACGTTCGGGCTCATCGTGCTCGTGTTCCAGTACGGGGTGGGCTCGCAGCTGCTCGGACTCGACGGAGCGACGTCGGCCATCTTCGTCGTCGTGCCGGTGCTCGTGTTCGCGGTGGTGTTCGGGCTGAGCATGGACTACGAGGTGTTCCTGCTGAGCCGGATCAAGGAGGCGTTCGACCGGACCGGCCGCAACGACGAGGCGACGATGGAAGGCGTGAGCGCCACCGCGAGCGTGATCACCTCCGCCGCGCTCATCATGATCCTGGTGTTCGGCGTCTTTGCCTTTGCCCGCGTGCTGGTGATGCAGTTCCTGGGCTTCGGGCTAGCGGTGGCCGTCTTCCTCGACGCGACGATCATCCGGATGGTGCTGGTTCCCGCCTTCATGCAGCTCGCCGGCCGGTGGAACTGGTGGCCCGGGGTCCGCCGCCCTCAGGTCACTGCCCGCCCACCGACCCCATGAAGGCGCGCGCGAGGAGCACGAAGCCCGCGCCGAGCAGCCCGAGGACGAGCAGTACGAACCCCACCTCTCCGAACGCGAAGGCGCGGCGCACCGCGGGAATCTCCTCGGGCTGACGGTGCGCAAGCCGCGCCGCCTCCGCGTGGCGCGCGGCCTCGATGCGCGAGACCGCCGGCGACGACACCGGCGTGATGCCCTCCGGCGAGAGCATCGGGAATCCCTCCACGGCCCTGCGCGACTCGCCGAGCGCGACCCTCGCGTGCGGCGGCCGGTAACCCATCCGCGCGTCCCATGCGGCCGCGATCTCGGAATGCTTGCGGATCGGCTGCCAGGCCTGGCGCGTCGCGTCGAAGAGGTAGTCGTCGGCGCCGAGGCGGCCGTCCTCGAGAGCGTCGAGAATGTCGTCGACACTCTGCCAGGGAAGCTCGGTGCCCGTGGAGTCGCTGCTGCGGAACCGTGTGTCCATCGTCCGGTCCGGGGAGGGTCGCTGCCAACATGCACTTTGCCGCGAGCGCAGGTCAAGCGACCTGCGTCACACGTTTCACCCTGCGTCAGAAGAAGGCGTCGCCGTCTCCGAAGCGCGGGTTCACGACCTGGTTGAAGATCGACCCGAAGGTGTAGCTGAGCCCGGCGGAGATGAAGAACCGGTAGTCGGTGGCGAGCTCCTGCTGGCGGAGGAGGATTTCCTCCGGCGTGAGGCCGCCGGCCGGCAGATAGCGCTGGTCCCGGATGCGCGAGACGCTCCCGTCGAGCTCGAGCGCGAGGCCGCGGATGAGCCGGATCTCGAGATCGGCCTCGAGCTCGAGCGAATAGCTGTCGAGGTGCGTCAGGTACTGCCGAGCGCTCGCGGCGATCCCCGCCGAGCCCCAGGGCTGCGTCGCGTCGAGCGAGGCCTCGAGCGCGTGCAGGGGCAGCGTCTCGGAGCGGCGCTCGAAGATCGTCGGCTCGATGTAGCGGAACCAGCTGAGTCCCGCCTCGTAGCGGATCGTGAACAGGCGGTCGGCGGACTCGCGGTACGGGAAGACGTCGTACTCGACGCCTGCAAGCGTCCGGAGCCCGAAGTCGCGGTTGCTGAACGTGGAGCGATCCACCGCCGCGGCAACGCGCGCGCCCCAGTGCCCACCGAGGGAACGGACGGCGAAGGCGCTCGCGCCGTAGGACTCCTGGGTGCTCGTGATCGTGGTGGCGCTGTCCACCTCGAACTCGCTCCGCTCGTAGCTCCCCTCGATCGCGAGCCCGAGCTTGAGGGCCGCAGTGGTGCGCTGGGCGGACACGCCGCCGAAAAGGTCCACCTCGTCGAACTGCGACTCCGCCTCCACGAACCCGCTGCCCCGCACCCTGAACACCCAGCTGTCCCAGGGGTCGGCCACCCGCGCGGGCGGCCGGCGCGCCGCGGCCGGGACATCGTAGACGACGCGGAGGTGCTCTCCGGCGGCGGAGCGGCTCACGAAGGGCGCGAGGCCGAGCCCCACGATGCGCGCGAGGCCCTCGCGCTCGTCGTCGTCGGTGGCGTCCTGGGCCGTCACGAAGCGGAGCGTGTCGCGCCGGCCCTCGAACGCGCCGCGCCCGATGAAGACCGCCGTGAACGATTCGCCGCCGCCGCCGGCGTCCTGCTCGGTGACGAGGACGTGCACGTCGGCGGCCGTCCGGTCGCGGACGTGGCTCACCCAGGGCAGCGCACGCTGGAAGAAATCGTCGTCGCAGTTCGTCTCGGGACAGTCGAGGAACACGCGAACGAGACCGGGCGCATCCTGCGCGGCGGCGGCCCCCGGCGTGACGGCGAACGGTGCCGCAACCGCCGCGAGCGCGAGCGCCGCCCGCGCCGGCGCCGCCCGCATCACCGCTTCGCCTCGAGCCAGTTCGGGCCGGTCCCGATGTCCACCACGAGGGGCACCGCCAGCTCGGCCGCCCCTTCCATGTGCTCCCGCACGAGCGCGATCACCCGGTCCACCTCCGCCGGCGGCGCTTCGAGCACGAGCTCGTCGTGGACCTGGAGGAGGAGCCGCGCCGCGAGCCGCTCCCGGCGGAGCGCCTCGCCGATCCGGATCATCGCGACCTTGATGAGATCGGCGGCGGAGCCCTGGAGCGGCGAGTTCTGCGCGGTCCGCTCCCCGTAGGCGCGGATGTTGAAGTTGCGGTCCCGGATCTCGGGGATGTAGCGCCGGCGCCCCGAGAGCGTCTCGACGTACCCCTGCTCCTTCGCAAGCACCACCTGGCGGTCGAGGTACGCCCGCACGCCGGCAAAGCGCTCGAAGTAGCGCGTGATGAAGAGCTTCGCCTCGTCCTGCGAGACGCCGAGCTGGCGGCTCAGCGCGAAGGGCCCCTGCCCGTAGATCGTCGCGAAGTTGATGGTCTTGGCCCGCGCCCGCATCTCGGGCGCGACCTCCGCCACCGGCACGCCGAAGATGAGCGCCGCCGTCTGGCGGTGGATGTCGCCCCCCTGCCGGAACGCCTCGATGAACGCCGGGTCCTGCGCCAGGTGCGCCATGAGCCGGAGCTCGATCTGCGAGTAGTCGGCGACGACGAACGTCCACCCCTCCGCGGGGACGAAGCTCGCACGGATCGCTTCGCCGCGCGGCGTCCGGACGGGGATGTTCTGGAGGTTCGGGTCGCTCGACGAGAGGCGGCCGGTCGCCGCGCCGGTCTGGTTGTAGCTCGTGTGGATGCGGCCGGTCTCGGAGTTCACCGTGGCCGGGAGCGTGTCCACGTAGGTGCTCTTGAGCTTCTGGAGCTCGCGATACTCGAGGATGAGGCGCGGGAGGTCATGCCCCATCATCGCGAGCTGCGCGAGGACGTCGGCGTCGGTCGAGGGACCCGTCTTCGTCTTCTTGAGCACGGGAAGCTGGTGCTTCTCGAAGAGGATGGCGGCGAGCTGGCGCGGCGAGTTGAGGTTGAGCTCCTCGCCGGCCACGTCGCCGATCTCCCGCTCGAGCCGGGCGAGGTCGGCCGCGAGCTCCGAGCCGAGCCGCGCCAGGAGGCCGAGGTCCACGCGGATCCCGTCCCACTCCATGTCCACGATGACCTGCACGAGCGGGAGCTCGATCCGGTCGAGGAGCGCGCTCATCCCCGTGCTCTCGAGCTGCGGCTGCTGCAGCTCGCGGAGCGCCAGGACGGTGGCGCTGTCGGCGCCGCAGTAGGCCGCGGCGGCGGCGACCTCCACCTCCGCGAACGGAATCTCCGCCTTCCCCTTGCCGCAGACGTCGGCATCGGTCTGCATCGTGCGGCCGAGATGCTCGAGCGCGAGGGAGTCGATGGCGTGCGAGCGGCGGCCCGGTTCGAGCACGAAGCTCGCGAGCATCGAGTCGTAGGCCACCCCGGCGAGCTCCACCCCCGCGCGCCGGAGCACCTGCCAGTCGTACTTGATGTTGTGCCCCGCCTTCGGCACGGACGGGTCGGCCAGGAGCTCCCGCAGCGGCGCGAGACGCTCGTCGCCGATCGGAGGGAGGTTCTCGACCGGCGCGGGGGCCGCGAGCTCGCCCCCGGCGGGGCGATGGGCGAACGGCAGGTACCAGACCTCCGTGGCGCTCGCGGCGAGGGACAGCCCGATGAGCTCCGCGCGGCGGGGCGAGAGCGACGAGGTCTCGGTATCGAGCGCCACGAGCGGCGCTCGCCGGAGGCGCTGCACCAGCGCCGGGATCTCCGACGGATCGCACACCACCGTCACGTCCACCGAAAGCTGCGCCGGTGTCGGCGGGCCACCGTCGTCACCCGCGTTGCCGCCGGCTTCTGCGCCGGCGCCCGTCACCGCGTCCGCCTGCCCCTGCCCCGCCTGCGCGAACTTCCGCGCGAGCCCGGCAAATTCGAGCTCGGTCGAGATCCGGACGAGCGCGCCGTAATCCGGCGTGCCCGCGCGCAGCGCCTCGAGCTCCACGGCGACCGGGACGTCGCAATGGATCGTGACGAGCTCGCGCGAGAGGCGCGCGGAATCGGCCTGGCCCAGGAGCGCCTCGCGCGTGCGCTTCGCGGTCACCTCGCTCGCGCGGGCGAGGATCGTCTCGAGATCGCCGTAGTCGGCGAGGAGCTTCTGCGCGCCCTTCTCGCCGATCCCCTTCACGCCCGGGACGTTGTCGGAGGTGTCGCCGACGAGCGCCAGGTAATCCGCCACCTGCCGCGGCGGGACGCCGAGGCGCTCGCTCGCGTTCGACTCGTCCACCCACGTCTCTTCCACCGCCGCGGGCCCGCCGCGCCCCGGGTTGAGCAACGCGACACGCGGGCCGATGAGCTGGTAGAAGTCCTTGTCGCCCGAGACGATCACCGCCTGGATGCCGGTCTCGGCCGCCCGCGTGGCGAGGGTGCCGATCACGTCGTCTGCCTCGTAGCCCGGGACCGCGACGACGGGGATCCGGAAGGCGTTCAGCAGCTCGAGGATGCGCTCGAGCGACCGGTCGAAGTCGGCCTGGAGCTCGTCGTCGAGCTTCTCGCGGGTGCTCTTGTAGTCGGCGTAGCGCTCCTCGCGGAACGACGTGCCGGCGTCGTTGACCCACGCGAGGTATTCGGGGCGGTGCTGCTCCACCATCCGGAGCAGGAAGTTCGTCACGCCCCATGCCGCCGAGGTGTTCTCGCCGCGCGTGGTGCGGAGCGGCCGGGAGATCATCGCGAAGAACGCGCGATAGATCAGGGCGTAGCCGTCGAGGAGGAAGAGCCGGGGTGCGGGGGCCATCGCGGTAAGATAGCGGCAGCCCGCGAGTGCACGCGGATCATGCGCCGGGCGCCGTCACGGGGACGGCGCTCGCGCACTTCGGCCAAAGGGACGCGGGAGGGCTAGGGGTTGAGCCGCCGGAGCCGGCTCACCACGCGCTCGAACTCGGCGCGTGACGAGGGCGTCAGCCGGTAGCGTCCGAATCCCGTCTCGTCGTGGAAGAGGAGCGACATGCGGAGGTTGATGTAATTCCAGCGGAGCACCCGCCCTCCGACCTGGCCGGGGGACGTCTCGAACGTCTCGTCCGGCTCTCCGACCGTCACGTAGACTTCGCCGCGGTCGGTGCGCCACCCGGGGATCCCCTCGCCGCGGTACCGCTGGTTGGCCACCGCGAGGCGCGAGAAGTAGGTGTTGAGCGCCTCGTTCTCGGGCGTGCTGCGGTCGGGATCGGTCTCGCGCCAGAAGGCGCGCCAGAGCATCGGACGATCGGCTTCGGGCGCCTCGCGGATCGAGTCGAGCATGCGATCCTCGCCGAAATAGCGGAGGAGATCGAGCATCTCGTCGTAGTTCGTCACGACCCAGGCGCTCGAGAACGACACAACCGCCGCGACCTCGCGGCGGGCGTTCCCTTCCCCGACCGCGAGCCGGAGCGCGCCGAGTGCCAGGCTGTCCGGGCGCAGCTTGAGCACCTGGCTCTCGACCTCCTGGCCGCCGCGGAACGAAAGCGAGTCGCGGAAGAGCACGCTGTCGGTGTCCGTGATCATCTCGATCGGCACGCGCGTGGGCCCGGCGAATCCGTACCCTTCCACGTAGGCGAGGAGCGTATCGCTCCCGAAGCCGATCGAGCCGCGCGGGTTGAGGACGAGGGAGAGCGTGTCGTCCGGCGAGCCCCGGCCGCGCGCCTGATAGACGAGGATCGGCGCCGTCGTCGAGCCGGTGCCGAAGCTCGGCGCCACGGCGGTGAGCTCCGCGCGGGCGGTGCTGCCGGTGGCGGGATCGCGGAGCGCCGCCGTGACGAGGTAGCTCCCAGGCTCGAGGCGGAAGGTCTGCTGGAACAGCACGCTCTCCTCGGCGCGCTGGGTTTCCTGGAAGGTCGCGACGCGCACCAGCTCCTCGCGGTTCACGCTGATCGGCGCCCTTCCCTCCCCCTGCAGCGTCACGTCCACCCGGTAGCGCGCGACGAAGCCGTTCCCTTCCCGCTGAAAGCTGAGGGCGCGGTTCTCGAGCGAGAGCCCGAGGAGCGCGATCGTCGAGTCCCGCGGCCCCTGCGCAAAGGCGATGCTCCCGACGAACGGCAACGGCTCCCCCGCGGCAAGGCGCCCGAGGCTCGCGTAGTAGGCCTGCACGTTGAAGAGGCGGGTGAGCGTCTCGGTCGACTGCGTGGTGCGATCCTCGTCCCCGACCCGCCGCCAGCTGCCGCAGGCGGCGAGCGATCCGAGCGTGAGAGCGAGAAACGCGGAGCGCGCGAGGGGGCGCATGGGACCATCCCGAAAGAAGGTGAACCGGCGGGTTACGGTACGTCCGCCCTGCGAGGACCGTCAATGGGCCACGTCACCCGCCGGCCGCAGTCCGTAAGCTCTGAACTTGCTGCGCCTTGCGGAAATCACTAGCTTGGCACGCCATGAGCTCGGAGAATCACGTAGGCCGCACCATCGCCGGATACCGCCTCGTCAAGCACATTGGCGAGGGGGGCACTGCCACGGTCTACCGCGCCGAGCACCCCGAGCAGGGCCTCGCCGCAGTGAAGGTGCTGCGGCCCAAGCTCGCGCAGGATCCCGTGGCCATCAAGCGGTTCCTCCGGGAGGCCGAATTCGGGAAGCGCGCCGCCCATCCCAAGATCGTCCGCACCTACGATTACGGCGAGGCGGACGGGGTGCACTTCCTCGCGCTCGAATGGGCGGAAGGCGAGCCGCTCGCCAGTTTCGTCCAGCGGGCCGGCAACCTCGCCCCGGAGCTCGCGGCGACGATCGTGGAGCAGATCGGGAACGCACTCTCCGCGGCGCACAAGGCGGGGATCATCCATCGCGATCTCAAGCCGGCCAACATCATGTACAACCCGGCCACCCAGGAAGCGAAGCTGCTCGACTTCGGGATCGCGCGCGACGCGGAAGTGAGCCCGGAAGAACGGCTTACGCGGGCGGGGTTCTTCGTCGGAACGCTCCAGTACGTGGCGCCGGAGGCGCTGAGCGGCGAGCTCGTGAGCGAGCAGGCCGACGTCTACAGCCTGGCGACGATCGCCTACTACCTGGTGACCGGGTGCCTCCCGTTCACGGGACGGAGCCCACGGGAGTTGTTCCAGCAACTACTCTCGCAGGCGCCGGTGCCGCTGAACCAGGCCGTCAAGGGGCTCAAGTTCTCCCCGGCGCTCGAGGACGCGATCATGAAGGGCCTCGAGCGGGACAGGTCCAAGCGGTACAAGACGGTAGACGAGTTCACCGCGGCTTTCTGCACGGCGGCGCGCAACGAAAAACCCGCCAAGGGCGGATTTCTTTCGTCGCTCTTCGGCCGGAAGTGAGCCGGGAGCGACTCGAGCAGCTCCTTCTCTCGCGGAGCGTCCAGCGGGGCGATTTCACACTCGCTTCAGGACTCCGCTCCTCCTATTACATCGATTGCCGGCTCACCACGATGAGCGCCGAAGGCCAGACGCTCATCGGCGCTCTGGGACTCGAGGTCATCCGGGAGGCCGGGTGGAAGCCCGAAGCGATCGGCGGTCTCACGATGGGCGCCGATCCGGTGGCGTACGCCATCGCCCGCGCGAGCTGGGAGTCGGCGGAGCCGATCGACGCCTTCAGCGTGCGCAAGGAGGCGAAGGGACACGGCACGAAGCGGCGCATCGAAGGGAACTTCCGGGGTGGGATGGCGGTGGTGGTCGTGGAGGACGTGATCACGACCGGTGGCTCCGCGCTCGACGCGATCGCCGCGGTGCGCGAGGCGGGAGGCCGGGTATTGGGAGTGCTGGCCGTGGTGGACAGAGAGCAGGGCGGCAGGGAGCGGATCGAGCGGGAAGCGAGAGTGGTAGCTCTTACTACTGCTTCAGGACTGGGCCTTTAGCGTTTAGCCCGCTTTACCCTGTGGCCGGAAGATCGTCGCCCGCCTCGAGGAGTTGCAGCTCCGGCCGTACCGGTCCCCCGTGCTCGAGCACGTGATCCACTCCCGCCGCCGTGATGGCCCAGGTGCCGTTCTCGAGCCGCTGGATCAATCCGTTTTCCTTGAGATACCAGACGTGGAACTTCATGTGTTCCTCCGGGCAGCCGAGGAGCTGCTCGAGGTCCACGATGCCGACGCCCGGCTCCTCGGCATCGTTCCGCCGGGCGGTGTAGAGGACGGTCATGAGCGCGCTCCGCACCCTCCGGTCGCCGGCGACACCGTCGAGGGCGCTGGCCTGGTCGAAGACTCGCCACCGCTCCTGCCGGCCGCTCTCGTAGCGCAGGTCGTACGACGCCCGCAACACGGGATCCGACAGCACGCGAAACGCCTCCATCACCGCTGCGAAGCGGTCCGGATCTCCGCTCTCTGCGTTGTCAGGATGCAGCCGCTTGGCGAGGTGGCGAAAGACCCGGCCGATCGTTTCCGCATCGGCGCGCGGCGAGAGCTGGAGCACTTCGTAATGGTCGGGCAGGGGAGTGCTCATCGCTTCACCGGTCGAGGGAGTCGCCGGCGAGACCGGCAACTCCCGCGCCACGTGGCGGCGCGCGCCGCAAAGCCATATCTTCATGTGGTATCGGGGCTTGGATGCGGGCCGGGCGCTCCCCGCATCCTGTCGGATTGCGGCATGCGTGGCAGCTCAAGGGAGCGAACCTGAGGCGACTCCGTCGAACATGACCACCGCCGGGCAGGGAAGGGGCGCATCGCTGCGCCGCGTCGCGGCCGCCGGGATACTCGCGTCCGGCGTCGGGGCGGTGGCGGCCTGGGCGGGCTATCTCGCCGTCGTGGCGGCATCGGTCGGGCTCGCCGAGGCGGCCTCGGGAGCGCCGGCGCTCCTCGGGTTCTTTCTCGTCATCGCGTGGCCCATCGCGCTCGTCGCGACGCTCATCGCCGGGGCCCTGCTGCACCACCTGCTTCGCCGCCAGGGATTGCTCGGTCGCATGCCGGTAACGCTGGCCGCAGGAGCGGTCGGCGCCGTGCTCTTTCCGCTTGCCTGGCGCGAGCTCGTCTCGCTTCTCGGAGACCTTCCCGGCCTCGTGGTCGCCGTGCTCATCGGGGCGCTGAGCGGTCTCGCGGCGGGATGGACCTTCTGGGCCGTCGTCTCCGGCGCCGGCACCCCGGATCTTTCCCGTCCGGTTCACTCGTGACGATGGCGGAGCCCGCCCGATGACCGATCCGCGACGCGCCGACGGCGCACTTCTCGTCCCCGCACTCGTCCTCGCCGTCGGCATCCTCCTCGGCGGGTGGCTCGCGGGGCGGGGGATCGCGCAGGTGCGGGCGGCGGACCGTTTCGTCACGGTGAAAGGCGTTGCCGAGCGCGAGGTCAAGGCCGACCTCGCGATCTGGCCGCTGCACGTGTCGGCGGCAGCCAACGACCTCTCGGCGGCGCAGCGGTCGATCGGCGAGAGCGTGGGGCAGATCCGGCGCTTTCTCGCGCGGCACGGGATCGACACGGCGCAGACGGCGCTGCAGGACTTCCAGGTGCTCGACGCGTACGCGAACCAGTACCGTCCCCCCGGCGAGATCGTCACCCGCTACATCGTGCGCCAGACGGTGCTCGTCCGTTCGGACCGGCCCGACACCGTGCTCGCGGCGAGCCAGCGGCTGAGCGAGCTCGTGGACGCCGGCGTCGTGTTCACCTCGGGCGGCGAGTACGCGGCCACCGGACCCAGCTTCGTCTTCACCCGCCTCAACGATTTCAAGCCGGCGATGATCGCGGAAGCGACCGCGCAGGCGCGCGAAGCGGCGGCGCAGTTCGCACGCGACGCCGACAGCGAGCTCGGCGGGATTCGCCGGGCCAACCAGGGCGTCTTCGAGATCCTCCCGCGCGAGCAGGCGGCGGGCATTCGCGAGGAAAGCCAGGTCTACAAGACCCTTCGCGTCGTCTCCACCGTCGAGTTCCTCCTCCGCTGAACCACGTCAGGCCACCCAGGCCTGCCGCAGCAGCTCGACCATCATCTCGGGGTAGCTCCACCCGGCCGCTCTTCCCGCCATGGCCACGAGGCTCTCGGCGCCGCCGCGCCCCGGACGCCCGGGGCCGGTGAGATTGGGCTTCAGGTTCACGTCGAACAGCGTCATCCTGCCGCCCTTCGAGCGCCGGCAGTCGATGCGGATGGCGGCGCGCGCCTCGATGAGCGACCCCGCCGCCTCGCATGCCCCGAGCGCGGCGGCGATGCCGGGCGCCGCAGCGGCGCTCCGCTCCATCGCCGCACTGTTCCGCGCGACGGCGACGACGCCGCTGTACGGCGCGATGCCGCGATCATGGCCCTCCCGGACGACGGGCGGCAGCGCCCAGTGGCGTTCCATCCGTGCGGCGATTCCGCCCAGGCGATAGGTCCCGGGCGGGAGCACGGTCACGGTGATCTCCTCACCGGGCAGGAACTCCTCCACGAGCGCCCGGGAGCCGTACACCGGGACGTTTCCCTCGGGACCGGGCGCCGTGGCGCCGGCGAGCGCCTCGAGTGCCGACTCGAGCGCCTCCGGCCCGTCCACCCGGGAGACTCCCTGGCTTCCGCGGCCGCGGAGCGGCTTCACGACGGCCGGCCACCCGATCCCTTCTGCCGCCATGCGCCGGAGCCGTTCGTCGCGGGTGCCGGCCGACGCATCCGTCACGAGCGCGCGGGGGACGGGAAGCCCGGCTCCGGCGAGGAGCTCGCGCGCCCTCCATTTGTCGTCGTACCGCCAGGCCAGGGATGGGAGCTGGCCCACGACCGCCGTCCCCACGGGCACCCGCTCGAGCGGATGCCCCGGATGCATGTGCACGTTGGCCCAGAGCACGCGCGCCCCGGCGGCGAGCGCG
>DASUXZ010000068.1:0-6349 GCA_036377655.1 Gemmatimonadales bacterium
AGTTGCCACAACTTCGACCCCCGTCAAGGGGAAGCTTGATCGCGGCTCCTTGGTGGACGCGACGGAAACTCTGCCTTGTTCATCCTCGTTACATTAGGAGAGTACCGGCTTACCCCCATTGACGTAGGATAGACGCATGTCCGTACGCTCACTCAACTGGCTCAAGTTCGGCGGCCTCGTGTCGCTCGCCTTTGCGCTCGGGCTCCTCTTCGCGGGGCTGCTCGACCTCCCGCGGAGCGGCTTTGCCCAGCAGGCCGCCCGCCCCGCGGCCCTCACGCCGGTGGCGGCGCCGTCCATTCCCGAGGCACGGCCGCTCGCCGAATTCAGCGACGCGCTCGCAGCCGTGGCCGACGCCGTGGTGCCGAGCGTCGTGTACATCCAGGCCCGGCGCCCGGCGCAGCAGTCCCAGCGGCGGGCCCCGCAGGGCTTCGAGGAGTTCTTCGGCCCGCGGAACCGCGAGCCGAGGATCGAGCAGGGGAGCGGCTCCGGCTTCATCGTATCCGCGGACGGATACATCCTCACCAACAATCACGTGGTCGAGGGCGCCGACCAGGTGGACGTGCGCCTCTTCGACCGCCGCCAGTTCCGCGCCCGCGTGGTCGGGACCGATCCGGCCACCGACGTCGCCGTGCTCAAGATCGACGCCACCGGGCTTCGTCCGGCCGCGCTCGGCGACAGCGACGCCGGCAAGATCGGCGAGTGGGTCCTCGCGATCGGGAACCCGCTCAGCGAAGGCCTGACGTTCACGGTCACCTCCGGCATCATCAGCGCCAAGGGCCGCGCGCTTCGCGACCTGCAGCGCACCAACCTGGACATCGCCGACTTCATCCAGACCGACGCGGCGATCAATCCCGGCAACTCCGGCGGACCGCTCGTCAACGTCCGCGGCGAGGTGATCGGCATCAACTCCGCGATCGCGAGCCAGACCGGCTTCTATTCGGGCTACGGCTTCGCGATCCCCATCAACCTCGTGCGCGACGTCATGCGCCAGCTCATCACCGACGGGCAGGTCCATCGCGCCGCCATCGGGGTGCAGATCGCGGAGGCGAGCCGCTACGACGCGGAGGACGTCGGGCTGAGCGAGATCCGCGGCGTGCTCGTGAGCGCGCTCTCGGACGACGATTCCCCGGCCGGCAAGGCCGGGATCCGCCCGGGCGATGTGATCATCGGCGTGGACGGCAAGCGGATCGATCGTGTCGGCCAGCTGCAGCAGGAAATCGGCTTCCGGAAGCCCGGAGAGGTCGTGAACATCGAGGTGGCCCGCGAGGGCGGTGAGCGCCGCACGTTCCGGGTGGCGCTCGAGTCGCTCAGTTCGGCGACCCCGGCGGCGGAGGAAGAGGCGGCGGAGGACGAGGCCGCGGCCGAGAACGTGAGTGCGCCGGGCGGCGCCACGCAGGAGCTCCTCGGCGCCCGGGTCCAGCAGGTCACGGCGGCGCTGGCCCAGCAGCTCGGGCTTCCGGCCGGGACCAAGGGTGCACTCGTCACGAGCGTCACCCCGGGCGGGCCCGCCTGGGAGGCCAACCTCGCGGGTCCGGGCCAGGGACTGGCCTTCATCATCCAGTCGGTGGATGGGCGGTCGGTGGGGTCCGAAGCCGAGCTCGCCGCGGCCCTGCGCGCCGTGGGCAAGGGAAAGATCGCGACGCTGAGCGTGTTGACCGTCAGCCGGAACGGCACCACCACCTTCGTGGAGCGGCTCCGCCTCGGCGGCGACTGACCGATCCGTCCGGAGCACCGGGACGCCCGCTTCGGCGGGCGTTTCCATTTCCCCCCTCCGGCACCCTCCCCTTGCCGGTCCCCGGTTTCGCCCCTAACGTCAACCCGCTCCCCTCCCGGCGTCGTTGGTCCACTCTCTCCTCCGGAGAACACGGATGCAGACCGCCCGGTCGTGCCTCACGCTCGCGCTCCTCTGCACGCTCGCCGCCCCCGCCGTCCCACTCGCCGCGCAATCCCAGGCCACGACCGCAGTCGTGCGCGGCACCGTGTCCGCCGAGGCCGGATCGTCCATCGAGGGCGCCTCGGTCACGCTCCGCAACGTGAGCACCAACTTCACCCGCAGGGTCGAGACGAACAGCAACGGCGTCTTCGTCGCGACGCTGCTGCCGGTCGGCACCTACGAGATCAGCGTGCGGGCGCTCGGGTTCCGCGCCGAGACGCGGCGCGGGCTCGTGGTCCGGCTCGGCGAGAGCGCGCAGCTCGACTTCCGGCTCGCGGCGCAGGCGGTCCAGGTGGCGGACATCGCCGTCGCGAGCGAGCCGCTCGTGGACGTCACGGCGTCCCAGTCCGCCACGCGCCTCAGCGAGGAAGCGGTGGAGGGACTCCCGAACAACGGGCGGAACATCTTCAACTTCACGACGCTCACGCCGAACGTGGCGATCGTGCAGGGCCCGGACGGGGACGAGATCAGCATCGGCGGCCAGCGCGGCATCCACAACAACGTCTCGGTGGACGGCGCCGACTTCAACAACCCGTTCTTCGGCGAGCAGCGCGGCGGGCAGCGGCCGGCCTTCACGTTCAATCTCGACGCCGTGGAGGACTTCGTCGTCGTCTCCGACGGCGCCAACGCCGAGTTCGGCCGGTCCGGCGGCGGGTTCCTCAACATCATCACGAAGTCGGGAACGAACGAGCTGCACGGCTCGGCACACTACTTCGGCAAATACGACGCGCTCTCGGCAGACTTCCGCCATACCTTCCCGAACGGCACGGTGTCCGGCTTCACGCCCGACTACTCCCAGCACCAGTTCGGTGCCACCCTCGGCGGGCCGATCGTCCGCGACCGCATCTTCTTCTTCGTCGCCTACGACCAGCAGGTCTACAACGAGACGAAGCAGACGGACCGCCTCGGACTGATCGACCCGGCGCTGCAGGCGTTCGTGGATACGGCCTTCGGCGGCGCACTCCAGGGCGACTTCGGCCCGATCTCCCGGACCAACGCGGCCAACGCCGTCCTCGCAAAGGTCGACTTCCGGCTCGGCGAGCGGCACAACGCGACACTCAAGTACAACTACACCAACTCGCGCCAGGAGAACGGCACGTTCGACGTGGACTTCTGGGGTGCGAGCGCCAACGCGGTGGAGCGTGACTTCTCGCACGCCGTGAACGGCAGTCTCAACTCGCAGCTCTCCTCGGCGCTGTCGAACGAGTTCCGCTTCCAGCTCGCGCGGGAAGAGCGGCCGCGCCCGTACGAGGGCCCGATCAACCCCGATACCGACCGTCCCTTCCCCGATACCGACATCGGCTTCGTCGGGCCGGGCGGGTTCAGCGGGTACCGGTTCGGCATGCCGTTCTTCATTCCCGTGGACGCGTACGACTACCGCTTCCAGGTGCTCGACAACGTCTCCATCGTGAGCGGGAGCCATCTCTTCAAGTTCGGCGGCGAGTGGAACCGCACCGGCGTCAAGCAGACGTTCCGCGGCTTCGGCAACGGGCGCATCGCGTTCACGTCGGTCGAGGGCTTCCTGAACTACAACGCGTTCGGCCCGCTCTACGTCGAGTGCTCCGACGGGAGCACCGATACCGACGGCACCTGCCCGGGCGGCACGACGATCACCGGCCCCGTCGCCCTCTACCTGCAGCAGGCGGGCGTGGGCGGCCTCACGGTGGACGAGGCCGGCACGCAGGAGATCATCCAGAACGAGTTCGCCCTCTTCATCCAGGACAGCTGGAAGCCGCGCTCGAACCTCACGCTCAACTACGGCCTCCGGTGGGAAGCGCAGATCCAGCCGGACCTCATCACGCCCGTCGAGGACCTGTTCTACGCGCCGTTCATCGGCGAGACCGTCACGAACGCCCAGGGCACGTTCGAGTTCCCCGGTGACGGCACGATTCCCTCCGACAAGGGCATGTTCCAGCCGCGACTCGGCATCGCCTACGACGTGGGCGGCGACGGCACCCAGGTGATCCGCGGCAATGCCGGCCTGTACTACGCGCGCATCCCCGGCCTCAACCTCGCGAGCAGCCGGAGCACCGACGGCTCGCGCGGACAGACCATCTTCCGGAACAGCGAGCTGATCGGCATCCTCGGCGCGCCGCCGGCATACGGCGAGCTCCTGCCCTCACCGGCCGGCGGGCCGTTCCAGCCCGGCGTCTTCGTCTTCGACAAGGACTTCCGGAACCCGCGCACCTTCACCGCGACCATCGGCTACGAGCGCGCGGTCGGGAACAACATCGCGGCGGCCCTCAGCTATACGCACGCGCGGACCGATTACCTCACGCGCTTCTTCAACGCCAATGACGCGGTGTTCGGTCGCCCGTGGGGCACCGGCCTCGAGGGGGGCAACGGCATCGGCGACCTGACCGTGGTGCAGAGCTCGGCGCGGTCGCGGTACAACGGCATCACGGCCGAGCTGCGGCGGATGGGTGGCTCGCGGCTGCAGTTCCAGCTCAACTACACGCTCTCGTTCGACAAGTCGGACGACGACAACGAGCGCGACCCGTTCATCTTCCGCTACGCCCGCGCCAACGCGCTCGACCGCGAGTACAACTGGAGCGACCGCGACCAGCGGCATCGCGTGAACGCCTGGTTCCTCGCGATCCTCCCCGGGGATTTCTACTTCAACAACCGGCTCAGCCTCTACTCGCCGCAGCCGGCCTCGCAGGACTGCACGCCGACCGTGCCCGGTGCCGTCGAGCGCGCGGCGCTGCCCGCCGACCGGATCTGCGCGGACGGGACGATCCTCCAGCGGAACACGCTGCGGCGCGACAACGGCTACTTCTCCTGGGACATCCGGCTCTCGAAGCCGTTCCAGTTCGGCCGCGGCACCGTCGAGGCGATCGTCGAGGTGTTCAACGTCACGAACGCCGACAACTTCAAGGATCCGGCCTCCGGCGGTACCTTCCTCAACTTCGACGGCACGATTCGCTCCGGCCTGGGCGAGCCGCGCCAGTTCCAGGCGGGACTCAGGTACCTCTTCTGAGCATCAACACGGGCGAGGACGGAGGCGTCGCCGCTTCCGTCCTCCCCGCCCCGCATTCTCCCACCGGATTCCCATGCCGCTCCGCGCGATCATCTTCGACATCGACGGGACGCTGGTCGACAGCAACGAGGCGCACGTCGAGGCGTGGCATACGGCGTTCGCCTCGCTCGGCCACGACGTATCGCGCGATCGCATCCGCGACGAGATCGGGAAGGGCGGCGACAAGCTCGTCCCCTCGATCCTCGGCGAGGACGCGGACGAGCGGGACGGCGATGCGCTCCGCGACCGGCAGTCCGAGGCCTACCTCGCCATCGCCGGGCGCGAGCGCATTGCGCCCTTTCCCCGGGCGCGAGAGATCTTCGATGCGGTCCGGGCCCGCGGCCTTCGCTCGGCGCTCGCGACGTCGAGCAGCAAGGATCACCTCGAGGCCCTCGAGCGGAGCTCCGGCCTCGAGCTCCATTCACTCGGCGACGAGCTCGTGAATGCGGACGACATCGCCGAGACGAAGCCGGCGCCGGACCTCGTGGAGGCGGCGCTCGGGAAGCTCGGCGTGGCGCCGTCCGGGTGCGCGATGGTCGGGGACACGCCGTTCGACGCCGAGGCGGCCCGGCACGCGGGGGTGCCGTGCATCGGCGTCACGGCGGGCGGGAACAGCGCCGAGCGGCTCCGCGCGGCGGGCGCGTTCCGGGTGTACCGGGACATCGCCGAAGTCGAAGCCCGCCTCGATGAGCTCATCGAGGCGCTCGAGTCCGGGCCCGCGCGATGACGGACCGTCGCGGCTGGCTCAGGCAGGCGGCATCCCTTGCGGTCCTGCTCGCCGGCTGCGCGCAGCAGGCTCCGGCGCCCGCGCCACAGGCGGAGTCGCTCCGCATCATGACGTTCAACATCCGCTACGGCACGGCCGACGACGGCGCCGACGCGTGGCCGCACCGCCGGGACCTCGTCATCCAGGTGATCCGCGACGGCCGTCCCGACCTGCTCGGCGTCCAGGAAGCGCTGCGCTTCCAGCTCGACGAGCTCGGCGCCGCGATCCCGGGCTACGGCGAGATCGGCGTGGGGCGCGACGACGGGAGGACGAAGGGAGAGTATGCGGCCTTCCTGTACCGTAAGGATCGGCTCGAGCCGCTCGCGAGCGGGACGCACTGGTTCTCGGATACGCCGGAGGTTCCGGGATCGACGAGCTGGGGCAACCGGATCACGCGCATCGTCACCTGGGCGCGGTTCCGGGATCGGACTACCGGGCGCGCCTTCGCCGCGTACAACCTGCACCTCGACCATGAGTCCCAGCCGTCGCGCGAGCGGAGCGCGGAGATGATCGCACGGCTCGTGGCCGCCGAGGACGTGCCGGTGGTCGTGCTCGGCGACTTCAACTCGGGCGAGGCCAATCCGGCGTTCCGGCGGCTCACGGCGGGCGGGCGCGGGACCCCTCCCCCGCT
>DASUXZ010000069.1:0-23059 GCA_036377655.1 Gemmatimonadales bacterium
GAGCGAGGGCGCGCTTACGGCGTCGGCCCTGGTCCCCGCGCTCGATCCATCGCTCGGCGCCTTCAGCCGGCCGAAGACCCGGGATGCGTTTCACGCGATGCTCCGCTCGAAGGAGCGGAGCCTCGCCGACGCGCCCGGGATCCTCCGGAGCCTGGGCTCGTTCGGCACGAGCGCCGTGATCCCGCCGACGGTGGGTCACGAGCGCACGTTCAAGGTCTGCGCCACCACCACCTGCTCGAGCTTCGTGGACGTGACCGCCACGGCGCGCCACGTCGGGCCCAAGGGCGCCATCTACGTCGACAACACCGTCCCCCCGGGCGGGTACTCGTCGGCGGACATCGCCCAGGTCGGGTTCCTCTTCGACAACTTCCTCTATCCGATCGACACCACCTCGTTCGGCCGCGAGTCGGACCTCGACAACAATGGCGTCGTCGTGGTGCTGCTCACCGACCAGGTCAACGACCTGAGCGGCGACTGCAACGCGGAAGGAAGCGTCATTCTCGGGTACTTCTACGGCAACGACCTGCTCACCGGATCGTCGGGCTCGAACCGGGGTGAGGTCTTCTACGGACTCGTGCCCGACCCGAACAACACGGCCTGCACCATCTCGCTCGACTACGCCCGCGAGTACCTGGCGCCGACGTTCATCCACGAGTTCCAGCACATGATCAGCTTCAACCAGCATGTGCTGATCCACAACGGCTCGTCCGAGGACACCTGGCTCAACGAAGGGCTCTCCCATTTCGCCGAGGAGCTGGGCGGGCGGGGGATCCCGGACGACCAGTGCGGCGGCGACTGCTTCACGCAGTTCGTCGTCGGCGACGCAGGCAACGCCTATCGGTACCTCCGCGACGTCGAGTCGCACTTCCTGGTCGAGCCGGGATCGTCCGGGGGCACCCTCGAGGAGCGCGGCGCGAACTGGCTCTTCGTGCGGTGGCTCGTGGATCACTTCGGCGCCGACGAGACCGGCGCGGCGTTCACGCGGTCGCTCGTGGCCACGAGCCGGCTCGGTGCGGCCAACGTCGCCGCGGCCACCGCGACGCCCTTCGCCACCCTCGTTCCGGAGTGGCAGCTCGCGAACTATCTCGACAACCTTCCCGGCTTCGCGCCGGCGAGTCCCCGCCTGCAGTACGAAAGCTGGAACTTCCGCGCCACCTTCGAGGCGTTCAACCAGCAGGCGCCCGGCTCGTTCCCGCGGCCGTACCCGCTCGTGCCGGACAGCACGCTCACCGGCACCTACTCGCGCCAGGGAACGCTCCGGGCGGGCTCCGGGCGGCACCTCCGGGTCATCCAGCCGCCCCAGGCGAGTCCCGTCACGATGCTCCTCACCGACGGCTCCTCGCAGACCATCGGCTCGAGCAGCGCCGCGCCCCGCATCGGCATCGTCCGGGTCCGCTGACCGGCGGTGCGCCGGAGAGTCCGCATGATCTTCCTTTTCGCCGTCGCCGCGCTCGTCGTCGGCGGCGGCGTCGCCTATGTGGCGAGCGAGGACGTCCGCTACCTCGCACGGGCCGGCATCGAGGAGACCCGCATCCTCTCCGAGGCCCGGCCGATCGCGCGCATCGTCGCCGACCCCGGCACGGCGCCCGATCTCCGCTCGACGCTGCAGCTCGTGCTCGATGCGCGCGACTTCGCCGCGGCGATCGGCTTCGAGGCGAAGGAGACGTACACCACGTACACCGACGTGGGGCGGGATACGCTCCTGCTCGTGCTCCAGGCGGCGCCGAGGGATTGCATCTGCCCGGTGACGTGGAAGTGGCCGATCGTCGGCAGCATGCCGTACAAGGGGTTCTTCGACGCGCGCGCGGGCGAGCGTGCGGCGGCCGAGCTCGCCAGCCGCGGCTACGACGTCCATCTCCGCCCTTCCGGCGCATTCTCGACCCTCGGCTGGTTCAACGACCCGTTGCTGTCGACCGCGATGAGCCGGGACCCGGTCGAGCTCGTCTCCACGGTGTTCCACGAGATCGCGCACAACTCGCTCTATGTCCGGAGCGCCACGCCGTTCAACGAGAGCTTCGCGCAGATGGCGGGATACCGGGCGGCCGAGGCGTTCTTCCGATCGCGCGGCGACACGCTGCTCGCCGGGCGCGCGGCCGACCGCTTCCACGACGAGCAGGTGCTCGGGGCCTACTACGCCGAGCTCATCGCCCGGCTCGACTCCGCGTACGCGCGCGGCTACGAGGGGGCGGCGCTCGACTCGGTGCGGACGGCCGAGGGACGCTGGGCACGCGAGCAGCTCGCGGGCCCGGTGGGCGCGCGCCTGCGAACGATCCGCATCACGCCGCAGCCCGAGCGCCCGGTCAACAATGCCCGCCTCATCGGTATCACGCTCTACCGGACGCGGCTCGACCTCTTCGATGCATGGTACCGGCGGCACGGCGAGGATATCGGGAAGGCGGTCGCCGAGCTCCGGCGGCTCGTCGAGGGCGCCGAAGGGGACGAGGCATTCCAGCGGCTCGAGGCCGCGCTCGGGAAGTAGCCCGGCAGGGTCCAGAAAGAGGACGGGCCGCCATCGGTGGATGGCGGCCCGTCCGTTCTTCAGATACTGCTCGACGCGGTTCAGTCGTCCTTCGGCTTGTCGGCCTTCGTCGAATCGTTCGCGGCCGCCGCGCCCGTGTCCGGCTGTGCCGGCGGGCCCATGAGGCCGGGGAGCTGCCGCGCCTTCGCCGTGTCCACCGGAGTGCCCGGCGCCATCTTGCCCATCGTGTCGCAGTTCACCGCGCCGGCAAATGCCGGCTCGCTCACAACGGCGACCTTCTGCGCCGAATCCGCGGGCACGTCCGCCTGCCGGCCGTCACGCTGCTGCTCCTGGACGGCACCGGGCGCCTTCGCCGCGGAATCCGACGGCGCCGGGTCGCCGGGAATGCTGTCGCGGCGGATGACGGCGGGACCCATCGTGTCCACCCGGGCGTTGTCACGGCCGGGCGCCTGCGCCGCGGCGTCACGCGCGCGGGCCACGTCCGCCGGCACGACGCACGGGTTCTGGCCGCTCATGGCCCGGTAGCCGAGCGTCGTGTCGCCCTTCGTGGTGTCGGGGCGCACTTTCTCGGCCTTGCTCGTGTCGCGGCTCATCGGCGGGGTTACGTCCTGGGCCGCCGCTTCGCCAGCCAGGGCCAGGCTCATCACGAGACCGGCCGCGGCGAGGGGGAATCGCTTCATCATTCATCCTCCAAATGCGGGTCGTTCGGCGGAGACCCGGAATAGCCCCGCCAGCAAACACGACAAGGTACGCCTGCACCCGCATCCGCTCTGTGAGTCACCTCACCCCCGCGCGCGGTTGGTGCACGTCGCCCGCGCGATGTAGGTTGCATCATCAGTCCTGGTCCTTCTGACGGAGTTTGCCTGTATGGACACCGATTTCGTTCCCCGCGAGCAGGCGCGGCTCCTCCGCGAGCTGAGCGAATTCCTCGCGATCCCGAGCGTGAGCGCGCTGCCGAGCCATGCCTCCGATTGCCGCCGCGCCGCCGTGTGGCTGATGGACGAGTTCCGGCGGCTCGGGTGCCCCGTGGTGAACCTCGTCGAGGGCGACGGCCACCCCGTCGTGTGGGCCGAGGGGCCGGCCGTCCCGGGCCGGCCGACGCTCCTCATCTACGGCCACTACGACGTGCAGCCGCCCGATCCGCTCGAGGAATGGGAAACGCCGCCGTTCGAGCCGACGATCCGCGAGGGAAAGCTCTACGCCCGCGGGACGGCGGACGACAAGGGCCAGGTCTACTGCCTGCTCAAGGCGTACGAGGCATCGCGTGGCGCGGACGGCCTGCCGCCGCTCAACGTGCGGTTCCTGATCGAGGGCGAGGAGGAGAGCGGGGGGCACGTCGTGGCGGACCTGCTCCGGGCCGAGCCCGCGCGCGCCCAGGCGGACGCGGTGCTCATCTGCGACATGGCGTACTATGCGCCCGGGCTTCCCGCGGTGTATACCGCGCTCCGCGGGATCTGCTACGCGGAGATCTCGGTGCGCACCCTCCAGCGTGATCTCCATTCCGGGAGCTACGGCGGCGTCGCGCCGAATGCGATCGAGACCCTCGTCCGGATCCTCTCCGAGCTCAAGGACGAGGATGGCGAGATCCAGGTCCCGAAGCTCTACAAGGCCGTCGAGCCGCCGGCGAAATCGGAGCTCAAGTCGTGGAAGTCGCTGCCGTTCGAGAAGGAGGAGTTCATGACGGCGGAGGTGACCTCGCGCGCGCTCACCGGCCTCAGGAAGCACTCGGTGCTCGAGCGGATCTGGGCACTCCCGACCTTCGAGATCCATGGGATCCGCGGCGGGTTCGTCGGCGACGGCGCCAAGACCGTCATTCCCGCGGCGGCCACCGCCAAGGTGAGCCTGCGGCTCGTTCCCGGGCAGCGATTCGAGAAGGTCGCGAAGCAGCTTCGCAAGGCCGTCACCGCGCTCGCGCCGAAGTGGGCGGACGTCGAGGTGCAGATCCTGCACGGCAACGACCCCGTGCAGGTGGACATCTCCGACCCGGTCTTCGACCTCCTCAACGACGCGTTCCGGGAGAAGACCGGCAACGCCGCGGTCCAGGTGCGGGCCGGCGGCTCGATCCCCATCGTCGCGCCGCTCTCGCGGAGCGGCGCGCCGGTGATCCTCACGGGCATCGGCCTGCCCGACGACCGGCTCCACTCGCCGAACGAGAAGCTGGACCTCCAGCAGCTCTGGGACGGCATCGACATCTTCGCCCGCTTCTTCGAGCTGTTCGGCGAGCAGGGAGAGATCAGGGAGGCCGCCGACGCGGACGAAGACGAGCCGGCCGACGAAGAGGAATCGGAGGAGGAACGGACGGCCGCGGCCGGAGCAGGCGCGGTCGCGGAGGAGTAGGAAAACGAGATCGGCGCCGAAGGCCGGCGCCGATCTCGTGGCTCATTCGGGAGGAAGGACCGGACGGGGCACGCCACCCGAGTAGCGTGCCTCGGTTCGCGCATGGAGCTCGTCCACGCCGATGAGGGCACGGGCCGATGCGATGATGCCGGCCACGACGTCGTCGGCCCAATAGGGATCCGGCTGCTCCTTCTCCGGGAGCTTCTGGCCGCACGCCTCGAGATAGCGGACGGCGGTCTCGATCCACTGGCTCTGGGCGCCGGTGACGAGCGACCAGGAGCCGGTGGACCGGAGCTCGAGATCGGCGAGCGCGGCGAGGTGCTCCTCGATGCCGCGGGTGACCCCGGGCGCGCGGAGCCGCTCGGCGATGAGCGAGAGCACCGCGCTGCGCTCCGATTCCTGGGGCTCGGGCAGCGGGGCCAGGTAGTGCCGCTGGTCCGCGACCATCTCCGCGAGGCGGATGCACACCGCCCGGATGGCGGGCTCGAGCGCTGCGGGTGCCTCACCGGCCCATCGTGCCGCCGCCCGGAGGATCCCCTCGATCCGCTGCTCCGCCTGCTCCTCCGGCGATCGCCGCCGAGTGTCGTCTGCCATGATATGGTAGGATGGCAGGACCGGTGCCTAAAGGCAACCCGAAAAATCAGGCCCTTTCGCCGCGGCGCATGCGGACCGGGTCGGGCCGGCGGAAGCGCTCCTCGTCCCACGGGTCACCCCGCATATGGTACCCGCCTTCCTCCCAGAATCCCGCGCGGTCCTCCCGCAGCAGCTCGATGCCGGTGACCCACTTGGCGCTCTTCCAGAAGTACAGGTGCGGCACGAGGAGGCGGGCGGGCCCGCCGTGCTCCGGCGTGAGGGGCTCGCCTCCCCAGGTGAGCGCGACGAGATTGGCGTCCCGGTCGAGGTCCGCGAGCGGCAGGTTCGTGGTGAAGCCGTGCTCCGCGTGCACGAGCGCGAAGCGGGCGTCCGCCTGCACCCCGGCGGCGGCGAGCAGCGCGCGCACCGGGACGCCGCCGAAGACGTTGTCGAAGCGGCTCCAGCGCGTCACGCAGTGGATGTCGCACAGCGTCTCCTGGCGCGGGAGCGAGGACAGCTCGTCCCACGAGAGCGACAGCGGATGATCCACGAGGCCGGAAACGGAGAAGCGCCAGCGCGCGAGATCCACGTCCGGCACCCGGCCCGCGTGGAGCACCGGCCACTTGCGGGTCTCGACCTGGCCGGGCGGCAGCCGGCGGCTCGCGCTGCGTGCGTCGATGCGGGGCGGGGGAGTCATGTCACCTGAACACCGCCGGCGGGACGCCGGTTCCCGCCTGCGTCAGCGGCGGCGCGCGAGCGCGAGGCCGGCGCTCCCGGCGACAGCGCCGAAGACGACGAGCCCCGGCGTGCCGAGGAAATAGTGGACGGGCGTGGCCATGAGCGCACCGACGAAGGTGGCGAATGCGGCGATCATCGCGAAGACGCCGCGGCGCCACGGCGAGCGGATGGCGCGGAGCGCGCGGAAGGCGACGGCGCCGCCGACGGCCATGGCGGCCATGGTGCCGAGCACGAGGACGTAGAACGGAGCGCCCGCCTCGGGAACGTCCGAGGCGGGCGCGTTGCGAAGGAGGTACCGGACCAGCGCCAGCACCAGCGTCGCGGCGCCGACGCCGGTGAGCGTCCCGGCGAGGAGGCCGCGCGCGGCGATGCGCACGAGGTCGACGCCGGGCTCGAGCGGCTCCCCTCCGATGCTCGTGACCGTGTCCGGCCCCGGCGCGGTCACGTGTGCAGGACGCGGCCCATCGAATCGAGGGCGGCCTCGGCGATCGCCTCGCTGAGCGTCGGGTGCGCGTGGATCGCGAGGTCCACTTCCTCGACGGTGAACTCGTTCTCGCGCGCGACCACGAGCTCGTGGATCATCTCCGACGCGTGGCTCGCCACGACGTGGGCGCCGAGAATCTCGCCGTACTTCTTCCCGCGAATGATCTTGACGAAGCCCTCGGTCTCGTTCGAGGCGCGCGCGCGGCCGTTGGCGCTGAACGGGAAGCGGCCCACCTGGTACTCGAGCTTCCGCTCCTTGCACTGCTCCTCGGTGAGCCCGATGCTCGCGACTTCCGGCGAGCAGTAGGTGACGCTCGGGACGTTGTCGTACTTGATCGCCGGCGGCTGGTGCCCGGCGATGATCTCGGCGACGTGCACGCCCTCCCGGCTGCCCTTGTGGGCGAGCATCGGCGGACCCGCGACGTCGCCGATGCAGTAGACGCCCTCGGCCGTGGTCCGGAGCGTCTTCGGGTCCACCTTCACGAATCCGCGCTCGTCGAGCTGGACACCGGCCTCCTTGAGGCCCACCCCCTCGGTGTTGACGGCGCGGCCGGCCGCCATGAGCACCTTCTCCGCCTCGATGGTCTTCGTCGCGCCGCCGGCCTCGACCTCGAGCGTCACCTTGTCCTTCGCGACGGTCGCCTTCTTCACCTTGGCGCCGGCGAGGACGTCGATCCCGCGCTTCTTGTAGCTCTTGGCGACGGCATCGGAGCTCTCCGCGTCCTCGATCGGGAGGATCCGGGGGAGCGCCTCGATCAGCGTGACCTTGCTCCCGAAGGCGTTGAAGATGTCGGCGAACTCGCTGCCGACGGCGCCGGCGCCGACGATGGCGAGCGTCTTCGGCGCCTGCTCGAGGAAGAGCGCCTCGTCGGAGCTGATCACCGTGGTCCGGTCGAGCTCGAGCCCGATCTGCGGAATGCCCTTGACCCGGGAGCCGGTGGCGATGACGACGGCCTTCGTCGCCTCGTGCACGTCGTTCCCGACCTTCACCTTCCGGCCCGGCTGGAGCGCGCCCGTCCCCTTGAGGACCGTGATCTTGTTCTTCTTCATGAGGAACTCGGCGCCCTTCGAGTTCTGCTCCGCCACCTTCCGCGACCGCTTCATCGCGACGCCGTAGTCGGTCTTCACCTCGCCGCTGATGACGACGCCGAGCTCCTTCGCCTCGTGGGCGACGAGCCGCGCGGCATGCGCGCTGTGGAGTAGGGCCTTCGTCGGAATGCAGCCGATGTTGACGCACACGCCGCCGAGCTTGTCCTTCTCGACCACCGCGGTCGCGAGGCCGAGCTGGGCGCAGCGGATGGCGCAGACATATCCGGCGGGACCGCCACCGACGATGATCACGTCGAACTGAGCCACGGTTGCTCCGGGGTAAGTGTCAGACTGGATACGGTGAGAGGCCAGGAGGGAGACTCACCGACACTGCCTCTCACCCGACTACCACACCATCGCCAGTGGATTCTCCAGCATCGCCTTGAGCGTCTTCAGGAACTGGGCGCCGGTGGCGCCGTCGATCACGCGATGGTCGCAGGACATCGTGACCCGCATCCGCCGGCGCACCTCGACCGCCCCGTGCTCGACGACCGCCTTCTCCGCCATGCGGCCGATCGCCAGGATGCCGGCCTCCGGGGGGTTGATGATCGCGGTGAACTCCTCGATGTCGAGCATGCCGAGGTTCGAGACGCTGAAGGTGGCGCCGGTGTACTCGTCGGGGGCGAGCTTCCGCTCCCGGGCGCGGCCCGCGAGCTCCCTCGCCTCGACCGCGATCTGCCGGAGCGGCTTCTGGTCGGCATGGCGGATCACCGGCGTGATGAGGCCCTCGTCGATGGCCACCGCCATGCCGATGTGCACGTCGTTCCAGTAGCGGATGTGGTCGTCCTGCCACCAGGCGTTGCACGACCGGTGCTGCCGGAGCGCGAGCGCCACCGCCTTGATGACGATGTCGTTGAACGAGACCTTGCCCTCGCCGAGCGCGTTGAGCGCCTCGCGCGCGTCGGCGACGCGCTCCATGTCGATCTCGCTCGTGAGGTAGAAGGTGGGCACTGGTCCGATCGACTGCGCCAGCCGCTTCGCGATCGTTTTCCGGATCTGCGTGAGCGGGACGTCCTCGAACGGCTCGCCCGCTGCTGCCGGCTGGAAGGCGGGTGCGCGTCCGGCCGGCGCCTCGGCGCGGGCCGGCTCGAGCCCTTCGAGGTCGCGCTGGACGATGCGGCCCGCCGGCCCCGACCCGGTCACGCCGGCGAGATCGAGCCCGCGCTCGGCCGCGATCTTCCGCGCGAGGGGCGATGCCTTGACGCGCGTGCCCGCACCGGCCGGCGCAGGGGCGCGGCCACCATCTTCGGCTACCGGCGCGCTGGCCGCCGTCTGCTCGAGCGGCCGGGGCGGAGCACCTGCCGGCGCGCTCGCGCCGGTTTCGCCCTCGCGCGCGGGCTTCTTCCCCTCGGCGGCGGGCTTCGCGGCCGTCTTCGGCGCCCCTGCCGCCGGCGCTTCCGCTGCAGGCGCCGGCTTGGGTGTCCCGGCCTCGCCCGCATCCGACGGCGCTGCTTCCGGCGCGCCGCCGTCCACCGCCTCGCCGGGCTCGCCGATGATCGCGACGGGATCGGAGACCGGCACCGTGGCGCCGGCCTTCACGATGTGCTTGAGGAGCGTCCCGCTCGCGCGGGCCACGAGCTCCATGACCGCCTTGTCGGTCTCGACGTCCGCGAGCACGTCACCGACGGCGACGGCGTCCCCCTCCTGCTTCTTCCACTCGACGACGCGCCCCTCCTCCATCGTCGGGGAGAGCGCTTCCATGACGACGCGCGTGGACATCACTCCACCTCGGCGTAGAGCACGCGCTTGACCGCGGCGACCGTCTTGGCGGGATCCGCCTTCGCCGCCTTCTCGAGCGCCTTGTTGTAGGGCATCGGCACGTCGGCGCCGGTGACGCGGATGACGGGGGCATCGAGCTCGTCGAAGATCTCGCGCTGCACCAGGTCCACGAGCTGGGCGCCGACGCCGGCGAACGGCCATCCCTCCTCCACGACGACGCAGCGATGCGTCCGGGCCACCGAGGAAAGGATCGCCTCGGTGTCGAGCGGCCGGATGGTGCGGAGGACGAGCACCTCGGCTTCGATCCCCTCGCCGGCGAGCTGCTCGGCAGCCTTGAGCGCGACCGCCACCGTCTTCGAGTGGCAGATCAGCGTCACGTCGTTGCCGGGCCGCTTCACGTCGGCCACGCCGAGCGGCGTGGTGTACTCGCCGTCGGGGACCTCACCCTTCGTGTTGTAGAGCATCTCGCCTTCGATGAAGACGACGGGATTGTCGTCCCGGATGGCGCTCTTGAGCAGCCCCTTCGCGTCGGCCGGCGTCGCGGGCATGACGACCTTGAGGCCGGGCACGTGCGCGTAGAAGCTCTCGAACGCCTGGGAGTGCTGCGCCGCGAGCTGCAGCGCGGCGCCGCCCGGCCCGCGGAAGACGATCGGGCAGCCGATCTGCCCGGCCGACATGTAGCGCATCTTGGCGGCGGCGTTCACGATCTGGTCGATCGCGAGCAGCGCGAAGTTCCACGTCATCATCTCGACGACCGGCCGGAGGCCGACCATCGCCGAGCCGACGCCGATGCCGGCGAAGCCGAGCTCGGCGATCGGCGTGTCCACCACGCGCATCGGGCCGAACTCCTCGAGGAGCCCGCGGCTCACCTTGTAGGCGCCGTTGTATTCCGCGACCTCCTCGCCCATGAGGTAGACGTCGGGATCGCGCTGCATCTCTTCGCGGAGCGCCTGTCCGAGCGCGTCGCGGTAGGTCATGACGGCCATCAGCCCGCCCTCCCGTCGCCTTCCGGCGCGTACACGTCGGTCCAGAGCTCCTCGGGCGCCGGGTCCGGCGACTCCTCCGCGAACTTCACCGCGTCCTCCACCTCCGCCCGCACGTCCGCCTCGAGCGCCTCCATGCCCTCGTCGTCGAGGAGGCCCTGCTCGCGCATGCGGCCGGCGAGGACGGTGATGGGGTCGCGGGCGCGGAACTCCTCGACCTCGTCCTTGGTCCGGTAGGTCCCGTGCGCCGCGTCGGACATCGAATGGCCGACGTACCGGTAGGTGCGGATCTCCATGAGGGTCGGCGCCGACTCGTTCCGGGCGCGGGCGACCGCCTCGTCCGTCGCCGCCTTCACCTTCTCGACGTCCTGCCCGTCCACCACGACGCCCTCGATGTTGTACGATGCCGCCCGCTCGACGAGGTCGGGGATGGCACTCGCGCGCCGGAGCGCCGTGCCCATGCCGTACCCGTTGTTCTCGATCACGAAGATCACCGGCAGCCGCCAGAGTCCCGCCATGTTGAGGGTCTCGTGGAACGCGCCGATGTTGGCCGCGGCCTCGCCGAAGTAGGTGAGCGAGACCTGGTCGGTGCCGCGGTACTTCGCGGCGAAGGCGAAGCCCGCGCCAAGCGGGATCTGCCCGCCCACGATCCCGTGCCCGCCCATGAAGTTGACGGACGTGTCGAAGAGGTGCATCGAGCCGCCCTTGCCGCCCGAGCAGCCGGTCGCCTTTCCGTACAGCTCCGCCATCACGGCCCTCGACGTCATGCCGCGCGCGAGCGCCTGGCCGTGCTCGCGATAGGCGCTCACCACGTAGTCGTCCTCGCGGAGCGCCGCGATCGTGCCGACCGCCACGGCCTCCTGGCCGATGTACAGGTGGCAGAAGCCGCCGATCCGGCCGAGACTGTAGGCCTCGCCGGCCTTTTCCTCGAATCGCCGGATGAGCACCATCTGGCGCAGCCAGTGCCGGTACTGATCCGCCGTCGCATCGCTCGCGGCGCCCTTCGGGGCCGCAGCCGTTGCGCTTCCCGCCATCAGGTAGTCCTCTGTTCGAAAGGATGTGGTCCGGAGCCCGCGGCCGGCACGGGCGCCGCCGCGCGCGCCTGCTCCCACGCATGATACGAGCTGCGCGTGAGCGGGCTCGACTGCACGTGCGTGAAGCCGAGCCGCATGCCGATCTCGCCGAGCTCCGTGAATTCCTCAGGGGTATAGTAGCGCACCACGGGGAGGTGCCCGTCGCTCGGGCGGAGGTACTGCCCGAGGGTCAGGATGTTGACGTCGCTCCGCCGCAGGTCCCGCATGCAGGTGACGACCTCGTCCCACTCTTCGCCCATGCCGAGGATGACGCCGCTCTTCGTGAGCGCGTCCGGCGCCATGCGGCGCGCCGCGGCGAGCAGGGCGAGCGCGCGGTCGTACCGCCCGCCCGGCCGCGCGAGCCGGTAGAGGCGCTCGGCGGTCTCGAGGTTGTGGTTCAGGATGTCCGGGCGCGCCTCCATGACGATGGCGAGCGCGCGCTCGGAGCCCTTGAAGTCCGGGATGAGGACCTCCACGGAGGTGCGGGGAAGCCGCGCCTTGATCTCGCGGATGCACCCGGCGAACGCCTCCGCCCCGCCGTTCGGGAGATCGTCACGGTCCACCGACGTGATGACGACGTGCTCGAGGCCCATCCGCGCGACGGCCTCCGCGAGCCGCACCGGCTCGAGTGCATCGAACGCGGCCGGCGTGCCGTGGGAGACGGCACAGTAGGCGCAGTTCCTCGTGCAGACGTCGCCGAGGATCATGAACGTCGCGGCCTTGTGCTCCCAGCATTCCCCGATGTTGGGACAGCGCGCTTCCTCGCAGACGGTATGAAGGCCGAGCTCGCGCATGGTCCGCTTGATGTGCGCGTAGCTCGGCCCGCCCGGCGCGCGGACCTTGAGCCACCCCGGCTTGCGGGGCTGGGTCAACGGGATCCGGGCTGGCGCGTCGGGGAGCGTCGGTGGGGTTCGGCTCAGCTGGACCAGCGGTACGGCCACGCGATCATCTCCGGAAAGGGGAAGCGGACCGGAACCTGAAAAAATAGTCGGGCCCCACCCTCGAAGCTACCGGAGAGCGGGGCCCGGAGGGCCGCCGGAGGTCCCTTCCGATCGCGTCAGAAGAAGAGCATGAGGCCGCCCGCGACGGCAACGGACCGGTTGCGACGCGTGGCCGGATCCGCGTCGTCGCTCCGCGCCACCGTCCATTCGCCTACCACCCGGAGCGAAGGCGTCGGCCGGTAATACGCGCCGGCCGTGATCGACTCGTTGCGCGTCCGGAAGAACGCCTCGCCGCCACGGCTCCTCAGCATGCTCCGGCCCCAGCTCATGCCGAGCGTGAGCGTGCCTTCCGGTGGCGCCCAGGTGGCCTGTGCGAGGTACCCCGACGAGCGCCGAAGCCGCGCCTCGCCGGGCACGTCCGCCCTGCCGTCGGCGAAGAGGAGCGTGGCACCGATGCCGGCGCCGGCGTATCCGCTGCCGAGCACCGCGAAGTCGCCGAGCTGTGCGCGGGCGCCGCCGGTGACGCCCCAGGCCGTGGCCGAGGCGGGGATCGCCGGGTCCCGCTGCGGCTGTACCATGCCGCCGGCCCAGAGCAGCGCGCCGCGGACCCCGGAAGTCACCTCCATCTCGAGCCGCGGCACGACGAGCTCGGTGAAGTCGTTGTTCACGCTCGGGTCGAAGGCGCCCACCGTGAGCTGCACCGGGAGCGACTGCGGCGTGCTGTAGGTGAGCTGTGCGTTGAAGCCGGGATAGATGTAGCCGAACCCGCTCCGGCCGAGCGTCGTTCCCGCCGGGTTGCCGAACGATCCGCCCGTCGCGCCGACGCCGAAGAGCGTCATGTCGGACAGGAGGCTCTGCCGGCCGAAGATGCCGACCTCGCGCCCCGCCAGCACCTGGCCCCAGCGCCCCCCCACCGTGAGGTACACCTGGCGCATGTCGATCCGCGCGCCGGTGCCCGTGGAGTCGTCGTGGCCCCCGGTGGTCTGGACCTGCGGCGCGAAGCCGAAATGCACGCCGAGCCTGGTGCGCCCCTCCGTGCGCTTGGCGTCGAACACGGCGAAGGCGGGGAGGTACCCCGAGCGGATGGAAGAGCCCTGGCCACCGATGCCCACGATGGCGCCCGGCGTATTCACCTGCCCCGCCGGCGACTCGTGCTCGAAGAGGTAGAACGCGCTCACGTTCCCGGCGAAGGTGAAGCGCCAGCCGTCCTCGGTCTCGACGGTGATCTGGGCGGCCGCCCCTCGTGCCCCGGTCGCGAGTGCCACGGCGAGGAGCGCCGCACCCATCCGGTGCGTCATTCGACGAGCAGCTCCTCGATGACCGTGCGGAACTCCGCCACCTGCCGCTCGTGCATGGCGCCGGTGGCGGGACCGTAGAAGCCGGCATGCACGAGGCGCACGCGCCCGTCCCGGCCGAGAAAGATCGTGGTGGGAAAGGCGGTGAAGCCGTTCAGCTGCGGCAGCGTCGGCGCCGCCGCCTCGGCGGTGCCGATGCCGGCGAGGAGAAGGGGGAACGACAGGCCGAATTTCTCGCGGTATCGCCGCACGAGGGCCCCGTCCACCGCCGTATCCCCCGTGACCTCGTACGCGAGGCCGACGACCGCGAGCCCGCGCGGGCCGTACTCCTGCTGGAAGCGCTCGAGGATGGGCGCCGCGTAGTGGCAGGTCGCGCACCAGGTCCCGAACACGTCCACGACGACCACCTTGCCGCGGAATCGCTCGTCCGCATTCGTGACGAGCGTCCCGTCGAGATCGGGAAACGCGAAGCGGAACGGCTCGGTGGTGTCCGCGCTCGTCATCGCGGTGGGCGGCCGGAGATGCGGCGCCCCGCTGCTCCGCACGGCCGTGAACGGCGTCCGGGTCCGGAGCCCGGCGTGGAACTCGCCGCGCAGCGTGTCGCCGTCCAGCCGCGCCGTGTACATGTAGACGAAGGATCCGTCGAAATGCGAGAAGGCGACGGTGTCGCCGCGCACCTCGCCCCAGAAGGCGCCGTAGTCGCCGGTGTTGGAGACGACGGCCGATGCGGCGCCGGCGGAGTCCTCGGAGATGACGAACAGCCGCGGGCTCGGCCGCCCGTCGGTCACGAGCGTCGCGTCCCAGCTGCCCGCGAAGCCTCGCGGGAGCGCCGAAGGCGCCCACGTACCGCGCGAGGCGCGGAACGGGATGACTCGCGGCCCGCGATTGCCGACGTTGCTGTAATGCCCGAGGAGCGAGTCGGCCGAGACGCGGGCCGCGATCGTGGCGGCATAATCGGTGAGGTCGATGACGAGCGAATCGGTGCCGACGAGACGTGCGGGGCCCGCATCGGCACACTGCGCGCCGTTGCAGATCGCGGCGCGCCATGCGCCGCCGTCGGCCGAGACTCGGAGCCCGAACTTGAGCGGGCCGCCGGCAAGGTCGAGCACGCCGCGCCAGGCCCCGGCCGGGTCGGGCGCCAGCGCGGCGAGCGCGAGGCAGGCGGCGGCGATCACTCGGTTACGTACTGCTCGCCCGCGCGCACCTCGGCGGGCAGCACGTTGCCCTGCCAGGGCAGGGGGCAGGCGTAGGCGGTGCTGTACGCGCAGAACGGATTGCGGGCGCGGTTCAGGTCGAGGCGATAGCGCCCGTCGCCGATCGGCACGAGCGAGACGAAGCGCCCTGCCGGATAGGTGCCCTTCGCGTTCGTCGCATCCCGGAAGAAGATCTCGAGCTCCGATTCGCCCGTCGAAGGGTCGGGAATCCGCATCACGGTGAGGCGCGTGGCCCGGCCGCCGAGCGGCACGAGCACCGTGCCCGCCTCCGTCGCCTCGACTTCGATCCCGTCGGGTGCGAGAAGCCGGCGGGTCGCGGGGCGCTCCGGTGGCGTGAGCGTGCCGATGAACTCGAGCGCGGGGTCGTGCGGGAACCAGCGCGGCGCCTTCCGCGCGCGCGTGGTGTCGAAGACGGTGAGCATCGGGCGAGCCGCCGTCCCGCCCGGCAGGAGGAAGTAACGGCCGAGTCGCGTCGGCCGATAGCGCGGCAGCACGGTGTTCCGCCCGGCATCTTCGAGGAGCACGCGGCCGGCGTCGAGGCGGACGCGCGCCGACACCCCGTCGAGCGGCAGGTCCCCGCCCGCGCCAAGGGCGAGCCCGGCGTCGATCGGCTGCTGCGCGACGGCCGCGAAGGGCGAGGTCGGCGCCGTCTCGAGCCATGCGGCAAGCGCCGAGCGCTCGGCCGCGAGGCCGGCCGGGGCCTGGGCCGGCGCCGGCGCGGGAATGACCGCCGCGCCGAGCGCGGCGACGAATGCGATATGCCTCACCACCGCCACATCCGCGCGGGGTCGAACGCACTCACGTGTTCGTGCACCGGTTCTCCACGTATCATCTGGTGGAGCAGGACCGCGGTCACCGCGGCGAGGAGGATGCCGTTCCTGCCGTGGCCCGTGGCGTACCAGAGATGGGAAACGTCGGGGGCCGGCCCGATGAGCGGAAGGCCGTCGGGCGTGACGGGCCGGAGCCCGGCCCAGGTGCGAGTCGGGCGGGTGCCGACCGCGGCAGGGCAGATGTTCCGCACGCCGGCCCAGATGCGCTGCTGGCCGCTCTCCGACACGGAGGCGTCGAAGCCCGTGAACTCCATCGTCGAGCCGACGAGCGCGTCGCGCCCGCGGGCCACGACGTAGCTGTCGCCCTGGAAGAGGATGACCGGCGCCACGCTCTCCGGCCAGGGGAGCGCGGCCATCTGGCCCCGCACCGGCTCGACCGACAGCGGCCGCGGAAGTCCCTCGATGCGGCCCGACCAGGCGCCCGCGGCGACGACGACGTCGTCGGCGGTATAGCGCTGGTCGGCGTGCACGGCCACGACGCGGTCGCCTTCGCGCTCGAGGCGAGTGACGGTCTCCTGCCGGATCGTGGATCCGAGCCGGGTCACGTCCGCGAGGAGGGCGGCGACGAGCCTCGCCGGGTCGAGCGCGCCGTCGAGCGGCGCCCAGTGGGCGCCCGCCGCCGCGCGGACCCACGGCCAGCGCTCGCGCACCTCGGCGGCGTCGAGCCAGTCGGAGCGGCGCCCCTGCTGGCGCTGCCAGGCGACGGAGGTGCGGAGCGCATCGGCTTCCGCCTCGTCCGCGGCGATCCGCCCGATGCCTTCGCGCCAGAGTCCGATGTCGATGCCGGTCGATTCGAGGAGCTGCCCGGCGAGCTCGGCGTATCGCTCCCGGCTCGCGACGCCGAGCTCGTAGAGCGGCTCGTGCTCGGCGGCGGCGATCTCCGGAGCGAGCATGCCGGCCGCGGCGCGCCAGGCCTGGCCAGCCTCGCCGCCCCGCTCGAGGACGAGCACGCGGCGGCCCTCGCGCGCGAGCTCACGCGCGCAGGCGGCACCGAGGGCGCCGCCGCCTATGACGATAACATCAAAGCTGGTAGGCACTTGAGATCGCTATGAAACTTTTTGAAACGTCCCGGCGTAGGGGCGTCCGACCGGCCACCCTGGGAGGAACATAGCATGATCCGGACGATCGTCGGCTTCTCGGTGTTTGCGTTCGTAGGCGTCCTTGCAATGAAGTTCATCCTGTCGCTCCTCGGCGGGATCTTCTCGATCGTGATGACGATCCTCGTCTGGGCATTCTGGGGATGGGTGTTCTACGTGGTCCTCAAGCTCTTCTTCCCGGATACGGCGCGCCGGCTCAAGGAGACGATCACGGGGCGGCCGGCCACGGAGTAGGCCGGGCAGGGAGGCGAACGGTCACGGAGCCGACCCCAGGCTCAGCGCTCGACGCGAAACACGAAGGCGCCGGTCCTCGACCGGCGCCTTCGTGCGTTCGAGCTGCCTGACCGACGTCAGACGGCGGCGGCCTCCGGCCTCGCCTGCTGCGGGGCGGGCGGGAGCGGCGGCACATCGAGGCGGGCCCGCGCGCGCCAGAGGTCACGGGCGGCGGTCCAGGGCTCGACGCGACTCGTCCGGTGCCGGAGGTCGTGCCGTTCCTTCACCACCACGCTCTCCACCCGCCGCGCGTGCCGTGCGGTGCGCGCGAGGAGCTCCGCGTTCGCGGCCCAGCCATCGGTCCGGAGGAGCTGGCCCGGCTCGGCCCGGAGGGCATTCCGGAGCGTGACGAGACGGAAGGCCGCGAACCCGCTCACGAGGTCGTAGATCCCGGGCACGTGCACCCGCCCCCGGAGGAGGAGGGGCGCCCAGCGGCGGAGCAGCCGGCGCGCGCGCGACGGCTCCCCCTCGATCGACCCTTCCGCGACGACGAGGTCGGCCCCGCTCTCGACCCGCCGCACGAGGTCGGGCAGGGCGCCGGCGTCGTGCGCGAAATCGGCATGCATGAGGATCGCGCAATCGCGCTTCGGCCGGTCGGTGCGGTCCACCGCGAAGCGGAGGAGCTCCTCCACCGTGGCGGCGTAGCCGAGCCGCCGCGGATGCGACAGCACGGTGAGGGGCAGCACGCGCGCATACGGCGCGAGCACCTCCGCCGTGGCATCGGCGGACCCGTCGTCGGCCACCACGAGCTGGTATTCGCGCGGGAAGGTGGTGAACACCTGCCGGATCTTCCAGAGCAGAAGCCCGACGGTGCGGGCTTCGTCGTGGCTCGGGATGCAGACGTAGATCATGTCGTGTCGTCGGTCGGGACGGTGAACGATACACGCTCCGGCCGAGCCGGCGGAAGCCGCTCGATGGCGGCGCCAAGGAGCGCGCGGAGCTCCGCGAGGCCGAACGGCTTGTGCAGGAACGGCCGCTCGAGCATCTCGAGAAAGGCGAGGGTGTCGCCGCGCACCGTGTCGCCAGTGCTGAAGAAGATGCGCTCGGCCATCGCGGGGTTCCGGGCGCGGACCGACTCGAAGAACTCGCGCCCGCTCATCCGTGGCATCCGGAGGTCGGTGATCACGAGGTCGAACTCCCCGGAGGCGGCGGCCGCGAGCCCTTCGTCGCCGTCCTCCGCGACCGCCACGGCGTGGCCCCACGCGGCGAGCGTGGCGCTCATGTAGTGGAGGATGTGCGGCTCGTCGTCCACGACGAGCACGCGGAGCCGGGTCGCCGGCGGCTCGACCTGCGGCGCCGGCTCCGGCGCGGGCGCGCCCTCGTGGAGCGGCAGGTGGATCGTGAAGGTCGCGCCCTGGCCCGGGGCGGTCTCGAGCGTGATGCGGCCACCGTGCTCGCGGACGATGCCCTGGCTGATCGAGATGCCGAGCCCGGTTCCCTCGTCGGGAGGCTTGGTCGTGAAGAACGGGTCGAAGACCTGCGCCGCGATCTCCGGCGCCATCCCGGGCCCGTCGTCCACCACGTCGATCAGGAGCTCGTCGAGGAAGCGGCGGGCGCGCACGGTGACCGTCCCCGCGGAGCCGGTGGACGCGATGGCCTGCGCCGCGTTCGTCACGAGGTTGACGAGCACCTGCTGGACCTGGTTCGCGTCGATGCTGATGGGCGGCAGCGCCGGCTCGATCTCGATGCGCGAATCGACGCGGCTCGCCATGAGCGGGTTCCTGAGGAGCGCCATCGTCGATTCGATGAGCGGGCCGAGTGCTGCCGGACGGCGCTGCCGCTCCTGCTTCCGCGCAAAGCCGAGGAGGTTCCGCACGATCGTCGAGGCGCGCTCCGCCTCCTCGCGGATCACGTTGAGCGGCTCGCGGAGGGAGGGCGGCACGTCAGGGATCTCGCCGAGGAAGTCGGCGAAGCCCACGACGGACGCGAGCGGGTTGTTGAGCTCGTGGGCCACGCCGGCCACGAGCTGCCCCATCGCCGAGAGCTTCGTGGACTGCACGAGCTTGTCCTGCAGCCGCCGGCGCTCGGTGTGGTCGTCGAAGAGGAGCACGACGTTGCCCGTGTCTCCCTCGCTCACGGGGACCGCGCTCACGCAGAAGACGCGCTCGAGCGTCTCGAGCTCGACCTCGCCCCCTTCGCCGCGGGCCTCGATGAGGCGCTGCAGCTCGCCGGACCAGTCCGGCGGGGTGAAGGCGGCCCAGGGGTGGCCCACGAGGGCGGCCGGCGGCGCGTCCACGAGGGCGGCGAAGGCCCGGTTGGCACGGCGTATGCGGCCTTCCCGGTCGACGATGCAGAGCGCGAGGCTCAGGGCATCGACCACTTCCTGCCACGACCGGCGCCCATCGTCATGCAGGTCGACGAGATGGGCGCTCTCGAGGGCCACGCTCACGAGCCCCGCGAGCGCCTCGAGCAGCGCCGGGGCGCCCGCGGCGTACGGCCCCGCCGGGTCGCGGATCACCACCGCGCCGGTGACGCGGCCGCGCGCCGTGAGCGGCGCGACGCACCAGATTGCTCCGGACCGCTCGATGCGCCGGGCCCCACCCTCGCGCGCCGCGGCGAGGATCGGTCCGGCGTCGGCGCTGCCGGCGGGCCAGGTGTGCAAATCGGGCTCGCCTCGACCATCCTCATCGAGAGCGACGGCAACGCTGCTCGGCGCGAAGGTGTCCTGCAGCCGCCGGATGAAGAGCTCGACGATGGATCCTCGCCGAAGCGTCCCGGCGAGGTCGCGAGCAAAGGCCGAGACGCAGTGCGCCACGGCCGCTCCGTGTGCGGGCGGCGAGTCGTCCCGTTCAGCGGGAGGAGGCTGCATCATGATCCGTGTCGACCTGCGAAGCCGCCTGACCGGCAGCGATCTCGAGCTCGCCATCGTGCTGCTCGCGAGGGGATCGGCGGCGCGGCGTGCTTTGCTCGAGCGGCGGCTCGCTGCCGAAGGCCCCGACGCGCTGCTCGACAGCCCGGAGCTGCCGGAGCGCCTGCTCGCCGTTCGCTCGATCGTGGTTCCATCCGAACGCCTCTTCGTCTACGTGATGCTCCGCCACGCACTGCTGCAGGCCGGTCTCGACGACCGGGACCTCGCCGACTACATGGCGGCGCTCGTACTCGATTTCGGGCGGAAGGACCGCGCGTGGCGCGTGGACTGGAACGACGATGCGCGGCACACCTACCTCGTGGATATCCTCGCCGACCTCGAGGCCAGCAACGGCGAGCGCCGGTTCAAGGTCATGGCCCACCTCGGCAACTACGCGATCTGGCTCGCCGGCCTCTTTCCGGACTACATCGCGGCCCGCCGGCTCCGGCGCGGCGGCCCCGACCTTTCCTATTACGACTCGCTCGGCCGGCGCGGCTTCGGCATGGCGTCGGATCACGTGCTGGCCGACCACTTCGGCCTCGAGGGCGTCTTCCGCACGACCGCCGAGCGGTATCCCGAGATCCGCGGCGCGCTCAACGTCATGAGCGAGCGCTATTTCTTTCCTGCCGCATAGCGGCATCCTGCGCCACCGCCGAATCGGGGAAGAGGGGGCAGTCGGCGTTCTCGTAATCCGCCGGGTCCGCCTCGAGCCCGAGCAGCGGCGCGGTCACGGTCCCGAGCGTGACGGTCCCGATGCGCGGCGCGCCCTCGACCGGAAGCCCTTCGAACAGCATCACTCCGCGGGTCCGCCCATCGCGATCCGTGACGAGGACACCGAATCCGAGCGGCATGTTCCCCTGCGGCGTTCCCTCGACCCCGATCACGAGCAGCGAGTCGCCCCCGCTTTCCCGGCCTGCGATCGCCGGGAGGGTCGGCCCGGCGGCGACCCGGGCGACGATCCGCTCGGGCACGTCCGCCGGGGGACGGCTCAGCGTCTGGCGGGGCACGCCGAACTGATTCAGCAGCGTCTGCGGCGTGGCGAGGGCGACGATCCCGCAGTTCACGCGCGGCCGCGCGCCGTCCGCGCCGCACGCCGCGGCCGCGAGGAGCAGGGAAACGGCGACGATTCGCATGGGACCTCCCGGAGGTGGGGCGCCGCGCCCGTTCGTCGTCTAACATAATGTCTTGCCGGAGGTTCTGGTCCGGAATTGCTTGACGCCCCTCCGGGCGGTCCGTAACATTGGCCGGTTCGACGCGCGGCCTTCTCAGGGGAGTTTCGTGAGCGTTTTCGACGGATTCCGTGCCCGGCTGGACCGGATCCTCGCCGAATCGGGCGGGCGGGACGAGGGCCGGGCCTACGCCTCCGGCCTCCGGGACGCGGTCATCGAGGCGAAGGCGGCGGTTTCCTCGATGCGCGACCAGCTCGGGGTGACCGAGCGGGAGCTCGCCACCGAGCAGCGGCAGCTCGCCGACGCCGAGCGCCGCGGGCGCCTCGCCGAGGAGATCGGCGACGCCGAGACCGCGTCCGTCGCCGCCAGGTTCGGGACGAAGCACCGGGAGCGCGTCGCGGTGCTCGAGCGGAAGCTCGCGGTGCAGCAGGAGGAGCTCGGGCTGGCCGCGCGCGAGCTCGACGACATGATGGCCGAGCTCCGGAAGGCCGCGCCCTCCGGCGGCGGCAGCGCGTCGAGCGCCTCCGCGTCGGCCGAGGCGGCGTGGCGCGACATCCAGGCCGCCGGCGGTGCCCGGCCGGACACCGACCTCGAAGGCGAGCTCCTGAAGGCGCAGGCCGAGCGCAAGCTGCACGAGGCCGCCGTCGACGCGCAGCTCGCCCATCTCAAGAAGAAGCTGGGGCGCGAATGACGATCTCGCCGCGCCCCGCCACCCGCTGACCATCCCGTTTCCTTCCGCACCCACGATCGGAGCATCCGCTTGGCGACTCCAACCCAGCAGTCCGCACCGATGACGTCCGAGCAGGACACCGCGTTCTTCGGGCATCCGCGCGGGCTTTCGACGCTCTTCTTCACCGAGATGTGGGAGCGGTTCAGCTACTACGGGATGCGGGCCATCCTCATCCTCTTCATGACCGCGCCGCTCGCGGTCGGCGGGCTCGGCTTCGACACGGCCACCGCGGGCCCGATCTACGGCATCTACACGGCGATGGTCTACCTCCTCGCCCTCCCGGGCGGGTGGTTCGCCGATCGCGTGGTGGGGCAGCAGCGTGCCGTGCTGTACGGCGGCATCACGATCATGTTCGGCCACATCTCGCTCGCGATGGAGGGGATCGGCTTCTTCCTGCTCGGCCTCTTCCTCGTGATCATCGGGACCGGCCTCCTCAAGCCGAACATCAGCACGATGGTCGGGCAGCTCTACACGGCGGAGGACCGCCGGCGGGACGCCGGCTTCTCGATCTACTACATGGGCATCAACCTCGGCGCGATGATCGCGCCGCTCGTGTGCGGGTTCCTGGCACAGGACGAGCGCTTCCGGGCGATGCTCGAGGGATGGGGAATGGATCCGGCCCGGTCGTGGCACTGGGGGTTCGGGGCGGCGGCGGTCGGCATGTTCCTGGGCATCGTCCAGTACCTGCTCGGCGCGCGGCACCTGCGCGGCGCCGGCGCCACGCCGAACGACCCGCTTTCGGACGGGTCGCGCCGCATGTCGGTGTTCGGCCTCGTCGCCCTCATCGCGCTCGGCGCCATCGTCCTCCTGACGCTCGGCCAGCGCGCCATCGCGGCGATGGACTCGGTCAACAAGGTGATCGGGTTCGTGCTGCTCGTGACGCCGCTCGCCTTCTTCGCGTGGCTGCTCACGGCGGGGAGCCGCGACCGGGACGAGCGGAAGCGGCACCTGGTGATCCTCGTGCTCTTCCTCGGCGCCTCGGTGTTCTGGTCCGCGTTCGAGCAGGCGGGCTCCACGCTCAACCTCTTCGCCGAGCGCAGCACCCGGACGAGCATCTTCGGCTTCGAGTTCCCGGCGAGCTGGTTCCAGTCGGTGAACCCCGTGTTCGTCATCGCCCTCGCGCCCGTGTTCGCCACCCTGTGGGTGCGCCTGGCGCGGCGCGAGCGGGAGCCGAGCACGGTGACGAAG
>DASUXZ010000070.1:0-5670 GCA_036377655.1 Gemmatimonadales bacterium
GCATAGGACATCCCGCCGGTGGCGGCGATCGCGATCCCGATGACGTCGCCCTCGACGGCGGGGACCGGCACCGGGTCGAAGCCGCCGTCCCGAAGCGTCACGGCGATGCGCTGGCCCGTTCGCTCGTTCTCGATGTCGGCGGAGCGGCCTTCGGGAACCGTCCCGGGAGGAAGGGAAATCCAGGCCATCGGCAGCATGGCGCCGACGGCATCGAGCGCGCCCGCTGCGGCGGCGATCTCCACGCCCGTGCCGGCGTCCGACACCGTGCCCGGGAAGATGCCGTTGCGGGCGAGGTCGGGCCCGGCGCCGGAATCGCCGCAGCCGGCGACGGCGGCCAGCGTCATCAGAACCGGGATGCGTTTCATGCGAGCCCCTGCGATGAGGGGTGAATCAGCGCGCTCCGCTCACCCGCAGCTCACCGAGCGGCGAAGCGCTCCAGCGGTCGAAGTCCACGCGCGCCTCGACGCGCCACCAGTAGGTGCGCGGAGCGATGCCCGCGGCCGCGGGAATGGTGATGCTCGTGTCGGACAGCTCCTCCGACCAGACGACCGAGCCCTCCTCGTCGAAGACGGTCACCCGGTACTGCGACGCGGAGGGAATCGCCGACCAGCGAAGGGCGATCGGCGTACCCGCGACCGCGCGGTTCGGGGTAACGAGCGCCGGCGCCGGCCACGTCTCCACCGGGGGGTCGTCACGGAATTGCGTGCCGTCCTCGCCGTTCCGGACGACGGGGATCGCCACCATGAGCACGACCGCCGCCGCCGCTGCGACGAGAAGCGGCGTACCCCAGCGGCGAGCGCCTGCGGCGCCGAGGCGCGCGGTCTCGGCCGCGACGGCGTCGTCGCCGAGAAGACGGGCCAGGTGCGCGAGCTCGCTCCGGCAGGCCGGGCAGCGCGACAGGTGCGCGAGCGCTCCGGGAGCGGCGGCGCCGTCCGCCGCTGCGGCGAGCTCGATCTCGCCGAGGCAGTCGGGAGTCCGCTCGGGGTGAGATTCCGCGGCACGGAAGCGGTCGAACGTCAGTCGCATGAAGGAACTCCGATCGTTTGTCCCAATTGGACGGCTCCGTCCCGCGGGATTGCTCCGGTCACAGGTCTTCGCGCGCGAGGCCCTGGGCGAGCAGCTCCCGCCGGAGGGACGCAAGTGCGCGACTGACCCGGTTGTAGACCATCTTGGGCGACTGCCACCCGACGATGCGCGCGACGTCGGCCGCCGCGAGCTCGTCCACGACGAAGAGCTGCACCGCGAGCCGGTCCTCCACGCTCAACCGCCCGAGGAGCGACGCCAGCCGCTCGCGGAGGTCGGGCTCCATGGCCCGCCCGCCCGGTGCCGGGAGATCGTCGGAGAGGAGCACGGTCCGGCGCGACTGGTCCTGGCGCCGCGGGGCATGGGGATGCTGCCGGTAGGTTGCCGCGAGCTCGGCGGCGAAATCCCGCTCCGACACCGTGAAGCCGTCCCCCGCGAGGAGGTGAAAGCACTCCCGGTGCGAGCGGCCCTCGAGGAAGACACGCTCATAGATCTGCTGCTGGATCGGGGAGAGCTCGGCGGGGATCCGGCGGCTCGGGCGGCCGTCCCGATGCCGCAGCCAGTCGACCGTCAGGTGCCGGACGACGGTGACGAGCCAGGTGGAGAAGCGGGCGCGGGGGTCGGCGGTGTCGGCCCAGCGGCGGAGGCGGGCGAAGTCGTCGCGGCGGAGCGCCTCGCACACGCCGGCGAAGACGTCCATGACGTCGTCGGGCTCGCGGAGGTAATGGCGGATCGCGGAAAAGATGAGCCGCCGGTACCGCTCGATGAACCCGTCCCACATCCTGTCGCCCCGCCCGGCGCGCAGGTCCTCCACCCACCATTCCATATCTTCCCGCTCGTGGCGTTGCTGCGAACGTACCGCCCGCCATGGGGAGCCGCAAACCGGGCGAAGGGACCTGACGTTGAACGGAAAAGGGCCGCCATGTTCCTCAGCCCGCCGCTTGATGCGGCCGTACCGGTCGGGTAGACTTCGTTCGCCTTCAGTGCCCCCAATCGAATCGCCACCCCCGGCTCCGCTCGCGCAGGCGGCAGCACGCCGACCGCCGAGGCGTCGAAGCCGGAAAGCAGGAGCTACCTTGGGCTCGATCATTGTCGCGGACGACGAAGAGGCCGTCCGCCAGCTGACCGTCCGGATCCTCACCGAAGAGGGATACTCGGTCTACGAAGCGAGGGACGGCGAGGAAGCGATGCATCTCGCCGAGCAGCATGCCCCGGACGTGGCCCTCGTCCTCTCCGACATCCTCATGCCGCGGCTCAACGGCGTCCAGCTGCTCGAGCACCTGAGCCGGCGCTTCCCGTCGCTCCCCGTGCTCCTGATGTCGGGCTATTCGACGCTCGAGCTCATGACGCGCGCGATCGCCGTTCCGTGCGGGTATCTCACGAAGCCGTTCCCGGCCGAGACCCTGCTCGACGAGGTACGGAGGTGCCTCGCCACGGCCGCATGACCGCGCCCGGACTGCGCTGCCTCCGTCCGCTCCTCGAAGCCTCCGACATGTGTGTCTCCCTCCCGTTCGACAACTCGGCCGCGGGCCCGGCGGCCCCCTCACGGTGACCGTTCGCGAGGCGACTGCGGCCGATGCCGAGTGCTGGGGCGCGCTCCGGTGCGAGCTCTGGCCGGGCGAGCCGGGCGCCGAGCTCATGGACGAGGCGCGGGAGTTCTTCCGGGGCGGGGCGCCCGGGAACGAGGTGGTCCTGCTGGCGGAACGGGAGGGGCAGGTCGTGGGCTTCGCGGAGGTCGGGATGCGCGCCTACGCCGAGGGATGCGTGACGAGCCCCGTCGGCTATCTCGAAGGGTGGTACGTCGAGCCCGGGCACCGCGGAACCGGGGTGGGACGGGCGCTCGTGGACGCGGCGATCGCCTGGGCGCGCGCCCGGGGCCTGTCGGAGTTCGCCTCGGATGCGCTGTACGACAACGATGCGAGCCGCGCCGCGCACCGGGCACTCGGATTCGAGGAAGTCGAAGCCATCCGGTGCTTCCGGAAGGAGATCACCGGCACCGCATGATCTCGTGCGAGGTCAGCGCCTTCGCCTGATCAGCTCGCCGACGAGGTTCACGAGCACCTCGAGCCGGAACGGCTTCTTCAGGAACGCGCCTGGAAGGGTCGCCGGCCGGTCCTCGACCGCGGAGATGAAGAGGAGCGGGGGATGGGCCGGGCGCTCGGCGAGCTGCTCCGCGAGGCCGCGGCCGTCGAGGCCCGGCATCACGACGTCGCAGATGATGAGGTCGAACTCGCTGCCGGCGACGAGGCCGAGCGCTTCGACACCATCTTCCGCAGTCTGGACGCGGTAGCCTGCCTGCTTGAGCGCGAGCGCCACGAGCCCGCGCATATGGCGGTCGTCTTCGACGACGAGAATCTGTTCCGGCACGGGGGCGGAGTGTACACGGAGACCGCCGCTCCCGCCTCCGTAGGATCCCGGATGCAATCGTTGACCGAACGCTCAACCAGAACGGCAGGCGCCCATGCATAAGACGCTTCGCTCCGCGACGACGACGCTCCTGCTCGCCACCGCCGCGTTCGCCGCGGACCCGGTGCCGATCGACTGGGAAATGGTGGCGCGGATCCGGGAGGAAGGGCTGCAGCGCTCGCGCGTCGCCGACCTCGAGAGCTACATGACCGACGTGCTCGGGGCACGGCTCACGCTCTCGGAGGACATGAAGCGGGCGCAGGCCTGGGCGCTCGACGAGATGCGGCGCATCGGGCTCGCGAACGTCGCCGCCGAGCCGTTCATGGACTTCGGGGCGGCCTGGGACAACGAGTACGTCTCGCTCCACATGCTGGCGCCCGATTACCAGCCGATGGTCGGCTATCCGATCGCGCACACGCCCGGAACGGCGGGGCGGCTCACCGTCGAGGCCGTGATCGCCGACGTGCAGACCCGCGCCGACATGGACTCGCTCCGGGGGACGCTCCGCGGCAAGGCGGTGCTCTGGACGCCGCCGGCCGCGGTGGACATGGCGCCGCTCGTGAACGGCACGCAGCGCCTCACCGACGAGGAGCTCCGGGCGCGGGAAGAGACGGTGATCGCCCCGCGGGCGGCGGCGGCCCGCCGCATCGCGAACCCGGCACTCGTGAGCGCGGAAGAGCGGATGGCGTTCTTCAAGGCCGAAGGCGTCGCGGCGGCGCTCGAAAGCCAGAGCGGGTGGGTCGGCGCGGTGCGCGGCTTCTCCCGGCCGGGCTCGAGGAACGACCGGTGGTCGGCGGCGGGCGACAGTGCCGTGCCGGCGATGATCGCCATCACGCCCGAGCACTACAACCGGATGTACCGGATCCTCCGGCGGGGGATCCCGGTGCGGGTGGAGCTCGAGGTGCGGAACCGCATCGGGCCGCGCGCGGAGCAGGCGCAGAACCTCGTCGGCGAGATTCCGGGGAGCGACCTGCGGAACGAGGTCGTGATGATCGGCGCGCACTTCGACACCTGGCATGCGAGCCCCAACGCGAGCGACAACACCTCGGGCGTGGCGGTCGCGCTCGAGGCGATGCGGATCCTCAAGGCGGTGGGAGCGAAGCCGCGGCGCACGATCCGCGTGGCGCTCTGGAGCGGGGAAGAGCAGGGTCTCTGGGGCTCGCGGGCGTACGTGCGCAGTCACTTCGGGAATCCCAGCGATTCCGGCGGAACGAAGACGCCGGCGTACGACCGCCTGCAGGCCTACTTCAACCAGGACTACGGGCCCGGCCAGTATCGCGGCATCTACCTGCAGGGCAACGAGGGCGCGCGGCGGCTCCTGGCGGGCTGGATGGAGCCGTTCGCGGACCTCGGGATGACGGCGGTCTCGAACCAGAGCGTCGGCAGCACCGATCACATCGCGTTCGACGAGGCGGGCCTGCCGGGCTTCCAGTTCCTCCAGGATCGGGTGCCCGGCGGGGGAGGGCACACCAACCTCGACTTCTTCGACACGATCCCGGTCGAGGACCTGATGAAGAACGCCGTCATCATGGCATCGTATGCCTACCATGCCGCGATGACCGACGAGCGGATTCCGCGAAAGGGCGCGGACCCGCGCAGCGTGCGCTAGCGCTCGATGCGATAGATCTCGCGCCGTCCGCCGACCATGAGGTCATGGTACCCTTCCATGATCCGCTCGTACTCGCGAGCGTCCTCCTCGGTCATGCCCTTGCCGGCCATCATCTCCTCGAAGGCCTGCATCGACGGCACTTCGTACTCGGAGACGACCGTCCAGTACCGCTCGGCGCAGAAATCGGTCATGATGCGCATGGCGCCCTGGCCCGTCTTCTCGCTGAGGCGCGCCATCGCAAGGAACTTCTCGACCATCGGCCGGACCTTGCCCGGCTTGCAGTGAAAGATCTCGCGGATCACCAGCATCTCGCCCTCCCGGAATGCGCCGGGACCGCGCTCGTTTGGCGGTCCATCGCGGCGGACAGGTATGATATGCGCTTCGCCGGAGAGCGCGAGGGCCGGTGAGGCCGCGAGAGGTGGCGCCATCGCGCGCTGCGCCCTATCGTGCGGGACCAGCCGAAGTCCCAACCTCACCCGGGAGAAGCGATGACACACCGCATCCGGCGGCTCGACATCGGGCAGATGGCCAAGGTGATGGGCGCGCTCTACTTCCTGCTCGGCATCATCTTCGCCGCGCTTTTCGCCGTCTTCGGGTCGATGATGCCGCGCGGGGAGATGGAGGCCGGGACG
>DASUXZ010000071.1:0-11235 GCA_036377655.1 Gemmatimonadales bacterium
CCTGGCACCGACCGGCGACGCAGCGGAAGCGGCGCGCCGGAGCACGCTCCGGGCGCGGCTCCAGCGCGCCGTCGCGGTCGCCGGCATGGTCAACCTGGCGCTCCTCGTTGCGGCCGCGACCGCGATGGCCGTCGCTCGATACGTCTGAGGGGAGGCGGCCCCGGCCGCTCAGTCGCCGGCGTCGAGACTCCCCATGTCGATCACGAACCGGTACCGCACGTCGCTCCGGAGCATCCGCTCGTAGGCTTCGTTGATCTGCCGCATCTCGATCATCTCGATATCGGCGGCCAGGCGGTGCTCCGCGCAGAAGTCGAGCATCTCCTGCGTCTCCGCAATGCCGCCGATGCTCGAGCCGGTGAGACGGCGCCGGCGGTTGATGAGCTTGCCGGCGCTCGGCGAAGGATGCGGCTCCGGAGGAATCCCGACGAGGCAGAGCGCGCCGTCGCGGCGGAGCACGTCGAGGTACGCGTTCAGGTCGTGTGGCACCGCAACGGTGTCGAGGACGAAATCGATCCGGGCGCGCTGCCGCCGCATGGCGGCGGCGTCGCGTGAGACGACCACCTCGGTGGCGCCGAGCCGCAGGGCATCGTCCGTCTTGCCGGGCGAGGTCGTAAAGAGCACCACCTCCGCCCCCATCGCCCGCGCCAGCTTGACCGCCATGTGGCCCAGCCCGCCGAGTCCGACGACCCCGACGCGCGAGCCGGGGCCGGTCTTCCAGGTGCGAAGCGGCGAATACGTCGTGATGCCCGCGCAGAGGAGGGGTGCCGCGGCCGCCGGATCGAGCGTGGACGGGACCCGCAGCACGAAATCCTCGGTGACGACGATCCGATCCGAGTAGCCGCCGTAGGTCATCCCGCCGAGGTGGGGGTCACGGCTGTTGTAGGTGTAGGTCCCCCCGTGCTCGCAGTACTGCTCCAGTCCCTCCCGGCAGCTGCCGCACGTCCGGCACGAGTCGACCATGCAGCCCACGGCGGCGAGATCGCCCGCGGCGAAGCGGGTGACGCCGGGGCCGGTGCGGACGACCCGTCCCACGATCTCGTGGCCCGGCACGACGGGATACGTGGTGCCCGACCACTCGCCGCGCGCGGTGTGCAGGTCCGAGTGGCAGACGCCACAGAAGAGGATCTCGATCTCGACGTCGAGCGGCCCCGGCTCGCGCCGCTCGAAGGCGAAGGGCCCGAGCGGCGCGTCGCCGCGAAAGGCCGCGTATCCGCGGGCAGGCATCGTCACAGGGGACCTCGTTCCCAGGGCCCGGAGATGGCGAGCGTCGCGCCCTGCGCCGTGCCGTCGTCCCGCGTCGAGCCCATGATGTTCACGAACAGCGTGCGCCCCGCAGGGTCGAAGCACGCGCCGGCGAATTCGGTGTTGTTGAGCGTGTTCGTCGCGAAGGGGAAGATCCTGCCGTCGGGCCCGAGTCCCCGGAGGCGCGCACCGCCGTGGTCCTCGCAGATCACGATCCCCCCTCGCGGGCTCACGGTGATGTTGTCCGGCGCCTCGAGCACCGCGGCCGAGGGCGATTCGAAGACGAGGGTGAGCCGGCCGCGAGCGCCGTCCGACGGGCGGTAATGCCAGACCTGGCCGAGCCGAGCGTCGCCGCCGTTCGTCGCATGGAAATAGACGCCGCCGTCGCCCCACCAGCAGCCCTCGAGCCGCGCGAAGCGGGCGCCGCCGGCATCGAAGCCCTGGCGGAAGACCGCCGAGCTGTCCTCCCAGGCACCCGGCGGATCGGGATTCCGGATCGGCACCCAGTGCACGGGGTAGGTGACGCCGGGTTGCTGGCCGTCGGCCGTGTCGAGGTTCGGCCGATCGTCGACCGCGAGCATCTCGAGGCGCCCGCCTTGGGCCAGCGCCCCGCGCCGGGAAGGAAGGAAGCGATAGAACCCCGCGACGAGCCGATCCTCCGTCTCGTAGACGACGCCGGTCTCCGGGTCCACCGCGACGGCTTCGTGGACGAACCGGCCCATCGCCCGGAGCGGCACCGGCTCGACCTCGGACTCTGCAGTCACGGGCACCTCGAAGATGTAGCCGTGCTCCGCGAGCCAGCCGTGCGCGCGTCCTTCGACGCTCTCCTCGCACGTGAGCCACGAGCCCCACGGCGTCGGGCCGCCCGCGCAGTTGACGATCGTCCCGGTGAGGGTGAGGGCGTCGCGGAGGAGCGTGGCCCGGCCGCGCCGGTCGATCCTGACCTCGAGCGACGACACGCAGCCGGCGCCCTTCCGGTCATAGGCGCGCTCGGGGTTGCCCTTCGGCTTCGTGGTCCACGGCCGATCCCGATTCTCGTGGTTCCGGATGAGCCGCACGTTGCCGTTCGGGAGCGGAAACGCGGCCATCCCGTCGAAGGCACCGGGCGTGGGAGCGCCGCTTGTCATCGCCGCACCGCTCCGGCTCAGGACCTGGTAGGAAAAACCCTCGGGCAGCTCCAGCTCAGGCCCCGCCGGGACGAGCGGCCCGTAGCCGGGCGAGGTGAGCCGCCTGGTCCGCTCGGGCTCCAGCGCTGCCATCCCGGCGCGGGTGACGAGGCCCTGGAGCGAGGGCGAGAGGACGAGGGCGCCGGACATGGTGCCGGCGAGGAACGAGCGTCGATTCTGTGGCGGCATGTCCCTTCGGGGCTCGGGTTGCCGCAATATGGCCTGGCCGGGTCCGAATGTGATCCCCGGCATGTCGCGCCCGCTCGGGCCTCGGCAGACTGGTGCCATGAGCGACGACATCCGGATCGCATCGCTGAGCGAGCTCATCGACGCCGTCACCCCCCGCGCGCCCGAGCGCGAGAGCGGCCGCCGGCGGAATTACGTGATCTACCGCGGGATGGCCGATGCCAGGGCGCCCCTCCTGACGAGCCTCGACCGGCTGAGCGGGCCGACGCCGCACGGGAAGGCGCACCTCGAGGCCCACATCCTCCGGAACTTCCTGCGGTACTCGAAGCCGTACGTCGGGGGCGACGAAGAGGAGTGGGAGCTGCTCTTCACGGCCCAGCACCATGGGCTTCCGACGCGCCTGCTCGACTGGAGCTACTCGCCGCTCGTCGCGGCGCATTTTGCGACGCTCGATCCCACCCCGCGCGGCGACCGCGTCATCTGGCAGCTCGACTGGCGGCGGATGCACGAGCGATTCGGGCTGACGCCGCTCGCCTTTCTCGTGCAGGACCTCACGGCGGAGCTCGAGCGCCGGGGGATCGGGTCGCTCTTCGAGTTCTTCGAGCGCTCGGCGGATGCGCCGCCGTTCGCGTGCATGCTCGAGCCGCCGGCGCTCGACCGGCGGATCACCGTGCAGTCGGCCGCGTTCACGATCACGTCGGACACGAGCCGCGCGTTCGGCGACTTCCTCGCCGAGCACGGCATCGGCGACGCGCTCCGGCGCCTCGTGATACCCGGCGCGGCGGTGGACCTGATCCGGGACCAGCTCGACATCTGCGCCATCGACGAGCGGCGCCTCTTTCCCGACCTCGACGGGGTCGCCCGGGAGGTGCGGCGCTACTATGCGAGCTCGGCGGCGGGAGTGCAGGGCGTCGCGCCGGTGCCACCCTTGCGGACCCCCGCGTCCGGGCCGTAGAATCGGCGGGTCGGCCGGGTGCCGGGCGGGCCTGCGCCGCCGGGCACCCGTCGGTTATCATTATCGCACTCCCCTCCGATCCGGGCATCCGACCACGCGTGTCAGGAGCGTCGATGGACTCCACCATCCGTGAAGCCCGCCTCCGTGCCGAGTTCGCGCATCTCTACCCGCCCATCACGGCCGGCCAGTGGACCCCCGCGGCCGAGGTCGGTGCGCGCATGCTCTTCTGGCATCTCCAGCTCACCGGCACGGTGCGGCTCGGGGACCGGCTCCTCAACTCGGAGCATTTCGAGTTCCGCGGAGGATGGTGCAGGGGAGACAGCTCGCTCAAGACCCGCGTCGGGGACGAGGACGCGCACGAGCCGAGGCGCGCGGCCTCCGCGTGAGGGCAGGTCCCGGCGCTACGGCAATTCCAGGAGAACCGCATGACGTCGCATAACCCCGAAGGAAAGCTCACCCCGATCGCCCCGGCTCGCGTGGCCGAAGAGCTCAAGCGCCTGAGCGCCCAGCGCGCGAGCGGCGAGCTCGACGCGGACGAATACGAGCACCGCTTCTCGCGGATGATCAGCGAGCTCCGCGACCGCCGGATCAGTGGCAACCGCGCGGAGATCATGGGCGTCCTCATGCCGCTCCGCGAGAGCGGCGTCGTGGACGCGCGGGACATGGAGCGGCTGGTCCGGCAGCTCGGGCTCGGCTGACTCACGTCACGCCCTGGCGGCACCCGCGCAGCCGCGCGGCCCGCCGATGAATGGGAAGCTCCAGTCACACGAAAGCACGAAAGTCACGAAAGCACGAAAGGCGCTGGGTTCGACCCGGCGCCTTTCGTGCTTTCGTGACTTTCGTGTGAGCCTCCCCAGCTCGAATCACGTCGAAGCCGCCCCTCGGGCTGATGCCCCGGAAGCAGGTGCGACTACCCTCAGGCCCCCCATCCCGCCAAATTTCATCGATGGCCACCATCCACCGCCGCAGCACCGTCACCGCCTTCGTCGGGGGGGTGCCGGTAGGCTCCGGGCATCCGGTCGTCGTCCAGTCGATGACGAATACCGACACCGCCGACGTCGTTTCGACCGTTCGGCAGGTGGCGGCGCTGGCGCGCGCGGGGAGCGAGCTCGTCCGTATCACGGTCAACAACGAAGACGCCGCGGCCGCGGTTCCGGCGATCGCCGAGGGGCTCGAGCGGGCTGGAGTCCGGGTGCCGCTCATCGGAGACTTCCATTACAACGGCCACCTCCTTCTCACCCGCTTTCCCGCCTGTGCGGCGGCCCTTGCCAAGTACCGGATCAACCCCGGCAACGTCGGAGGCAAGCGGCACGACGAGCATTTCGGCACCATCCTCGACGTCGCCCTGCGGCACGGGAAGCCCGTCCGCATCGGAGTCAACTGGGGATCACTCGACCAGCAGCTCCTCACCGAGATGATGGACGCGAACGCCGCGAGCGCCGCGCCGCGCGCCGCCCGGGACGTGATGATGGACGCCATGGTCGAGAGCGCGCTCCAGAGTGCGGCCTTCGCGGAGCGGCGCGGCATGCCGCACGACCGGATCGTGCTGAGCGCCAAGGTGTCCGGCGTGCAGGACCTGGTCGACGTCTACCGGATGCTCGCCGCCCGCTGCGACTACCCGCTCCATCTCGGCCTCACCGAGGCGGGACTCGGCACCAAGGGCGTCGTGGCCAGCACGGCCGGCCTCGCGATCCTGCTGCAGGAGGGCATCGGCGACACGGTCCGGGTGTCCCTCACACCGGCCCCGGGGGGCGATCGCACCGAGGAGGTGCAGGTGGCCCAGCAGATCCTCCAGAGCATGGGGATCCGGAGTTTCACACCCCAGGTGACGAGCTGCCCTGGGTGCGGCAGGACGACGAGCACCTTCTTCCAGCAGATGGCGCTCGACATCGGGCAGCACATCCGCGACCGGATGCCCGCCTGGCGCGAGGAGCACCCCGGGGTCGAGGAGATGAAGGTCGCGGTCATGGGCTGCATCGTGAACGGGCCGGGGGAATCGAAGCATGCCAACATCGGGATCTCGCTCCCCGGCACGTTCGAGGAGCCGAAGGCGCCGGTCTACGTCGATGGCCGCCTCCTCGTGACCCTGAAGGGGGACACCATCGTCCCCGAATTCCTCGCGATCCTCGAGGAGTACGTGGCGTCGCACTACCGTGCGGTGGAGCCGGCCGGCCGATGACCGGGCTCCGCGTGAGACCGTTTCTTGCGTCGCTCCTGCTCGTCGCGGGAAGCGCCCTCCCGGCCGCGGCGCAGGACGAGGGAATCCTCGTCGGCGCGGACGCCCCGGCCGTCGTCGTCGCCGATCTCGACGGCCGGCCGACCGACCTCGGCGCCGTCATCGGGAAGAAGCCGGTGCTCCTCGAGTTCTGGGCCACCTGGTGCACCTCGTGCCAGGCGATGATGCCGGAGCTCCTCCGGATGCGCGACCGGTTCGGCGACGCCGTCGAGTTCTACGGCGTCAACGTCACCATCAGCGAAACCCGGGACGGCGTCCGCGAGTATGTGAAGGCGGAAGCGCCGCCGTTCGTGACGCTGTACGACGAGGAAGGGGTGGCGGCGAGGGCGTACGACCCGCCCGCCACCTCGTACATCGTGATCGTGGACGGGGCGGGGAAGGTCGCCTACACCGGGAGCGGCGGGCAGCAGAACCTCGAGCCCGCGCTCCGGAAAGTCACCGGCCGGTGACGGCCACACGTTTTCCTAGAGGAAGGGTATGAGGATGCCGAAGTATTCGTTGCTCGCACTGCTGGCCGTCGCGGCGGCCGCCCCGCTCGGGGCGCAGGGAGAACAGCAGACCCGCCGCACCCCGACGGCCGTCGTCGTCTCGGGCCCCGACGTGGGGCAGCGTGCCCCCGATTTCCGGCTCCCCTGGGCGTCGAAGGACTCGATCGGCCTCGTCGAGGACGATTTCGTGCTCCGGAACCTCCGTGGCCGCACCGTGGTCCTCGCCTTCTACCCCGCCGATTTCACCTCGGGGTGCACAGCCGAGATGAAGGCCTTCACCGATCGCTACGCGGAGCTGTTCGGCGAGGACGACCAGGTCGTCGTGGTCGGGATCAGCGCCGACTCGCTCGAGACGCATCAGCGCTTCGCGGCGAGCCTCGGCGTGCCGTTCAAGCTGCTGAGCGATCCCGAGATGCGCGTGGCCCGGCAGTACGGCAGCAAGGGCGATACCCGCCCGCGGCGCACGGTGTACGTGATCGGGCCGGACGGACAGGTGCGGTACCGCGACATGCGCTTCGGCGCGCTCGATCCGCGCTCCTACGACGCGCTCAAGCAGGCGGTGCAGGCGTCGCGGCGGAGCTGAACGGAGAGATATACACGCGATTTGTGGATGGCTATCCGGCCAGTCGGCGCAGCTGTTGACACGGTGGAAAATCGGGCCGACACCAACTGGGAGGCGACAGTGGCGACACTGTCGCCTTGCTATTTTCCGGATGAGTCCTGATGGCACAAATAGTTGCTATCTGCTAAGTTACTGTTACTTGGTTGAAGTGCATTATCAAGACGGCTGTCGCCCGCCCGTCCGCATCTGTGGATCCCGTTGAAAGCTCTGGAAACATTGTCCACATGTCGCAGCGCTGCGCGCGATCCGGGTCACGAAGCGCGCGAATTCGCTGTGGATAACCTGCGCCGCCCTCCGTCCGACGCCGACCGTGCATCGTCGGCCCGTTCCCGCTAAACTGCGGTCGCTCTCAATCCCTGGACTGGAATGCCGGTGTCTCCCGTTTCATTTCGCAGAACGAAGATCGTCGCCACCCTCGGCCCCGCCTGGGACACGCGTGAGCGGATGGCCGCGCTCATCGACGCAGGCGTGGACGTCGTGCGCATCAACGCGTCGCACGGCACCGCCGAGACGCGGCTTCGCTGGATCGCGGACCTGAAGGCGGTGATCCGGGAGCGAGGGGCCACGGCACGCGCCACGGCGATCCTGGTGGACCTCCAGGGCCCGCGCATCCGGGTCGGCACCCTCGCGGCACCGCGCCAGCTCGAGCGCGGCAGCGAGGTCGTCTTCGCGCCCGAGGAGGAAGCGGGCGATGCGGAGATCCCGACCACGTATGCCCAGCTCGCCGACGACGTGGGGCCAGGTGCGCGGATCCTCCTCGACGACGGCCTCCTCGCGGTCGAGGTCACCGAGGTCCGGGGGCGGAGGGTCCGGGGCATCGTCCGCCACGGCGGCGAGCTCCGCTCGAGCAAGGGAATCAACCTCCCCGGCATCGAGGTGAGCGCTCCCGCCATCAGCGAGCGTGACCGGGAGGAGGTGCAGCGGGTCCTGCCGCTCGGCGTGGACTTCATCGCCATGTCGTTCGTGCGCCGCCCCGAGGACGTCGAGGCCATGCGCCGCATCGTGCCCGCGCCCACCCGGATCGTGGCGAAGATCGAGAAGGACACCGCCCTCCACAACATCCGTCCGATCCTCGCGCTCGCCGACGCGATCATGGTCGCGCGCGGGGACCTGGGCGTCGAGCTGCCGTTCGAGGAGGTGCCGCTCGCCCAGAAGCGGCTCATCCGCGAGGCGAACCTCTGCAACAAGCCGGTGATCACCGCCACCCAGATGCTCGAGTCGATGATCCACGCGCCGCGGCCCACGCGCGCCGAGGCGTCGGACGTGGCCAACGCCATCCTCGACGGCACCGACGCGGTGATGCTCTCGGCGGAAACCGCCGTCGGGGAATACCCGCTCGAGGCCGTCCGCGCGATGACCCGGATCGCCCACGAGCTCGAGCGGCACCGCCGCGGCCGGAGCTCGGCGCTCGACATCGCAGGGGGCCGGCCCGAGGACGGCGAGCGGCTCGGCCGGCGGGAGGGAGATCGCGAGCCGGCGCGGACCGAGGCGGCAATCGCGGTGGCGACCTGCGCCGCCTCCGAGCTCCTCCGGACGCCCCTCATCGTCTGCTTCACGAGCAGCGGCTTCACCGCGCGCATCGTGGCGTCGTACCGGCCGACGGTCCCGATCCTCGCGGTCACGACCGAGCCGGAAACGTTCCGGCAGCTCGCCCTCGTCTGGGGCGTCGTGCCGGCGCTCGTGGACCACCTGCCGAGCTACGAGGACATGCTCCCGGTGGCGCGGCAGCGGATGCTCGAGCTCGGGCTCGCGAAGCCGGGGGACCGCGTCGTGGTGACCGCCGGCGTCCCTTTCGACCGTCCCGGCACCACCAACCTCCTCAAGGTCGAGAACGTCTAGCGCCATGCGCCTCCGGTTCCTGGGCACGGGGACGAGCTTCGGCATCCCGCAGGTCGGCTGCCGGTGTGCCGTCTGCTGCTCGACCGACCCGCGCGACCGGCGCACCCGTTCGGCCGTGCTGGTCGAGGCCGCCGGCGCGACGCTCCTCATCGACACGCCGCCTGAGCTCCGGCTTCAGCTCGTGGCGGCCGGGGTGACCCGCTTGGACGCTGTGCTCTACACCCACGAGCACGCGGACCACATCAACGGGATCGACGACCTGCGCATCTTCACCGCGCGCGACGCCCGCGAGCTCCCGATTCACGGCCCCGAGGAAACGCTCGAGCGGCTCCGCACATCCTTCAACTACATCTTCGACGCCACGGTGCAGCCCTACCACGGGACGTCGAAGCCCCGGCTCGCGCCCCGACCGCTGGACGCCGGGGAGGTCGCGACCGTGGCGGGCGTGCCGGTCCTCCCCCTCGCCTTCGACCATGGGCACCTCCGGGTGTTCGGGTACCGCATCGGCAGGGCGGCGTACATTACGGACGTGAAGTCGGTGCCGGCCGCGGCGCAGGCGGCGCTCGGCGGACTCGACGTGCTCGTGATCAACGCGCTCTGGTGGCGGGAGCATCCGACGCACCTGAGCATTCCGGAGGCGATCGCGGCTGCGGCCGCCATCGGTGCCCGGCGCACGTACCTCACGCACCTGACCCATGAGACGGGGCATGCCGAGCTCGCGGCGGCACTCCCCCCCGGCATCGAGCCGGCCTACGATGGACTCGTCGTGGAGATTGCGTCATGAAGCTTCAATACGGCCGGATGCTCGAGGATGGCCTCGACGGCGGGCTCGACGGCGAGCGCGGGATCTCGCGCGCGCGGCTCGCCGACCTGGCCCGCCGCTTTCCCTCGGTGCATGCCGAGGTCCGCTCCCGCCGCGCCGAGGGCGGCTACGGGTTCTACGACCTCGTGGACCAGCCGGGCGTGGTGCGGGAAATCAGCGCGTTCGCGGAGGGGATGGGGCAGGCGCACGATCACGTGCTGGTCCTCGGGATCGGCGGCTCCGCGCTCGGGACGAAGGCGATCCTCAACGCGCTCAGGCCCCCCGGGTGGAACGAGCTCGACGACGAGGGCCGCGAGTTCTTCCCGCGGCTCACCGTGCTCGAGAACGTGGACCCGTCCTCGGTCGCCGCGGCGCTCCGGCGGATCGATCCGCGGCGCGTCCTCGTCAACGTGATCAGCAAGTCGGGCGGCACCGCGGAAACGATGGCGCAATACCTCGTGGTGCGGCACTGGCTCGAGGAGCATCTCGGCGACGCGGCGACGCGCCATCTCGTCTTCACCACCGACCCCGCGCGGGGCGCGCTCCGGGAGCTCGCCCAGCGCGAGGGGATCGCCACGCTCGACGTCCCTCCGGGCGTGGGGGGGCGCTACAGCGTGCTCTCGCCCGTCGGTCTGCTGCCGGCGGCCCTCGTCGGCGTGGACATCGCCGCGCTGCTCGCGGGCGCGCGACGCGCGATCGAGCGTGCGGACTCGGAGGACCTCCTCCGGAACCCGGCGGCGCTTTACGCGGCGCTCCTCTGGGCGGCGGATACCTGGCAGGGGGCGCGCATCCACGTGGTGATGCCCTACTCGGACCGGCTGCGCGAATTTTCGGAGTGGTACCGCCAGCTCTGGGCCGAGAGCCTTGGCAAGCGGCTCGACCGGCGCGGCGAGCTCATCAACGCGGGGCCCACGCCGGTAGCCGCGGTCGGCGCCACGGACCAGCACAGCCAGGTCCAGCTCTTCATGGAAGGGCCCTACGACAAGGCGATCACGTTCATCGACGCGGGAGAGCCGGCGGAGGACGTCCCGATCCCGGCCGGCGCGGACCTCCCCGCCGACCTCGCCTACCTGCGGGGCCACACGCTCGGCGAGCTCCTGCAGGCGGAACGCGAAGCCACGGCGGCGGCGCTCGCGCGCATGGGACGCATGAGCATGACCCTCCGGCTTCCGCGGATCACGGCGGAGACCTTCGGCGAGCTCCTCATGTTCTACCAGGTGGCCACCGGATACGCCGGCGTCTGGTACAACGTCGACCCGTTCGACCAGCCGGGCGTCGAGCTCGGGAAGCGGCTCACGTTCGCGGCGCTCGGCCGGCCCGGCTACTCGGGTGAGCGGCTCGCCGCTCCGCCCGCCGGCGACGAGGTCTAGGGTCCCTTTGACGCTCTCCCGCGCGCCGTCTAGGTTACCGGGGCGGGGCGGTACTTCACGAGGAAGGAAGGCATGGCGGATCTGATTCAGCAGGCCGCGGCGCTCTACGGCGGCGCGGTTGCGGTGATTCCCGGAGGGGTGACGGTCCAGGACGCGGCGGCGCTGCGCGGCCCGGCCACCGACAGGCTCGTCTGGCAGGCGGTATTCGCCGACGAGGCCGAGCGCGAGGCCGCCCGCTGGCTCCTCTGGGAGATCGGGCAGGTGCAGGGCGTGCGGCCCGCGTCGATCCACGAGCTCTACCTCGCCCGCGGACGCGGGGAATGCAGCGG
>DASUXZ010000072.1:0-14484 GCA_036377655.1 Gemmatimonadales bacterium
CTCGTTCATGATCGAGCTCCTCGCCGCGATCCCGAGCGTGGTGTACGGGCTCTGGGGAATCTTCGTCCTCATCCCCTTCCTCCGCGCGACGCTCTTTCCGTTCCTCGAGGCCACGCTCGGCTTCCTCCCGATCTTCGACGGCCCGATCTACGGCCCCTCGATGCTCACGGCGGGCATCATCCTCGCCATCATGATCATGCCGTACATCATGTCGGTGGCGCGGGAGGTGCTCATCGCGGTGCCGTCGAGCCAGCGCGAGGCGGCGCTCGCCCTCGGCGCCACGCGGTGGGAAGCGGTGCGCACGGCGGTCCTGCCCTATGCCCGCACGGGGATCTACGGCGCCATCATCCTTGGCCTCGGCCGCGCGCTCGGCGAGACGATGGCGGTGACGATGGTGATCGGGAACCGGCACGAGATTCCGACGTCGCTCTTCGCGCCGGGGTACACGATGGCGGCGGCGATCGCGAACGAGTTTTCCGAGGCCGTGGGCGACCTGCACCTCTCGGCGCTCGCCTACGTCGCGCTCGTGCTCTTCGTCGTCACGGTCCTCGTGAACGCGGGGGCGCGGCTCCTCATCTGGCGGGTGGCGCGCGGGTCGGGCGCCGGGAGCAGGGCGCTGTGACGCGGGGTGGCCTCCGCCGGCTCCGCAGCAACGTGATGGTGGGGCTCATGGGGGTGGCGGTGGTGCTCGCCGTCCTCCCGCTGCTCTTCATCCTCGCCGATCTCGTGATCCGCGGCGCGGGGAGCCTCGACCTCGACTTCTTCACGAAGACCCCTGCGCCGGCCGGCGAAGCCGGCGGGGGCGTGGCGCACGCCATCGTCGGGACGCTCATCATCGTCGGCGTCGCGTCGCTCATGGCGCTTCCGGTGGGCATCGCCGCGGGGATCTTCTGCGCCGAGTACCCCGGGAGCCGGCTCACGTGGATCACGCGGTTCGTCGCCGACGTGCTCAACGGGACGCCGTCGATCGTGATCGGCGTCTTCGCCTGGGCCTGGATCGTCGCCACGCAGAAGCACTTCAGCGGGCTCGCCGGGAGCGTGGCGCTCGCGATGATCATGATCCCGATGGTGCTCCGGACCACCGAGGAGATGATCCGGCTCGTGCCGAACTCCCTCCGCGAGGCCGCGCTCGCGCTCGGCTACCCGCGCTGGCGGACGAGTCTCGGCATCGTGGTGCGGAGCACCCTGCCCGGGATCGTCACCGGGAGCCTCCTCGCCGTAGCGCGCATCGCCGGCGAAACGGCGCCGCTCCTCTTCACGGCCCTCGGAAGCCAATACCTCGTCACCGACCCGAACCAGCCGATGTCGGCGCTGCCGCTCACGGTCTTCACCTATGCGACCGGCCCCTATGAAGCGTGGCACGAGCTGGCCTGGGCCAGCGCCCTCGTCCTCATTCTCGTCGTTCTCGTCCTCAGCATCGGTGCGCGCCTCGCCCTCCGCCGGGGAGCGGGCCCGCATGGCTGAAACGGCGGCGAAGATCGAGACCGACAAGCTCACCGCGATGTACGGGAAGTTCACCGCGGTGAAGGGCGTCTCGCTCCGCTTCGCGCCGAACCGGGTGCACGCGCTCATCGGGCCGTCGGGATGCGGGAAGTCCACCTTTCTCCGGACGCTCAACCGGATGCACGAGCTGAGCGAAGGCGGCTGGATCACCGGGCGGATCCTCCTCGACGGGAAGGACATCCATGCGCCGGGCGTCAACCCGATGCGGCTTCGGCGGCGGATCGGCATGGTCTTCCAGAAGCCGACGCCGTTCCCGATGATGTCCATCTACGACAACGTCGCGGCCGGGCTCCGCGTGGACAACACGGTGGGGCGCGTGCGCGGGGCGGCGCTCGACGACGTGGTCGAGCGCGCGCTCACCCGGGCGGCGCTCTGGGACGAGGTGAAGGACCGGCTGAAGGAGAGCCCCCTCGCGCTGTCGGGCGGCCAGCAGCAGCGGCTCTGCCTCGCGCGGACCATCGCCCCCGAGCCCGAGGTCATTCTCCTCGACGAGCCGACCGCGTCGCTCGACCCGCAGGGCACCCAGCGCATCGAGGAGCTCCTCTTCGGGCTCAAGGACTCGTTCACCATCGTGATCGTGACGCACAACCTGCAGCAGGCGGCGCGCGTGTCGGACACGACGACCTTCTTCTACCTCGGCACGATGGTCGAGACCGGGCCCACGCGGCAGCTCTTCCGCTCGCCGCAGAACGAGCAGACCGAGGCGTACATCACGGGCAGGTTCGGGTGACGGGCGCCGGCGCGTCGGACCTGCGGGACGCCACCACGCTCCGCCCGCGCGCGTCGGCCGGCGCGCCGCAGCGCCCGGCCATCGAGGTGCGGCAGTTCGGGTTCGCCTACGGCAGCCGCCAGGTGATCCGGGACCTCGACCTCACGATCCCGCGCCAGGCCGTGACGGCGATCATCGGGCCGTCGGGGAGCGGGAAGTCCACCTTCCTCCGCTCGATCAACCGGCTCAACGACCTGATCCCCGGCGCGCGCTACTCGGGCGAGATCCTGGTCGCGGGGCAGTCGGTGTTCGCGCCCGGCACCGACCTCGTCGCGCTCCGGCGCACGATCGGGATGGTCTTCCAGCGGCCGAACCCGTTCCCGAAGTCCATCTTCGACAATGTCGCCTACGGGCCCGCGCTCAATGCCCTGGTGCCGAAGCGGCTGCTTCCCGAGCTCGTCGAGCGGTGCCTCCGGCAGGCCGTGCTCTGGGACGAGGTCAGCGACCGCCTCGACGAGCTCGGGACGAGCCTGTCGGGGGGCCAGCAGCAGCGGCTCTGCATCGCCCGCGCGCTCGGGAACCAGCCCGACGTGCTCCTCATGGACGAGCCGGCGTCCGCGCTCGACCCGGTGGCGACGCAGAAGCTCGAGGAGCTGATCGTGGAGCTCAAGCGGCACTACACGATCGTCATCGTCACGCATAACATGCAGCAGGCCGCGCGCGTCTCCGATTTCACCGCGTTCCTCGAGGACGGCGCGCTCGTCGAGTTCGGGCCGACCCAGCGCATCTTCACGGCGCCCGCGGTCGAGCGGACCGAGGCCTACATCACCGGGAGATTCGGATGAGCCAGGACGTCCACCGCCACTTTCACGACGAGCTGAGCCACCTCAAGGTCCGCCTCCTCACGATGTCCGGCGAGGCGGAGGCCGCCCTCGGGCTCGCCGTGGACGCCCTCCTCGAGCGCGACCTCGCGAGGGCGGCGCAGGTGATCGCAGGCGACGGGGTCATCGACCGGATGGAAATGGAGATCGAAGAGCGCTGCATCGACCTCCTCGCCCTCCAGCAGCCGATGGCGCGGGACCTCCGCATGCTCACCTCCGCACTCAAGATCGCCAATGACCTGGAGCGGGTGGGCGACCACGCGGTGAACATCGCACAGAGCGCGGAGCGCCTCGCCGAGGCGCGGCCGATCGCGCCGGAGCCGGAGCTCGTGGAAATGGCGCGGCTCGCGCGCGAGATGCTCTCCGACGCCCTCGAGGCCTTCATCCGGGGCGACTCCGCCGCCGGCCGCGCCGTGTGCCGCCAGGACGACCGCGTGGACGCGCTCCACGATTCCGTCTTCCGCATCCTCCTCACGCACATGATGGAGGACCCCCACACGATCGGCGCCGGCATGGAGCTCTTCCTCGTGAGCCGGAACCTCGAGCGGGTGGCCGACCTCGCCACCAACATCGGCGAGGATGTGGTGTTCCTCGTGGAGGGGAAGTCCATCAAGCACCACGCCGAGGACCGCGGCGAGCCGGCGGGAGAGCCGCGGTGAGCGAGCGCCTCGGCGCCATCGACGTCGGGTCCAACTCGATCCGGCTCCTCGTCGCCGAGTGGGACCGGGCGAGCGGGCTCGCCATCATCGATGAGGTGCGCGAGCAGCCCCGCCTCGCCCAGGGGCTCGCGCGGACCGGCCGGCTCGACGACGATGCCGTGGAGCACGCGGTCCAGTCCCTCCGCCGCATGCGCGAGATCTGCGAGCGGCGCGGCGTCGCCCGCATCTCCGCGGTCGCGACGTCCGCGGTGCGCGAGGCCGAGAACGGGGCGGCCTTCGTGCAGCGCGTGCAGGACGAGGTCGGCGTGCCGCTGCGGATCATCGACGGCGAGACCGAGGCCGCGCTCTCCTACCGCTCCGTCGCCTATCACTTCAAGCTCGACGCGTCGCGCACGCTCGTCGCCGACATCGGCGGCGGCAGCCTCGAGCTCATCGGCGCCGTGAACGGGCTCGTCGAGCTCACCGCGTCCCTCCCCCTCGGCGCCGTCCGGCTCACCGAGCTCCACCTCGACGACGCGTCCGACACCATCCGCCGGGTGCGGAAGCTCCGCGCCTACGTGCGGAAGCAGCTCCGGAAGGGCATGGACGCGCGGGAGTGGTCGGCATCGCGCCTCATCGGGTCGGGCGGCACGTTCACGGCGCTCGCGCGGATGGCGATCGCGCGTCGCGGCGCCGCGATTCCCGAGACGGTGCACGGCATCGAGGTGACGACCGCCGAGGTCGAGCACCTCCTCGAATGGCTGGCGACGAAGAGCCCGGAGCAGCGGCGCGCGGTGGCCGGCCTGAGCCCGCAGCGGGCCGACATCATCCTGGCGGGGCTCGCCGTGACGGCCGAGCTGCTCGCGGCGGTGGACGCGCGCGCGCTCACCGTGAGCGCGTTCGGCCTGCGCGACGGCCTCCTGCTCGAGATGGCCGGGGCGTCGGCGGACCGGCGGAAGGATCCGCTCCGCCTGGTGCGCGAGTTCGCCGAGCGCTGCCAGTCGGACCGGCGGCACATCGAGCAGGTGCGCCACCTGAGCCTCCTGCTCTTCGACCAGCTCGCCCCCGAGCTCGGCGGGGACCCGGAGGAGCGCCTCCTGCTCGAGTCGGCCGCGCTGATCCACGACGTGGGCCAGCTCGTGAGCTACCGGCGGCACCACCATCACAGCTTCCAGCTCATCATGCACGCCGAGCGGCTGCACTTCTCCGCACGCGACCGGCTGCTCGTCGCGCTCGTGAGCCGCTATCACCGGAAGTCGGGACCGAGCCGGAAGGACGAGGACTACGGCGCGCTGCCCGCGCCCGACCGCGCGATCGTGCGGCGGCTGAGCGGCGTGCTGCGCGTGGCGGACGGCCTCGACCGCGGGCATACGGCGATCGTCGAGTCGCTCACCACGACGCTCACCGACACGAAGCTGCTGATCCACGTCGTCCCCCGCTATGCCGGCGCCGACCTCGCGCTCGAGTGCTGGGGCGCCGCGCGCAAGGCGGACGTGCTCGCCAGGGTGCTCGGCCGCGACGTGGAGATCAGGATGGCGGCGGAGGTCCCGCCCCGAGCGCCTGAAGCAGCGACCACAGAAGCCCCAGCAGCCAGGTCGTAAGCGCCGCGGTTCCCGCGAGCAGCAGGGCCACGAGCGCCACGGCCACCACGCCCCATCCGAGCGCCTTCGCCACTTCCGACGGGCTCCCGAGATCCCTCCGCAGCCGCTCGCGCATCGTGAGCGCCGGGCGTCCCCCGTCGACCACGCCCCCGAGGCGCGCCAGCTCCTCGAGTCTCGGCTCCGGGTCGAGCCGCATGCCGACGATCTCCGCCGCACCTCTCGCCCGTTCGGCGTTCGCTCCCGAGATCGGCACCCATGCCGGAAAGAGGAAGTAGACCGGCCACGCCTCCACGATCTCCACGTCCGACTCGGCCATCCGCGCTACCGCCGCGGCGAGTGCCGTCGGGTTTCGCGAGAGCTGGACGGCCGTCGCATCGGCGAGCCGGCGCCGCGAGCGCCACATCGCCGCGATCCACGGCCCGAACCCGATCACGGTGAAGAGCGACGCCGCCTGGCGGGCCGCGATCGAGGCGAGCCCGATCGTCGCGAGCACGGGAATGAGGACGAAAAGGCCGACGAGGACGCCCCCCAGGTTGTGCGGCTGGAAGTTCTCGGCGACCGTCATCGGGTCGGGCGGCTCGCCGGCGATGAGGCGGTTCACGACTGCGCGCGCTTCGTCCGGCGTGACCTTGCCGGTCACCGACCGTGCAGAGGCCCTCGCGAAGTCGCGGACCAGGGCGCGCTTCTCCGGGTACACGACCGATTCGAGCAGCGTCGCGAGCAGCGCCCAGGTCTCGACGATCGAGAGCACGACGGCGGCGATCTCGAGGTCGCCGTTGCCGACGGACGCGATGAGGTGGCCGACCATCGCCTGCCGCTCGTCGCGCGTGAGCGTCCGGAGGAAGCCCTCCGACGCGAGGATCGTCGCGTCCGCCGTGGTGAGCCCGATGGCAACCACGTTGACGGCCTCCGACTCGATGATCCGCACCGCCGGCACGGGAACGCCCGCGGCGACCGCCATTTCCCCCACGACGTTCCGGAGCTGCCGCTCGGCGAGGCCGGGGCCGGGCTCGCGCGAGGGAATGAGCCGGAGGATCGCGCCCGCGCCGGCGACGCGGGAGAGGTGCCGCACGAACGGCCAGGCGACGAGCATCACGATCATGCCCGGCGCGACGAGCAGCAGGGCGAGCGCCGCCCAGGGCACGTCCGCGGGCCGGCCGCGGATGAGGTTCCAGAGCTCGGGGAGGGCGTGCGCCACCCGGCCGAGCCCCGCCCACTGCGACGGCTCGAGCGGGGCGACGAGGTCCCACGCCGATGCGCCCACGAGCACGAGCGCGAAGATGATCGGTGAGGCGACGATGCAGAGGGGAATGCCCGCCAGGAGGACCGCCGGCAGGGCGATAACCGAAAACCGCCGGCTCAGCCGGCGGTTTCGTTGCTGCTCCTCGGTAAAATGCCGGCGGACCGGAGGCGCGCCGGCGTCAGCGCGGGACAACGGTGCGCCAGAGCAGCCAGACCAGGATCAGGACCGCGAGCACCGCGACGACCTGTTCCATCCGGACCTGCTGCGTCCAGTTGCCGATCGCCTGCCCCATCGCCCGCGCCGTGAGGACCGCATACTCGGCCATGCGCCACCTCGCTTCCGGGGTCTACTCGCCGTACGGCACCCAGATGTTCTTGACCTGCGTGGCATGCTCCAGGAACTCGCGGCCGGCGCCCTGCTCGTCGTCGTGCCAGTCGCGGGGCATGCCGTAGTCCACCCAGGTCCGCTTCATGTTGCCGGCCGACAGGCGCTCGACCTCGGCGGCCCCGGCGGCGGAGCCGAAATGCCACATCCCGTCCACGTCGTCGTGGGCGGCGAGGACGGCGCCGAGCTCGTCCGGATCGCCCGTGACGATGTTGATCACGCCGGCCGGGACATCGGAGGTCTCGAGCACCTGGTAGAAATCGGTCGCGAGGAGCGGAACGTCGGCGGACGGAATCGCGACCACCCGGTTGCCGAGCGCCACCGCCGGCATGACGGCCGAGACGAAGGCCAGGAGCGGGGCGTCCGCGGGACAGACGACGCCGATCACGCCGAGCGCCTCGGGCATCGCGAGCGTGACGTTGCGGAACGTCGTGTGGTGCACCGCACCGTCCCACTTGTCCGCCCATGCGGCCGCGCCGAACACCCGCTCGATCGCGCGATCCACCTCGCGAGCCGCGGAGCGGTCACCGGTGAGCTGCCGGAGCCGGCGGCGGAACTCGTCGGCCCGCGCCGCGAGGTTCTCGCCGATGAAGTAGAGCACCTGCGCCCGGGCATGCGCCGTCCCCCGCGTCCACGCGGTCGCCTTCTGCGCCGCCTCGACCGCGTTCCGGATGTCCTTGCGGTTCCCCTTCCCCACCTCCCCCGCGATGGCCCCGCTCGCGTCGTGGACGATGATGCTGTACCCGGAGTCGGGACGGGACTGCTTGCCCCCGATGTAGAGCTTGGCGGTGCGGTCGATGGGCGGAACGGTGGAAGGTTGGAACGATGGAAGGTCACTTCCAGCGCGCGTGCGAGCCGACCCGCGATCACGCTTCCCGCGCCGTACCGCTTCCATCTTTCCATCCTTCCACCGTTCCATCCACCGCGGCTTCACATACTCCCGCAACCCCTCCCGCCCCCCCTCCCGCCCGAACCCGCTCTCCCGGTACCCGCCGAATCCCGACGCGGCATCGAAGACGTTCGTGCAGTTGATCCACACCGTGCCCGCCGCGAGCTTCGGCGCCACGTCGAGGGCGAGGTTGACGCTCTCGGTCCAGACGCTGGCCGCGAGCCCGTACCGGGTGTTGTTGGCGAGCTCCACCGCCTCCGCCGGCGTGCGGAACGTCATCATCACCACGACCGGGCCGAAGATCTCCACCTGCGCGATCGTGGCGCTCGGCGAGACGCCGGTGAAGAGCGTCGGCGGGTAGAAGCATCCGTCGGTGGGGCAGCTCCAGGAGGGCTGCCAGACGGTGGCGCCTTCCTCCTCTCCCTGCTTCACGAGCGCGGAGATCTTCTCGAGCTGCACCGGCGCGATGATGGCGCCGATGTCCACGGCCTTGTCGAGCGGGTCGCCCATGCGGAGCGTTTCCATCCGCGCGCGGAGCCGCGCCGTGAGCCGCTCGGCGATGCCCTCCTGCGCCAGGATCCGCGAGCCGGCGCAGCAGACCTGCCCCTGGTTGAACCAGATGGCGTCCACCACGCCCTCGACGACGCTGTCGAGATCGGCGTCCTCGAACACGATGAACGGCGACTTCCCGCCGAGCTCGAGCGAGAGCTTCTTCCCGCTTCCCGCCGTGGCGACGCGGATGATCCGGCCGACCTCGGTCGACCCGGTGAACGCGATCTTGTCCACGTCGGGATGCGTGACGATCGCCTCGCCGGTGCGCCCGTCGCCGGTGACGACGTTCACCACGCCGTCCGGGAGGCCCGCGTTCCGGCAGAGCTCCGCGAAGAGGAGTGCCGTGAGGGGCGTGAACTCGGCGGGCTTGATGACGACCGTGTTTCCCATCGCGATCGCCGGCGCGATCTTCCACGCGAGCATCAGCAGCGGGAAGTTCCAGGGAATGATCTGTCCCACGACGCCCACCGGCGCGCTCCCGGCGAGCTCGGTCTCCATGAGCTGCGCCCAGCCGGCGTGATGGTAGAAGTGCCGCGCGACGAGCGGCACGTCGATGTCACGCGACTCGCGGATCGGCTTCCCGTTGTCGAGCGACTCGAGCACCGCGAGCAGCCGCGCGTGCTTCTGGACCTGCCGGGCGATCGCATAGAGGTGGCGCGCCCGGGCATGCCCGCCGATCGCCGCCCACGCCTTCTGCGCCGCGCGCGCCGCGCGCACCGCCCGGTCCACGTCCGCCGCCGAACCCTGCGCGACCGCGGCGAGTACCTTGCCGTTTGCGGGGTTCGAGGTGTCGAACCACGCCCCATCCGACGGGTCCACGCCCGCGTTGCCGATGAAATGCCCGAAGCGCCCGCCGTGCTCCGCGATCCACGCGAGCGCCGGCGAGGCGGCTTCGGGGGCGGGGCCGTACTCCATCGATTCGAAGATCTGCGGAATGGATGCCATCGGTCGTGTCATCCCATCGGGTGCCGGTAGTCCGCCGAATAGCGGCCCGTCGCGAAATACTCGAGCTGGCGCTCGATGTCGGTGAGGAGCGCGCTCGCGCCGAAGCGGAAGAGCTCGGGCCGGAGCCAGCGGTCCCCGAGCTCCTCCTTCATGAGGCTGAGCCAGACGAGCGAGTCCCTGGCCGTGCGGATCCCGCCGGCCGGCTTGAAGCCCACCAGGTGCCCCCTGCGCTCGAGGTACTCGCGGATGGCCCGCACCATCACGAGCCCGACCGGGAGCACCGCGTTCACGCCTTCCTTGCCGGTCGACGTCTTGATGAAGTCGGCGCCCGCCATCATGCACACGAGGCTCGCCCGGGCCACGTTGCGGAGGGTGCCGAGCTCGCCGGTGGCGAGGATCGTCTTGATGTGCGCGTCGCCACATGCCTCGCGGAAGGCGCGCACCTCGTCGTAGAGCGCCTGCCAGTCGCCGGTGAGGACGTGGGACCGGGTGATGACGACGTCGATCTCCTCCGCCCCGGCCTGGACCGACTCGCCGATCTCGGCGAGGCGCTGGCGGAACGGCGAGAGGCCGGCGGGGAACCCGGTGGACACCGCCGCCACCGGGATGCCGCTTCCGGCGAGCGCCTCGACCGCCGTCGGAACCATCGCGTGGTAGACGCAGACGGCCGCGGTCCGGATCCGGAGCGACGCCGCGCCGAGCTGCGCGAGGAGCTCCGGCTGGACCGGCTGCCGTGCCTTGGCGCAGAGGCGGCGGACCCGCCCCGGCGTATCGTCGCCCGAGAGCGTCGTGAGGTCCATCAGGGTGATGGCGCGGAGCAGCCACGCCGCCTGCCATTCCTTCTTGACCGTCCGGCGGGTGCCGAGCGTGGCCGCCCGCCGCTCGACGGCGCTCCGGTTCACGCGGACATCCCGCACCCAGTCGAGCTCGAGGGGAATGCCCGGATTCCGCGGAATGAAGCGCGGATCGAGCTCGCTGCCACTGCCGGCGGAGCGAGCGTCGCGGCTGACCTGTGCCATGGAAGTCCGGGTGAGGTGACCCCCGGAAGATAGCGCCCTGCGCGCGGCCGGGGAGCGGTTACCGGGGTGGCGCCCGTCGGAGGGAGTCGGCCCTCAGGCTGTCCCGGCGGAGGCTGTCGGCGAGTATCCTGGCCGCCTCGGCGCGGAGACTGTCGTCGGGCTCGACCGAGACGACCGCCTCGGATGGCTCGACGGGATCGGGCGACTGGGCCGGCGCCGGTGCCGGCGTCGCGCCGGCGGGCTGGGCCGGCGCCGGCGTGCCCGCCGCCGGACCGGGTGCGGCCCACTGCCCCGCACATGCAAGGCCGCCGGCGATGAGCGCGGCGGCCAGGAGCTTGCGGATGGCAGGGGGGATTTCGTTCGCGTCGTCGCGGTTCATCGGCCGCCTCTCGAAGGAGGTTGGACGTGAGCCGAATCTACGGAACCGCGCCGTCGCGGGTTGTGCGGCCGGTCACGTGTCCGCCGCTACATGGTACGCGCGAGCGCCCGGTGCCGCGCCACGAGCTCCCGGTCCTTGAAGACGGGAATCAGGGCCGCGCCCGCCAGGAAGCCGCCGACGTGCGCCCAGAACGCGACCCCCCCGCCCTCCGCGCCGACCGACGCGGCTCCCCCGAGCAGCTGGAGGAGGAACCAGTAGCCGAGCATGAGGAAGGCCGGCACCCGGATGCGGGTGATGAAGATGACGAGCACCACGAGCATGTGGACCTGCACCCGGGGGTACAGGAGCACGTAGGCGCCCATCACGCCGCTGATCGCCCCGGACGCGCCGACCATCGGGATCGGGCTCGACGGGTCGAGGAGTGTCTGGACCGCCGCCGCGCCGAGGCCGCAGAGGAGATAGAAGACGACGTACCGCAGGTGACCCATCGAGTCCTCGACGTTGTTCCCGAAGACCCAGAGGAACCACATGTTGCCGATGAGGTGGAGCCACCCGCCGTGCAGGAACATCGAGGTGAGCGGCGCGTACCAGGCCGGCGTGCCTTCCATCACGCATGCGACCCCGGGGGCGATGGGAAGCGCGTAGCCGGCCGGGAGCCGGCCGAGGAACTCGCCGGGAATGAGGCCGAGCTCGCACACCGAGGCGGAGAGCCGCGGCTCCGCGCCCATCCCCTGCACCACGACCCACATGACGACGTTCGCGGCGATGAGCCCGATCGTCGCCACGGGCGTGGCGAGGGTCGGGTTGTCGTCGCGGTAGGGAAACATGCGCCGGGCTCGCCCCGCCTACTCGGAGGGGGCTTCCGTGTTCACGAGCTTCGGTTTCGAGACCGGCGGCTTGCGGATCTCCTGCTCGAGCGTGGGCCGCTCGTGCTTGTCGAACGGCGCCAGCTTCACCGGTCGCCCCGTGTCCGCGGATTCGTAGAGGGCGCGGATGATGCGGACGTCGCCCAGGCCTTCCCAGCCCGACGGCTCGGGCTCCTCCCCGGTCATCACGCACTCCGAGAAGTACACGAGCTCGGCGGCGAACTGGTCGCGCTTCGGGAAGGAGGTCGTGCGCGTCCGCTCCCCGATGGTGACCTCGTGCTCCAACGCGCCCGCGTACTCGTAGGCCGGGTCGAGCACGAGGGTCCCCTTCGTCCCGACGACCTGGAGCCGCGAGACGTCCGCCGTGCCGAAGCTGGTCACGAACGAGGCGAGGCGATCGCCGGGAAAGCGGAGCGTCGCCGACGTCATCTCGTCGACGCCTTCGGCGGAAAAGCGCGGCTCGCCGTTGCGGGCGGTGAACGCCTGCACTTCGACCGGCTCGTCCTCGAAGAGATAGCGCGCGGCGTTGATGCAGTAGATGCCGATGTCGTAGAGCGTGCCGCCGCCCTCGGTGCGCGGGTTGAGGCGGATGTCGCCCTCCTTCACGTCCATCGTGAACACGGAGTCGAAGATGCGGACGTCGCCGAGCCTCCCCGACTGCACCAGCTCGACGGCGCGGAGGTTCGCCTCCTCGAAGTGGAGCCGGTAGGCGATCATGAGCTTGACGCCGTTCCGGTCGCAGGCGTCGATCATCGCCTCGCAGTCCTCCTCGGTCACCGCCATCGGCTTCTCGCAGAGCACGTGAACGCCGGCCGCGGCGGCCCGCTCGGTGTATTCGCGATGGAGGTGATTCGGGAGGGCGATGTAGACGGCGTCCGCCGCCGAGGCCGCGAGCGCCTCCTCGAACCGGTCGTAGTCGGAGCGGTGCTCCACCCGGTATTTCCGCCCGAGCTTCTCGAGCTTTTCCGAGTCGTCCGAGATGAGGCACACCAGCTCGGAATTCTCCCGCGCGTGTGCGAACGCAGGCAGCACCGCCACCTGCGCGATATGTCCGAGCCCCACGACCGCGTAGCGGACCTTTCGCTCCGCCTCCCGCGCCGTGGGGCGGCGGGCCGCCGCCGCGGACGAGCCCCGCGAGGCGGACTTCTTCACGCCCCGGCGGTCCCCATTCCTGCTCCTGGCCATGCTCTGCCTCTGGATTGATGTGATGCGGGTGACCGGTCACAATAGCGAACGGGATCCTGCCCTGTCAGGCGGCAGGATCCCGTTCGAGGCGCTCAGCCAGCGCGGCACTCGCCGCGGGACCGGTCAGAGCGTGCGCCGACCCTGGATCAGATTGATCAGGGCGACGATGATGGCGATAACAAGCAGCACGTGGATGAGGCCGCCCAAGGTGTACGAAGTCACCATGCCGAGCAGCCAGAGTACCACGAGAACCACGAAGATGGTCCACAGCATTGTTAACTCCTCCTGTCCGGTTGCTTCCCCGCGGCAGACAGCGCCCGAAGCGGCGCCGGCTCGCGGAAAGCACGATATCGCATCACGAATCGCAGAGTCGTGACGTGAGTCACGAGCGGTAGGGTCAGGCGCTCTTGCGCTTTGCGAGGCCCGGCGGCAGGCTCAAGTTCCCCCAGCCCGAGCGTCCGATGGCGAACCAGACCCGTATTGTGTCCGCGGCGCTCGTCGCCGTCCTCCTCGTTCCCGGCTGGGCAGCTGCCCAGGGGCGCTCCCCCGCGTGGGAGATCGCGGCCGCCGTCCTGCCGCTTCCGGACAGCATGCGCCCGGGCGCCCGCGTGCTCGGCTACCGCGGTCCGGACCTCGTCGAGCTCCGCGCCGGCACGAACGAGATGATCTGCCTGGGCGACGATCCCGCACACAAGGGCTTCCAGGTTTCCTGTTACCACCGGTCGCTCGAGCCGTTCATGGAGCGCGGGCGCGAGCTCCGGAAGGCCGGCGTCACCCGCCGCGAGGCGGTGGACTCGGCGCGCCTCGCGGACGTGAAGGCCGGCCGCATCGTCATGCCCGCCGCGGCGCTCCTCTCGTCGGTCTTCGCCGAGAGCGATTCCTTCGACGCGACCCGCGGCGCGCCCGAGAAGCACTCCGCCCTCGACGTCCTCTATCTCCCCTACGCCACCGAAGAATCGAGCGGCGTCACGGAGCAACCCACGGTGGACCGCCCCTGGCTCATGTACCCGGGGCTCCCGTGGGCGCACGTGATGCTGGCGCGGTGAACCTCGCAGCGCTGCGGAGTCCGCGGCGGGGCTCCCCTCCACCTGACAACACCGCCAAAGCGACGGACGGGTTTCCGGGCGCCGTGACCGCGGTCGTCCAGGCCGCGATCCGGCGTCGTAACCCTTTGCAATAACCTACTTTACCTTATGCCATAATGGCAGTTTTCCACGGTACGCCGATTGCACCTGCCCGTGGCGTCAGTCAAGCCGGCGCGAACCACGCCCGGCGGCACCGCTCACCCTCCGGGTAGTGGAAGAAAGGAACGCTCATGGCATCGAAGATCATCGGCATCGACCTCGGGACGACGAACTCCGTCGTCTCGGTCATGGAGGGCGGCGATCCCGTCGTCATCCCGAACGCGGAAGGGGGACGCACCACGCCCTCCGTCGTCGCGTTCACGAAGGATGGGGAGCGGCTCGTCGGCCAGGTGGCCAAGCGGCAGGCGGTGACGAACCCGAAGCAGACCATCTTCTCGATCAAGCGGTTCATGGGCCGCCGCATGAACGAGATCACCGAAGAGACGAAGCACGTTCCCTACAAGGTGGAAGCCGGCCAGAACGGCCTCGCCTCCGTCGAGATCCAGGGCAAGAAGTACCCGCCCCCCGAGATCTCGGCGATGATCCTCCAGAAGATGAAGCAGACG
>DASUXZ010000073.1:0-4124 GCA_036377655.1 Gemmatimonadales bacterium
CTGGGCCAGGCCCTCGTCGGGGTTCTCGACGCTGAAGACCTCCTCGCCGGTGAGCCCGAGGCTGGCGACGCTCTGCCCGTCCTCGAACTGGAGCGGCAGGATGCCCATGCCCACGAGGTTCGAGCGGTGGATGCGCTCGTAGCTCTCGGCGATCACGAACTTGACGCCCTGCAGGTTCGGTCCCTTCGCCGCCCAGTCGCGGCTCGAGCCCGAGCCGTACTCCTTGCCCGCGAGCACCACGAGCGGCGTGCCGTCCTTGATGTACCGCTCCGCGGCGTCGAAGACCGTGAGGACCTCCCCGGTCGGGAAGTAGGTGGTGAACCCGCCTTCCGTCCCGGGCGCGAGCTGGTTGCGGATGCGCACGTTCGCGAAGGTGCCGCGCACCATGACCTCGTGATTGCCGCGCCGCGAACCGTAGGAATTGAACTCCTTCGGGTCCACGCCGCGCTCGACGAGATAGTCGCCTGCGGGCGACTTGCGCCGGATGCTGCCTGCCGGCGAGATGTGGTCGGTGGTGATCGAGTCGGCGAGCATGAGGAGGGCGCGCGCGCCGGCGATCTCCTCCACGCGCGTCGGCGCGTGCTCGGGCATTCCCTCGAAGTAGGTCGGCTGGCGCACGTAGGTGGACGCCGGCTCCCAGGCGAAGTGATCGCCCTCGGGCACGGGCATCGAGTTCCACCGCTCGTCGCCCTCGAAGACGTCGGCATAGGTCTCGAGGAACATCTCCGAGCGGACCGCGTCGCGCAGCACCTGGTCCACCTCCGCCCGCGACGGCCAGATGTCCTTGAGGTACACCGGCTTGCCGAGGCGGTCCTCGCCGAGCGGCTCCTCGAGGAGGTTCACGTCGATGCGCCCGGCGAGCGCGTACGCGACGACGAGCGGCGGCGACATCAGGTAGTTGGCGCGAACTTCCGAGTTGATGCGCCCCTCGAAGTTCCGGTTCCCCGAGAGCACCGACACCGCCACCAGCTCGCGCTTCGAGATCTGCTCGGAGATGTTCTCCGGGAGCGGGCCCGAGTTGCCGATGCAGGTGGTGCAGCCGTAGCCGACGGTCTGGAAGCCGAGCTGGTCGAGGTACGGCGTGAGGCCGGCCTTCTCGTAGTAGCGGGTGACGACCTTCGATCCCGGCGCGAGGCTCGTCTTGACCCAGGGCTTCCGCTCGAGCCCTCGCTCCACCGCCTTCTTCGCGACGAGGCCCGCCGCGATCATGACCGCGGGGTTCGAGGTGTTGGTGCAGCTCGTGATCGCGGCGATGACGATCGACCCATGATCGATCTCGGCGTCGGCGGCGGGGGCCGCCGCCGGCGACTGCTGCGAGCCCTCGCCCCACTTCTCGTTCCTGAACGCTTCGGCCACCGCCGCGGCGACCGCCTTCCCCCGGGACGCCTCGATGCCGGCAGGCAGGAGCTGCGGGAGCGCCTTCCCGAACGACGCGGGGACGTCGGCGAGCCGGACGCGATCCTGGGGGCGCCGCGGCCCCGCGATGCTCGGCTCCACCGTGCCGAGATCCAGCTCGACCGTGTCGGTGAACTCGGGCTCGGGCGAGCTCGCGGTGTGGAAGAGCCCCTGCTCCTTCATGTACGCCTCGACGAGCTCGACCCGCTCGGCCGGCCGTCCGGTGAACCGGAGGTAGTCGAGCGTGACCTGGTCCACCGGGAAGATCGCGCAGGTGGCGCCGTACTCGGGGGACATGTTCCCGATCGTGGCGCGGTCCGCGAGCGGCAGGCTGGAGAGCCCCGGCCCGAAGAACTCGACGAACTTGCCGACGACGCCCTTCTTCCGGAGCAGCTCGGTCACCGTGAGGACGAGGTCCGTCGCGGTGGTCCCTTCGCGAAGCGCGCCGGAGAGGCGGAAGCCGATCACCTCGGGAACCAGCATGCTCACCGGCTGGCCGAGCATGGCGGCCTCCGCCTCGATGCCGCCGACGCCCCACCCGAGGACACCGAGTCCGTTCACCATCGGCGTATGCGAATCGGTGCCGACCACGGTGTCGGGGTACGCCTGGAGCACCCCGCCGGACTGCGGGTTCTCGTCGGAGGTGAAGACGACGCGCGCGAGGTACTCGAGGTTGACCTGGTGCACGATCCCGGTATTCGGCGGCACCACCCGGAAGTTGTCGAAGGCGCGCTGGCCCCAGCGCAGGAAGGCGTACCGCTCGCGATTCCGGCCGTAGTCGAGCTCCTCGTTCAGCGCGAACGCCTCCTTCGAGCCGAAGGCGTCCACCTGCACCGAGTGGTCCACCACGAGCTCGACGGGCTGGAGCGGGTTGATCTTCCGCGGGTCGCCGCCGAGTGCCGCCATCGCGTCCCGCATCGCGGCGAGGTCCACGACGGCGGGCACGCCGGTGAAGTCCTGGAGCAGCACGCGCGCCGGCGCGAAGGCGATCTCCCGCTCCTGGGCGGCGCCCGGGCGCCATCGCGCGAGCGACTCGATGTCGTCGCGCGTGACGATCGAGCCGTCCTCCCGCCGCAGGAGGTTCTCGAGCAGGATTCGGAGCGAGTACGGGAGCCGGCTCACGTCCATTCCCCGCTCGCCGAGCGCCGGAAGGCGGTGGATTTCGCAGGTCCGGCCACCTGCCGTGAGTCGCGCGCGCGTGCCAAAGCTGTTCATCAGTCCCTCGTTTCCCCCGTCCCGGGTGTTTACAAATTCCTCGAAATTGCCTACCGTACGTCCGTCCGCTTCAACGTATTATAGGTGGGAAGGGCTGGCTGGCGCGGCTCGTGGGCCTACGTCTGCCTGGAGTTCATACATGACGGTAGCTGAGTCGGGTCCGGCCCCCGAGGGGGCCGCCCGGTGCCTGGTCGTCGACGACGAGCCGGGCGTCCGGCGCGCACTCACGCGCCTTTTCAGGCAACAGGGCTTTGCCTGCCTCGAAGCGGCCACCGGCCGCGAAGCCCTCGACCTCCTCGGCGAGCTCGGCGACGTCCCCCTCATCGTCTCGGACATGCGCATGCCCGAGATGGACGGGATGGGACTGCTCCTCGAGGTCCGCCGGCTCCATCCCGACACCGCCGTCATCCTCCTGAGCGGCGCGACGGACACCGCCACCGCCGTCGAGTGCCTGCATCGCGGCGCCGCCGACTTTCTCGTCAAGCCCGTCTCCTTCGACGAGCTGCAGGCGCGCGTGGTCCGCGCCCTCGAGAAGCGCGCGCTCGTGACGCAGAACCGGTTCTACCAGGCCAACCTCGAGCGGCGCGTCACCGAGCAGGCGGAGCGGATCCAGGAGCTCTTCCTGCAGGGCGTCCAGATGCTGGCCCGGGCCCTCGAGGCCAAGGACGCCTATACCCGCGGCCACTCGATCCGCGTGAGCCAGTACGCGGTCGCGACCGCCCGATACCTCGGATTCGACGCCACCTCCCTCGACCACATCCGCCTCGGCGGCGAGCTGCACGACATCGGCAAGATCGGCACGCGCGAAGCGGTGCTGCACAAGCCCGGCACCCTCACCGACGACGAGTTCATCCAGATCCGCGAGCACCCGGCCCTCGGCGAGCAGATGCTCTCCCCGCTCGCGAACGATACGCCGGCGGTCCTCCGCTGCGTCCGCTCGCATCACGAGCGGATCGACGGGCTCGGCTTCCCCGACGGCCTCGAGGGAGACGCCATCCCGATCGAGGCGCGCATCATCGCGGTCGCCGACACCTTCGACGCGATGACGACGCGACGCCCCTACCGCGCGCCCTGGATCCCCGACGACGCGCTCGTCGAGCTCGGCCGGGTGGCCGGCACGCAGCTCGACCGGGATTGCGTCGAGGCGTTCGCGTCGGCGTACTCGGAGTGCCTCGAGCTCGTCCCCGCCATGTGACGGCGGGCTCCGCTAGAGGAGCCCGCGCCGCTTGAGGTGATGGTACCGCTCCACGACCGTCTCCCCCGCCCGTCCGGGCGGGACATCCAGCACCACGATCCCCTGCCGCCGCATCCCTTCGAGCGCCTCGCTCCGTGAGAGCATGAGCTCCTCGGCGGCCGCGCGCTCGAACACCGCCACGTCCGAGTCCGGACGGAGCGAGGCGATCCGCTCGAGCGCCGGATCGCGGAGGGTCACGGCCACGGGCAGGTGGCGCGGGCGGAGCGAGCCCGCCTGCGAGACGAGCGCCGCGCTCGCCGCGCGGTCGATGACGTCGGTG
>DASUXZ010000074.1:0-3561 GCA_036377655.1 Gemmatimonadales bacterium
GGCGACCGGCTCTCGACGGTGACGCCGCCTGCCTCCGCCAGGAGGCCCGCCGTCTCCTCGGCATCGGCCACGAGCTCGCGCAGGTCGGTCGGCTCGACGGTGAGCGGCGCGCGCCCCTCGTCCGCGCGGGCGAGCGTCAGCAGGTTCTCCACCATCTCCGTCATCTGGTTGATCTGCTCGAGCGTCTCGTCGAGCGCCTCGATGCTCTCGGCGGGCGTGCCGGGGTGCGTGAGCGCCCGCTCGACGCCGGCCCGCACCACCATGAGCGGCGTCTTGAGCTCGTGGCTCGCGTCGGCGGTGAAGCGGTGCAGGCTCGCGAAGCTCTCCTCGAGGCGCGCGAGCATGCCGTTCAGCGTGAGGGCGAGCCGCGCCATCTCGTCGCCCGACATCGGGACGGCGACGCGCCGGTGCAGGCTCCGCCCGTCCTTGATCGCATCCACCTCGTCCATGATCCCGCGCACCGGGGAGAGGGCCGTGCCCGCGAGCCAGTAGGCGAGCGCCACCGCGCAGAGGAGCACGATCGGCGAGATCACGAGCATGGCCCGGATGAGCACCCGCGGATCGAACGCGGAGCGCACGAGCGGCGCGGCCACGAGCACCGCGCCGATGTCCTCCCCCGCTCCCTCGACCGGCGTCACGATGAAGCGGACGCCGTTGCCCGGCGCCTGGAGCGCGAGCGTGGCCGGCGGCACCGCGCGGAGCGCCGGCGGCACCTGGCCCGCGAGCTGCTCGATCGCGGAGAAGCCAAGCTCGCGCGCGGACTCGGACAGGAAGAGGATGCCCCCGTTCCGGTCCATGATCACGATGTAGTCGCGGAAGGCCTCGAAGTACGAGGCGATGGCGGGATTGAGCGTCGTGGTGGTGCCGATGTCGTCGAGCACCGAGGAGTCGGCCAGGGCGGGATCGACGATGGTGTCCCGGCGCACCAGGCGCCCGAGGATGCGGTGCGAATCCTCGAGCCAGCGGACGGCGAGGTTCGATTCCAGCCCCAGCCGCTCGTCGAGCTCGAGCTCGCTCGGCTGCTGGAGCTCGAAATAGAGCGCCGTCCCGAATGCGAGCAGCGCGAGGGCGAGCGCGACGGTGTACCACGCCGTGAGCCGCCCGCGGATCGTCCTCATCTCACGCCTTCACCACGTAGCCCACGCCGCGCACGGTGTGCACGAGCTTCCGGGCCTTGCCGGCGTCCACCTTCTTGCGGATCCGGTTGATCACCACGTCCACGATGTTCGTGCCGGGGTCGAAGTGATAGTCCCACGCGTACTCGGTGATGAGCGTGCGCGACATGACGCGGGGCGAGTGCCGCATCAGGTACTCGAGGACGGTGTACTCCTTCGGCGTGAGCTCGATCGGGGCCCCGGCCCGCCGCACCTCGCGGGTCGCGGTGTCGAGCTCGAGGTCGTCGATCCGGATCACCGGCGAGCGGAGCTGCTGCGGCCGGCGCCCGAGCGCCTCCACGCGCGCGAGGAGCTCCTCGAAGGCGAACGGCTTCGTGACGTAGTCGTCGGCGCCCGACCGGAGCGCCTGCACCTTGAAATCGAGCGCGTCCTGCGCGGTGAGGACGAGGATCGGCACGGTGTTTCCCCGGTCCCGCAGCGTCCGGAGGACCTCGAGCCCGGTCATGCCCGGCAGCCGGAGGTCGAGCACGAGCAGGTCGTACTGCCCGCCCGAGGCGAGCCGGAGGCCCTCCATGCCGTCGTCCACGAGGTCGGCGTGAAAGCCGTGCTCGTCGAGCCCGCGCTTCACGTACTGCCCGACGGTGCGGTCGTCCTCGATGACGAGGATCTTCATGGCACGACCGCCCCGACCGGCAGCGTCACCCGGAAGAGCGTGCCGCGCCCGAGCTGGCTCTCCACCTCGATGCGCCCGCCATGCTCCTCCACGATGCCGTAGCAGATCGACAGGCCGAGCCCGGTACCCCGCCCCGGCGCCTTCGTCGTGAAGAACGGCTCGAAGATCTTCGACTGCACCGCGTCCGGAATGCCCGGGCCGGTGTCCTCGACTTCCACCCGCACCTCGTCGAAGCGGCGCCCGCCCGAGGCCGTCCGCACCGTGAGGCGCCCACCCGCCTCCATCGCGTCGATCGCATTGATGGTGAGCGCCATGAGCACCTGGACGATCTGCTCGCGGTTGACCTTGACCGGGGGCAGGTCGGGCTCGAGGTCCCGCTCGAGCGCGATCAGCTTGAACCGCTTGTGGTGGCGGAGCAGGTTGAGCGCCTCGCCGACGACGTCGTTGAGGTCGGCCCAGGCCTTCTCACGCGCCTTCGGCCGGCTGAAGTCGAGGAGGCCGTCCACGATGTTCGTGCACCGCTGGACTTCCTTGTCGATGATCGCGAGGTACTCGCGCATCGGCTCGGTTCCGGGGCCGGAGATCTCGTCGAGCCGTCCCTCGCCGGCGGCCACGCAGGCGGCGATCGTCGCGAGCGGGTTGTTGATCTCGTGCATGATGCCCGCGGCGAGCTGGCCGAGCGCGGCGAGCTTCTCGCTCTGGAGGATCCGGCTCTGGACCTCGCGCCACTCGGACACGTCCTCGCCGATGGTCATCACGTGGGAAATGGCGTCACCGCCGAGGCGCATGGGAAGCCGCGTGAGCCGATAGGTCCGGCGCCCATCCGGCGTATCGACCTCCATGTCGCTCTGCCGGAGCTCGCCGGTCTCGAAGATCGCATCGAACTCCGCGCGCAGCGCCGGCTCCGGCTGCCGGGTCAGGACTTCGAAGATGGTCCGCCCGACCACTTCGTGCCGCGCAAGGCCCTGGGTGCCGGTCTCGCGCTTCCGGTTCCAGACCTGGATCCGGTAGTCGCGGTCCACGACGTAGAGCCCGACCGGGAGCGAGTCGATGATGAGCGAGGTGAACTGGCGCGCTTCCTCGACCGTACGGTCCTGGGCCGCGCTCGCGGCGTGGCTCGCCTCGCCGACGCGGACGCCGGCGAGGAAGATCGAGAGGAGGTGGCCCACGGTCTCGAGGCCGTCCGGACGGGCGCCGACGACGCGCAGCATCCCGATCGCCTCGCCGCCCCCCGGCCGGAGCGGAAGCCGCGTTCCTTCGCCCGGGACGAAGTCGAGCGATCCGATGATCGCGGCCGGCGCCGGGGGCGCGCTCACGACGTAGAAGCCCGGCGAGTCGCGTTCGGCGCGCCAGATCTCCACGCGCTCGGCGCCGCTCGCCGAGCGGAGTGCCTCCGCCGCGTCGGCGAGCACCGTGTCGGGCACGCCCCCCGCATCGAGGACCCGGGCGACGGCCTCCACGAGCTGCGCGCCCACGGTCAGCGTGCCGCGGCGGGCGGAACGGCGGCGACGGAGGCGAGGGCCGTGATGCGCCACGCGCCGCCGAAGCGACGGAGGAGGAAGTGGTCCGTCGTGGCCGGCCCGCGCGACTCGCCCGCGCGGCGCGTCGTGACCCACACCGCCGCCATGTCGCCGTACTGCCGCGGCTCGATGCGCACCGCCTCGAGCGCCACCCCGCCACCCGCTTCGAGCCAGCTGCGATAGGCATCGGGCGAGTCGAACGCGCGCCACGTCCCGCCCTCGGACGGCCCGCGCTGGATCGCGGCACTGTCCC
>DASUXZ010000075.1:0-5546 GCA_036377655.1 Gemmatimonadales bacterium
ACCGGCTGAAACTCGTCGAGCTTCGCGCGCTCCTCCGCCCAGGCGAAGAGCTGTTCGGTCTGCTCCCGCTCCATGTGCGTAGGGAGCCGCTTGTCGAGCTTTGGCACCCGCGCCGCCCTGGCGACGGTGTTCGACACGCCGTGATGTTCCTGCAGGTACCGGTAGAGGCTCCGCACCGCGCTCAGCGCGCGTGCGGCCGAGCGCTTCGCGAGCCCCCGGCGCTGCAGGTCGCCGAGGAAGCCGCGCAGGCCGAGCCGGTCCACCGTTCCCCACGTCCAGCTCCCGTAATGCCGGCCGCAGAACTCGACGAACGCCTCGATGTCCCGCCGGTAGGCGGCCACGGTGTGCGGCGACTGCTGCCGCTCGTCGGCGAGGTGGCGGAGGAACTCCTCGGCCTCGGAGGGAAGGGTGGAACGGTGGAAGGGTGGAACGTTCACAGCGCCGCCATCCACTCGTGCAGGTCCGCGAGCGCGATCTCCGCGAGCCGCTCCTTCCTCCCGGACTTGGCGGCGCGCCCCCCCCTTCCATCCTTCCAACCTTCCATCCTTCCATCCACCTCCACCAGCCCGAAGTTCGCGTTCATCGGCTGGAAATGCTTCGGGTCCGCCTCGCGGAGATAGCGATAGAGTGCGCCGACCATCGTGGTGGGCGGAGGGACCCGCGCATCCTTTCCCGCGAGCCGCCGCGCGAGGTTGATGCCGGCGAGGAGCCCTGTGCCGAGCGACTCGGTATAGCCCTCGACGCCGGTGAGCTGCCCCGCGAAGAAGAGGCGGTCGTCGTCGCGCGCGGTGAGCGCCGGGCCGAGCGTCGCGGGACTGTTGAGGTAGGCGTTCCGGTGGATGCTGCCGAAGCGCAGGAACTCCGCCTCCTCGAGCCCGGGGATCATCGTGAAGACGCGCTTCTGCTCGGGAATCCGGAGCCGCGTCTGGAAGCCGACGAGGTTCCACATCCGCCCCGCGCGGTCCTCGCGGCGGAGCTGCACCACCGCGTACGGCTCGCGCCCGGTGGCCGGGTCCGGGAGCCCGACCGGCTTCATCGGCCCGAAGCGCGGCGTCTCGCGGCCGCGGCGCGCCATCTCCTCGATGGGGAGGCACCCTTCGAAGTAGGGCACCCCGTCGAAATCGTGCCCCGAGTACTGGTCGCCGGCGGCGAGGGCGTCGATGAACGCCTCGTAGCCGGCGCGGTCCATCGGACAGTTGAGGTAGTCGTCGCCTTCGCCCTTGCCATACCGCGACAGGGCGTAGACCCGGCTCCGGTCGAGCGACTCGGCGGAGACGATCGGCGCGATCGCGTCGTAGAAGGCGAGCGCGCCGCTGCCGAGCCGCGCGGCGATCGCGTCGGCGAGGCGGTCCGACGTGAGCGGCCCGGTCGCGACGATGCCCGGCGAGGGAAGCTCCGTCACCTCCCCGCGCACCACGGTGATGTTGGGGTGCGAATGGATGCGCTCGTCCACGAGCCGGGAGAAGACCTCGCGGTCCACGGTGAGCGCGGCGCCGCCGGGCACGCGCGCCTCGTCGGCGCACGGCAGGAGCAGGCTCCCGAGCGCGCGGAGCTCGGCCTTGAGGAGGCCGTGGGCGTTGGACGTCTCGATCGACTTGAAGGTGTTGCTGCAGACGAGCTCCGCGAGCCGGCTCGTCCCGTGGGCCGGGGTCCGCACGTCGGGGCGCATCTCGCAGAGCGTGACGGACACCCCGCGCTCCGCGAGGGCCCAGGCCGCCTCCGAGCCGGCGAGACCGCCGCCGACTACCGTCGCCTTCACGCCAGGGCCGCCTCCTCGGGCTCGGTCACGACGATGCGATTGCCGCACTTCATGCACGTGCGCGTCTCGCCTTCCGCGCGCGTCTTCCGCTGCTCCATCCCGACCCAGCCGCACTCCGGGCAGGTCTCGGCCACCGGCCGGTTCCACGTCGAGAAATCGCACGCGGGGTAATTGAGGCAGCCCCAGAACGACTTCCCCTTCTTGGTGCGCCGCTCGGCGAGGTCGCCGCCGTCCCTGGGGCACTTGATGCCGAGCGGGATGGAGCGCGTGCCCTTGCACTCGGGGTAGCGGGTGCACGCGAGGAACTCGCCGAAGCGGCCGGTCTTGATGACCATCGCCGAGCCGCAGAGGTGGCACTTCTCGTCGCTCGGGCGGTCCGGCACGCGGTCCTTCTTGAGCGACTTCACGTAGTCGCACGACTCCTTGTACTTCACGCATGCGAGGTACGGCCCGAAGCGCCCGGTGCGGAGCTCGATCGGCGAGCCGCACTTGGGGCACCGCTCCTCCGCGAGCTTCGCCGCGTCGAGGCCGTGCGCCTCCGCAACGAGCGCGTTCAGGTCCACCGACTCGAGCGCGTCGGTGAACGGGCCGTAGAAGTCGCGCAGGACCTCCTGCCACGCCTTGCCCTCTTCCTCGATCTGGTCGAGCTCCTCCTCCATCCGCGAGGTGAACTCGACGTTGAAGATGTCCGGGAAGTTGCGGACCATCATCACTTCGACCGTCTCGCCGAGCGGCGTCGGGAAGAACCGGCGCTGCTCCACGCGCACGTACTCGCGCGCCGTGAGGGTCGAGATGATCGCGCTGTAGGTGGACGGCCGCCCGATGCCGAGGCGCTCGAGCTCCTTCACGAGGCTCGCTTCCGAGTACCGTGGCGGGGGCTCGGTGAAGTGCTGCGAGGGCACGATCTCGCGCACCTCGACGGCGTCTCCCTTGTCGAGCGGAGGGATCGGCGAGAGGTCCTCGACGCTCTTCCCTTCCTCCACCTCGCGGCCCTCGGAGTAGAGGACGTGGTACCCGTCGAAGACGATGACCGAGCCCGTGGCGCGGAAGAGATAGCGGCCGAGGTCGAAGTCCACGATCGTCATGTCGTAGACGGCCGGCGTCATCTGCGAGGCGACGAAGCGCTGCCAGATGAGCTGGTAGAGCCGGTACTGGTCGGGCTCGAGGTACCGCTGGAGCCGCTCGGGCCGGCGGGTGACGTCCGTGGGCCGGACCGCCTCGTGCGCGTCCTGGACGCGCGCCGCCTTCTTCGACGAGTAGGCGTTGGGGGACTCGGGGAGGTAGCGGCGGTCGTAGTTGCTGCCGATGAATTCGCGCACCGACGCGATCGCGGCATCCGACACGCGCACCGAGTCGGTCCGCATGTAGGTGATGAGGCCGGTGGGGCCGTCCTCGCCGATCTCGATGCCCTCGTAGAGGTCCTGCGCGGCGCGCATGGTGCGGCGGCTCGAGAACCCGAGCTTCTTGGCCGCTTCCTGCTGCAGCGTGCTCGTGGTGAACGGCGCCGCCGGCTTCTTCCGGCGCTGCTTCTTCTCGACCGACGTGACGACGAACGGCAGCGACCGGACGGCGTCCACCACCGCGCGGGCCGCCGCTTCGTCGCCGAGCACCGGCTTGTGGCCGTCCACCTTGTGGAGCGAGGCCTCGAACTCCTGCCCGCCGAAGGCGCAGAGCGCCTCGATGGTCCAGTACTCCTGCGGCGTGAAGGCACGGATGTCGCGCTCCCGCTCGACGATCATCCTGAGCGCCACCGTCTGCACGCGCCCCGCCGAGAGGCCCGTCTTGATGGTCTTCCAGAGGATCGGGCTCGCCTTGTAGCCGACGAGACGGTCGAGGATGCGGCGCGCCTGCTGGGCATCCACCTTGTTCTGGTCGATGCGCCCGGGCTGGGCGAGCGCCTCGCGGATCGCGTCGCGCGTGATCTCGTGGAAGAGAATCCGCTCGGTGGGAACGCCCTCGCCGATCTGCTCCGCGACGTGCCAGGCGATCGCCTCTCCCTCCCGGTCGGGGTCGGTGGCGAGGTACACGTGGCTCGCCGCGCGCGCCGCCTTCTTGATCTCGGAGAGCGTCTGCGTCTTGCCCTTGATCGTCACGTACTCGGGCGTGAAGCTGCGCCCGTTCCCCTCGATCTCGACGCCGAGCTTGCGCGTGGGGAGGTCGCGAACGTGGCCGACGGTGGCGCGCACGGCGTAGCCGGGGCCGAGATACTTGCCGATCGTCCGCGCCTTGGTCGGCGACTCGACGATGACGAGCGCATCGCCGGCCCGGATCCCCGCGCCGTTCGCGGAGGCCCGCGCCCGGGTCCCCGCGCGCTTCGTGGTGCCGCGCTTCGCGGTGGACTTCCGGCTCGTGGCCTTCGCGGCCTTCGTCCCCTTCGGGGCCTTCGCGGCCTTCGGCGCGGGCTTCGCGGCCTTTCCTGAATCACTCGTCTTCTTCGATGCCATACACGCAATCTGGCCCCGCGGGGCCTATCCAGGTCTAATGGAACGGGGTACCAAGAAAACGCACCCGACCCGCCATTGGCAAGGACGCTACCTGCAAGTCCTTGAGCTCACAGCACTTACCACCCGGCATAGCGCCGGGCCATGGCCGCGATCGCCGCGGCGGTCTCGGAGGGAGGGCCTTCGTTGGCCACCTCCGCGTCCGCCTTGAGATAGGACGGCTCTCGCTCGCGGAGGAGGGCCCGCATGCGCTCGAGCGGGCTCCCGCCGGCGAGCAACGGCCGCAGCTCGCTCTCGGAGGCGCGGGCCGCCGCGACGGCCGGCGGCACCTTCACATAGATAAGGAAAGCGCCGGGCCGGGCCGACTCGATGGCCCCCGGCTGGGCCGCCCATCCGCCGCCGGGCACGATGAGCGACGGCGGCCCTGCGAGCGCCGCCGCGACCGCCTCGCGCTCGAGCTCGCGGAAGCGGGGCTCGCCGAGCTCACCGAACATCCGTTCCACCGGCATCCCCATCCGCCGCACCAGGATCGCGTCGATGTCCGCGACCGTGGTGGCGAGGAGCTCGGCCGCCTGGGCGCCGACGAGCGTCTTTCCCGCCCCCGGAAGACCGACGAGCACGAGGTGCCGCATCAGGCACCTGCTTCGGGGCCGCGCTCGGCGCGCCAGCGTGCCCCGGCGGCGGCGAGGTAGCCATCGACGTTCCGCCGCATCTCGCCGAGCGAATCGCCGCCGAACTTCTCGAGCATCGCGTCCGCGAGCACGAGCGCCACGAGCGCCTCCGCGATGACGCCCATCGCCGGCACCGCGGTGACGTCGGAGCGCTCGCTCTGCGCCGCGGCCGCCCCGCCGGTCCGGAGGTCCACGGTCGGGAGCGGCGACATGAGCGTGGCGATCGGCTTCATGGCGACGCGGAGCACGAGCGGCTCGCCGGTGGTCATCCCGCCCTCGAGGCCGCCGGCGTTGTTCGAGCGGCGACGGAACGCGCGCCGCACGTCGCGGTCGTCGTCGCCCGGATCGATCGGGTCGTGGACGCCGGATCCCGGGCGGCGCGCCGCCTCGAATCCCATCCCGATCTCGACGCCCTTCACGGCGGGAATCGACATGAGCGCGGCGGCGAGGCGCCCATCGAGCTTCCGGTCCCAGCTCACGTGGCTGCCGAGCCCGGGCACGAGGTTCCGCGCGACGACCTCGACGATCCCGCCGAGGGTGTCGCCCTCCGCCTTCGCCGCGTCGATGCGCGCGACCATGCGGCGCTCGGCCTCGGGGTCGAGGCAGCGGACGGGCGAGCGGTCGGCGGCGTCGTCGAGCGGCGAGGGCAGCGGGGAGACCGCCGCGTCGATGCCG
>DASUXZ010000076.1:0-7658 GCA_036377655.1 Gemmatimonadales bacterium
CACCCGGAAGAGCGCGCGGACGAGCTCGTGCAGCGGCGCTTCCTCCTCCAGCTTCTCCCAGTGCACCCACGTGAGCGGACTGTCGTGGCAGTACGCATTGTTGTTCCCCGCCTGTGTCCGTCCGATCTCGTCGCCGTGCGAGATCATCGGAACCCCCTGAGAGAGCGCGAGCAGGACGAAGAGGCCGCGCGAGGCGCGCGCACGCCTGGACAGGATCGCGGGATCCGTGGTCGGTCCCTCGGCGCCCCAGTTCCGGCTCAGGTTCGCGTGATGGCCGTCGCGGTTCTCCTCGAGGTTCGCCTCGTTGTGCCTCCGCTCGTAGCTCACGAGATCCCGGAGCGTGAAGCCGTCGTGGCACGTGACGAAGTTCACGGACGCGAGCGGGGCCCGGCGCCCGAAGACGTCGGGACTCCCACCGACCCGGCGCGCGAGCTCGCCGGGTCCGTCGGGAAGTCCCGACCAGTAGCGGCGCGCCGCGTCGCGGAACCGGTCGTTCCACTCGCCCCATCCCTCGGGAAAGGCGCCGAGCTGGTATCCCTCCGGGCCGAGGTCCCACGGCTCGGCGATCAGCTTCACCTGTGACAGCAGCGGGTCCGCCCGCACGCGCTCGAAGAACGGCGCCGCCGCGTCGAAGACCCCGCCGGCCCGGCCGAGCGTCGCGGCGAGGTCGAAGCGGAACCCGTCCACGTGCATCTCGGCGACCCAGTATCGGAGACTGTCGAGGACCAGGTCGAGCGCGGCGGGCTTGCCGGCATGCACCGTGTTGCCGACCCCTGTGTAGTCGGGATACCGCCGCGCGTCGTGCGGGTCGAGCCGGTAGATGCCGCGGTTGTCCGTTCCCCGGAACGCGAGGAGCGGGCCTTCGTGGTCGCCCTCGCCGGTGTGGTTGTAGACCACGTCGAGCAGGACCTCGATCCCCGCACGGTGGAAACTCCGGACCATCGCGCGGAACTCGTCCACCTGCTCGCCGTGCACCGCGGTGGCGAAGCGCGCGTCCGGCGCGAAGTACCCGATCGTGTTGTAGCCCCAGTAATTCGTGAGCCCGAGACCGGCAAGACGGCGGTCGATCACGCTGTGATGAATCGGCAGGAGCTGGACGGCGGTGACGCCGAGCGCCACGAGGTGATCGATGACAGGCGGCGACGCGAGCCCCTGGAAGGTCCCGCGGAGCGGCGCGGAGACCCCGGGGTGGAGCGCCGTCATCCCTCGCACGTGGCACTCGTAGATCACGGTCCGGTCCCACGTGGTGCGCGGCGCCTCGTCTCCCTCCCAATCGAAGGCGCTCGCGACGACCACCGACCGGGGAACCACGCCGGCGCTGTCCCTCGGATCGGGATCGTCCGGCGCATCCACCCGCCCCGGGAGGAGGAGATCGCTCCAGGTGAGACGTCCGGCGATCGCGCGGGCACGCGGGTCGACGAGCAGCTTCGCCGGGTTGAACCAGAGGCCCGACGCCGGGTCGAACGGCCCCGCGACCCGGTAGCCGTAGCGCGCGCCGGGTCCGATGCCGGGCACGTGCGCTTCCCAGGTCCCGCCTGCTCCGCGCTCGAGCGGGACGCGCGCCTCGCTTCCGCGCGCGTCGAACAGGGCCAGCGTGACGGCGGTGGCGTCGGGCGCGGAGAGGACGAAGGTGGTGCCCGAGGGGCCGGCTGTGGCGCCGGGCACCGCGCGGGGCTCAGTCGGATCGGTAGGATGCATGCGTCCGGAGGCTGAAGTCGCGGAAAGGTAACGATGGCCGCGACTGCGGTTGCCTCAGCAGCGGGACCCCGATTAGGAGTTCCAGATGCACGACCGCACCATGCGCGCTCCGCCGCTCAATCACGCCGTCTACGGGAACGGCAGGCTCCTCGGGCTCGTGTCGCCGACGAGCGCCATCGAATGGCTCTGCCTCCCTCGCTTCGACTCGCCATCGGTGTTCGGGCGGCTGCTCGACGCCGAAAAGGGCGGCACCTTCCGGGTGCTCCACACCTCCGGCGAGCGCGAGGGCTCGCTCGCCTACCTTCCGAACACCAACGTGGTCCGGAGCGTCTTCACCGCGGAGGACGGGAGCTGGGAGGTCATCGACTTCGCGCCGCGCATTCCGGCGGGCCTCGGCGTCGTGGTGCCGATCGAGATCATGCGGATGGTGCGGCCGCTCGAGGGCCAGCCGCGGCTCGTCGTGGATTTCGACCCGCGCCCCGATTACGCCCAGGGCACGCCGCTCCTCCGGGAGCTCACGCTCGGCATCGAGGTGGACGGCGGGCCCGTCCCGCTCCACCTCATGACGAACCTGCCCACGCCCTATGTCCTGGCCAAGCGGCCGTTCGCGCTGACCCACCCGCTCTACTTCGTGCTCTCCTACGGCCCGCGCGCCGAGCCGCCGACCTACGCGAGCGTGCTGCACGATTTCGAGCGGACGGTCGCGGGGTGGCGCGCCTGGGCCCGGTCGTGCGCACTCCCGGCGTTCGCGGCCGAGACGGTCCTCCGCTCCGCGCTCTGCCTCAAGCTGCACGCCTATCACGACACCGGCGCGATCATCGCCGCGACGACGACAAGCATCCCGGAGGCGATGGGGACGCCGCGGACCTGGGACTACCGCTTCTGCTGGCTCCGGGATTCGGCGTTCACCGTCGAAGCGCTCCGGCGGCTGAGCCAGGTCGCGGAAGGGGAGCACCTCATCCGCTTCCTCCGCGACGTCGCGGAGGCGGGGCCCCTTCAGCCGGTGTACAGCGTGGACGGCGGGCGTGAGCTCACGGAGCAGATGCTGCCGCACCTCGCCGGGTTCGGGGGCAACGGGCACGTGCGGATCGGGAACGCCGCGTACCACCAGACGCAGCACGACCTCATGGGCGAGATCATCCTCTGCCTCGAGACGCAGCTCTCCGATCCGCGCATCGTGCACGACGAGCCGAGCGCCTACTTCCCGCTCATCCGCCGGCTGGTCGAGGAGGCGATCGTGGCCGCCGACCGCCCCGACACGAGCATCTGGGAATTCCGGAGCATCTTCAAGAACTACACCTTCTCGCGGGCGATGTGCTGGGTGGCGGTCCGCCGCGGCGCCAACCTCGCGCGCCGCTTCGGGCAGCATGCCCTCGCCGAGGAGTGGTCCGCGATCGCCGACCGCGAGCAGCAGCTCATCCTCGATCGTGGCTACTCGGCGAAGCACGGCTACTTCACGCAGTCGCTCGACGGCGAGTTCCCCGACGCGTCCAACCTCCTGCTCCCGACGCTCGGCCTCGTGGACGGCCGCGATCCGCGCTTCGCGTCCACCGTGGAGGCCTACCAGCAGAACCTGGTCGAGCGTGGCTTGATGCTCCGCTACCGCAACAAGGACGACTTCGGCGAGACGACGAGCGCCTTCACCATCTGCTCGTTCTGGTGGGCGGAGGCGCTCGCGCTCATGGGGCGCCTCGAGGACGCGGTGCGCGTGTTCGAGCGCGTCGCCGCGTACGCCAACCCGGTGGGCCTCTTCTCCGAGGACATCGATCCCGACACCGGCGCGCTCCTCGGCAACTTTCCGCAGGCATACACCCACGTCGGGCTGATCCACGCCGCGATGACGATCGGGGAGCTGCTCGAAGCCCGCGATGGCCACGTGAGGGCCTGGGCATGAGCCGCCGGACGATCCTCGTCTCGAACCGGCTGCCGGTCACCGCCAGGGTGGAGGAAGGCGCGCTGCAGGTCGAGCGGAGCGTCGGCGGGCTCGTCACCGGGCTCTCCGGCGCCACGCGCAACGCCGACACGATCTGGATCGGGTGGGCCGGACCGATCGCCGGGATCTCGCGGCGGCAGACGGCCGAGCTCAACGCCCGGCTCACCGCGCTCGACTGCGTGCCGGTTCCGCTCAGCGCGCGGGACGTGCGGGAATACTACGAGGACGTCTCCAATGCGATTCTCTGGCCGCTGTTCCACTACCAGATCGAGCGGATTCCCGCCGATCCCCGGCACTGGAGCACCTATGCGGCCGTGAATGCGCGGTTCGCGCAGGCCGTCGCCGATGCCTGGCGCCCGGGCGACGACATCTGGATCCACGACTACCAGCTGCTCCTCCTCCCCGCCCTGCTGCGGCGCCGGCTTCCGGACGCGCGCATCGGGTTCTTCCTGCACATTCCCTTTCCGGCCATGGAGGTCTTCCGCATCCTCCCCTGGCGCGCCGAAGTCCTCGGCGGGATGCTCGGCGCCGACCTCCTCGGATTCCACACCGATTCATACGCCGCACATTTCGCGGAATCGGCCGCCGTGCTGCTCGGCGCCGAGGTCGGGGAGAGGCACGTCGTCTGGCAGGATTGTGATGCGCGGGTCGGCGCCTACCCGATCGGGATCGACGCGGGGCGGTTCGAGGAGCTGGCCCGGCGAAGGACGGTGCAGCGCGAATCGGAGTCGCTCAAGCGCGGGCCGGGGCTCCGGATCATCGCGGGCGTGGACCGGCTCGACTACACCAAGGGCATCCCGCGGCGCCTCCTCGCGTTCGAGCGGCTGCTCAAGCGCCACCCCGAGCTGCACGGCAAGGTGCAGCTCGTGCAGGTCGTCGTTCCGTCGCGGACCGGCGTCCGGAGCTATCGGGAATTCCGCACGCAGGTGGACGCGGCGATCGGCAACATCAACGGCGCGTTCGGGACGGCCCTCTGGACGCCCGTGGCGTACCAGTACCGGAGCCTCGGGGAGGACGAGCTCTCGGCGCTGTACGCCGCGGCCGACGTGATGCTCGTGACGCCCCTCCGCGACGGGATGAACCTCGTCGCGAAGGAATTCATCGCGTCGCGGATCGACGACGACGGAGTGCTGGTGCTGAGCGAATTCACCGGGGCCGCCGCCCAGCTCCCGGAGGCGGTGCTGGTCAATCCATTCGACCTCGACGGAACGGCGGCGGCGATCTATCGCGCGCTCACGATGCCGCGGGAGGAGCGGCGCCGGAGGATGCAGGCGCTCCGCGCCACCGTCGCCGGCCGGGATGCGACCTGGTGGGCCTCGGCCTTCCTCGCCGACCTCCGGAGCGTGCGGCGCCGGAAGCGGCGCCCTCCCGCCGCGCAGGAGCCGTCACCGCCCGAAGACGTGCGCCAGGCCCTCGAGCGCGCCCGCGCCGCGCGCGCGCTCGCCCTGCTCCTCGATTACGACGGAACGCTCGTGACGTTCACCGGCCGCCCGGAAGCGGCGCGCCCCGATACCGAGCTCCTCGGCCTGCTCGGCCAGCTCGCGGTGCGGCCCGGCACCGAGGTGCATCTCGTGAGCGGGCGCTCGCGCGACCAGCTCGCCGAGTGGCTCGGCGACCTGCCCGTCTCGCTGCATGCCGAGCACGGGCTCTGGTCGCGCGCGCCCGGATCCGCGCAGTGGAAGCAGCAGGCGCTATCGAACGGCACGCCGTTCGAGCAGCTCTCGTCGATCATGAACCGCTACACCGAGAGCACCCCGGGCACCATGGTCGAGCGGAAGACCGCCGGCGTCGCCTGGCACTACCGCATGGCGGACGCGGCGCTCGGCGAGCTCAAGGCGGAACAGCTGGCGGCGGAGATGGACAGCCTCGCGGAGGAGCACGACCTCGACGTCCTCCGGGGCGACAAGGTCATCGAGGTGCGGCCGAGCGGGATCCACAAGGGGGTGATCGTGGCGGAGACGGTGAAGAGCCTCCACCCGGACAGCCTGATCGTCGCGATGGGAGACGACCGGACCGACGAGGACCTCTTCCGCGCGCTGCCGGAGGGGTCGATCGCGATTCATGTCGGGCCGCGCGAGAGCGAGGCGCCCGTTCGGCTTCAGGACGTGGCCGCAGCGCGCGCGTTCCTCCGCGACCTCGTCGCCGAGCAGGCGCGGGCCTGAGGCGCGCGGCTCAGTCGCCTTCGCGCCGCTCCCCGCCGGGCGAGCCCCCGCGGAACTCGAAGTGCTCGGTCGCGAGCGGCCTCGCGGGTGGATCGGCGATGCCGCGCAGCGCGTTCTCCCGGGTCAGCAGGAACTCGGCGATCATGGCAGCAGGATACCACACCCCGGGCTCGAGGCCGGGGTAATCGCTCGCGAACTCGGGCTTGAGGCGTGCTTCACGGATGGGGTGCATGCGTGTCGCGATCAGGAGGATACCCGGGGCGGGACTCGAACCCGCACGGGCCGAAGCCCAAGGGATTTTAAGTCCCTTGCGTCTGCCATTTCGCCACCCGGGCGCCGGGCCGGCCGGCACCTTCCGCATCTAACATACGGCCTCAGAGCCGGTCCCGCCGGACCCCACCCGAGGCCCGCGTCGTCCACGCGACCGGCTGGGCGCCGAATTCCTTCGCGAAATCGCGGCGCACCCCGCGGACCACGACACGCCGCGCCTCGTCCGGGGCGACGACGAGGACGGCCCCGCCCCACCCGGCGCCGGTGAGCCGCGCCCCGAATGCGCCGTGGCGCACGGCGCTCTCGACGATGAAGTCGGCCTCCGGGATGCTCGACTCGTAATCGTCGCGCAGCGAACGCTGCCCGGCCACGAGGAGCTCCCCGAGCTCGCCGAGCCGGCCCGTCCGGAGCGCGTCCGCGGCCCGGCGCGTACGTGCGGTCTCGGTGACGAGATGGCGCACCCGGCGCGCCAGCCTGTCCGGCAGCATCCGTTCCGCATCGGCCAGCTCCTCGAGGGGGAGGGCACAGATCGCGGGGAGCTTGGGCCACCGTGCCTGGAGCCGACGGAGCGCCTCCTCACACTCCTTCCGCCGGTCGTTGAGCGCGCCGCCCGTGAGCCGGTGCGATTTCCCGGTCTCGACGACGAGCACCTGCAGCGGCATCGGGACTTCCGTGATCTCGCCGGTGGCGGTCTCGAAGAGGAGCGCATGTCCGCGCCGGCCGAGCGCGGCGACGGTCTGGTCCATCCGGCCTACCCGGACGCCGACCTGGTCGTGCTCCGCGCGGAATGCCACGTCCGCGAGCGCGCGCCCGTCGAGGCGGCGCCCCGCGAGGGCCGCGATGGCCCGTGCCGAGCTCACGGTGAGGGCGGCCGAGCTCGAGAGACCGGCGCCGATCGGCACCGTGGTCGTGACCGCAAGCCGGGCACCGCGGGGGGCGGCGCCGACGGCCTGGAGCTCGCGCACGACGCCGGTCAGGTAGTCGGACCAGTCTCCCCGAAGCTCCGCGTCCACGTCCACCCGGATCGGCTCCGGCGATTCGGCGGATGTGAAGGCCCATTCGTCGGCCGCGGCAGCGACGACCGTGGTGCGGCGGGAGATGGCCATCGGAAGGACGGGGCCGCCGTTGTAATCGGTGTGCTCGCCGAGGAGGTTCACGCGCCCGGGCGCGGACGCCGCGAGCTCGGGATCGCCGTGCCAGCGTTCCCGGAAGAGGGCGACGGCGGGTGCCGTCATTTCCTTCGGGCGGGCCTCGGACGCCCCGCGATGAGCGCCTGCGCGTGGCGGCGGGCGGCGTCGCCCTCCGCATCACCGAGCATCCGGGCGAGCTCGCCCACGCGATCCTCTCCGTGCAGCACCTCGACCGTGCTCGTGGCGATGCCGCCCGGGGTCCCCTTGGCGACGGCGAGGTGCCGGTCCGCCCGCGCGGCGATCTGCGGCAGGTGCGTGATCACGAGCACCTGACGCCCCTCGGCGACGTCGGCGAGCGCCGCGCCGACCTCCGCGCCGGTCTCGCCGCCGATCCCCTGGTCCACTTCGTCGAAGACGAGCGTCGGGACGGCGTCGTGCCGCGCGAGGAGCACCTTGAGGGCGAGC
>DASUXZ010000077.1:0-22864 GCA_036377655.1 Gemmatimonadales bacterium
CCCGCGCAAAGGCGCGCGAGTACATCCAGGGCTGGCGCGCCGGGCGGAAGGGCGGGGTGCACGGGGGGTACATGGACCGGGACGTGCTCGACAAGATGCTGGCGCAGCCGGGGTGTGCGGGGGTGCGGTACTATCACGCGCGGCATCCGCAGGGGTATGACACGATCGTGCTGGTGGGGGTCGACGCCGACGGACGCGATCAGTGGACAGGCACGATCGCCGAGGAGTTGCTGCCCTGTCCGCCCGCATGTTCTCCCGAGGAAGCTTGACGCCTGAGTTCCTGGTCAGGATCGCGACGATTGCCGGGATCACCTTCGTGATTCCGGTCGTGGTTGCGCTATACTGCAGAGTGCGGTCCGCCCCGCTCAAGATCATCGCGGCATACACTTCGATCGCCTTCGCGCAATCTCTCTACCTGGTCTGGCTTGCTTCCCACGGGATTCACAACCTCTGGCTGATGCACCTCTTCATCCCGGTCCAGGCGGGCATGTTCCTCTGGGCCCTCGCCCTCTGGCAGACGCGGGAGATCGCCCGGACCGCCGTCCTCCTCACGATCCCCCTCTACCTTGCCGCGTGGATCGTTCTTACGCTCACGGTCGAGTCGTTTTCCACCTTTCCCCGGTTCGTGAAGATCTTCGAGGGCCTCCTCGTCATCGCGGTCGCGTCGTACACGCTCGTCACCCGGTCGCAGCACATCTCCGGACCGATCACGAGCTATCCCTGGTTCTGGGTCGGGGCGGCGCTCGTGATCTACCTGTCGTTCGGCGCAATCGTGAATCCGGTCAGCAGCCTCCTGCTCCCGTATGCGCCCGAGCGGGTGCTCATCATGTCGGGCGTCAATTCCGTGCTGCTCATGGTCTGCAACGTCTGCTTTGCCCGCGCCATGGTCACCGCCTCGGCGCGGCTGCGGGCCGGGGGCGTTCCGGCGGCGGCGACCTAGCGCGGCATGACCGAGCCGGTGGCCCCCGTCGACCAGCTCTGGTGGCTCTTCCTCACCGGAACGCTCGTCGCCCTCATCCTGAGTGTCGCGTTCATTGCCTCCATGATCATCCAGCAGCGCCGCTATCTCGCCACCACGCGCCAGTTCGGCGGGCGGCTCCTCCTCGCCCAGGAGGAAGAGCGTGCCTGGGTGGCCCGTGAGCTGCACGACGACCTGATCCAGCGGGTGGCGATGGTGGGGCAGGAGATCAGCGAGCTGGAGGGGACGATGGGCGGCGAGCCCCTCCGGCTCGCAGGGATCCGCGAGGAGCTGCACGACCTCGCGGCCGAGATCCGCCGCATCGCCCATCGCATGCATCCGACGGTGCTCGACCATCTCGGCCTTCCGGCCGCGCTCGTGCAGCTCGCCGCCGAGTTCGGCGCCCAGGGGCTCGACGTCCACGTGGAGGCGGGGATCGCCGCGGAGGAGGTGCCCGGCCCGGTCGCCACGTGCTTCTACCGGGTGGCACAGGAGGCGCTCCGGAACATCGTGCGGCACGCCGGGGTCCGCCGCGCGTCCGTGCGGCTCGCGAGGGAGTCCGGCGGATTCTCGCTCACCGTGGAAGACGGCGGCCGCGGGTTCGACCCGGAGGCGGCGGCGAGCTACGCGGGGCTCGGACTCACGAGCCTGCGCGAGCGGATGCGCCTCCTCCAGGGCCGGCTCACGCTCCGGTCCTTTCCCGGCCGCGGCACCACGCTCACCGCGTGGGCGCCGCTCGAGGCACGCGGATGACGAAACGCCCGACGCTGATCCTCGCCGACGATCACGCACTCATGACCGAGGGCCTCCGGGCCATGCTCGAGCCCGACCACGAGGTGCTCGACGTGGTGCGCGACGGCTCGACCGTCGTGTCGGCCGTGTCCTTTCACCGCCCCGACCTCATCCTGCTCGACATCTCGCTCCCCGGCCGGAGCGGCATCGAGATCGCGACGGAGATCCACGAGCGCTTTCCGGACACCCGGATCCTCATGGTCACGATGCACGCCGAGCGGATCTATGCCGACGAGGCGCTCCGCTCGGGCGCCTCGGGCTACGTGCTCAAGCTCGCGCGCGCGGAAGAGCTCCGGCACGCGATCCAGGAAGTGCTCGCCGGGCGCGAATACGTGACGCCGCTGCTCACGGATCCCGCCGCCGCGGCGCGCACCGCCCCCGCCGGCATCGAGGCGCTCACCGAACGGCAGCGTGAAGTCCTCCGGCTGCTCGCGCGCGGGCGCACGTCGCACGAGATCGCGGAGATGCTCTCGGTGAGCCCGAAGGCGGTGGAGTTCCACCGGGTGCGGATCAAGAAGGCGCTCGGCCTCAACAGCACGGCGGCGCTCGTGCGCTACGCGGTGGCGGAAGGGCTGGTGTGAGCGCGCACGAGCTCGAGACGGCGGTCGCCCCCGGGGACATCGACGCGCTCGGCCACGTCAACAACATCGTCTACCTCCGCTGGGTGCAGGACGCCGCCACGTCCCACTGGCACGCGCTCGCCCCGGCCGGGGACGCCGCGGCGATCGCCTGGGTGGTTCGCCGCCACGAGATCGACTACCGGCACCCGGCGCTCCCCGGGGACCGGCTCCTGATCCGCACCTGGGTCGGAGAGGCGGACGGCCTCACCTTCGAGCGGCACACCGAGATCCTCCGCGCGCCGGACCGGCGCATCCTGGCGCGCGCGCGTACCTTATGGATCCCGGTCGACGCGCGCACCGGACGCCCGACCCGCGTGAGCGACGCCATCCGCCGGCTGTTCTCGGCGGCACCCTGACGCCCCGGAGGCCCCGATGCACCATCCCACCGCATTCCGGATCGCCGGCTGGCTCTTCGTCGCCGGGGGCCTCGCCTACCTGGCGCTCGGCATCTCCGCGCAGCTCCGGGGTGGCGGCGGAGCGTCCTCGTATCTCGTGCTCGGGCTCGTCGGCATCGTGGTCGGCTCCTCGGTGCTCCGCTGGGTCCGCCGGAAACTGCAACCGTAGGGAGCCCCATGAGCCACCATGAGATGACCACCACCGGGTTCACGTTCGACGGCTACCGCATCGTCCAGAGCCTCGGGGTCGTCCGCGGGATCAGCGTCCGGTCGCGCTCGCTCTTCGGCACGATCGGCGCCGGCTTCCAGACGATCGTCGGCGGCAACATCGGGCTCCTCACGACGCTCTGCGAGAAGACGCGCCGGGAGGCGTTCGACATCATGCTCGAGCATGCCCACGGCATCGGCGCCAACGCGGTGATCGGCGTCCGCTACGACGCCACCGAGATCATGTCGGGCGTGAGCGAGGTGCTCTGTTACGGCACCGCGGTGGTGGTCGAGCCCGCGTGAGCCCGAAAAGTGTCCAATTTCTGACACACTAGGGTTTTTACTAGTAGCGCGATCCCCCCGGTCCTTCCTATAGTGCGGAGTCCCCGACCGGTGATCGCATGCCCGAGAGAAGATCCGCGCGCATCCTGCTCGTCGAAGACGACGCCCGCCTCCGCAGCGCCCTCGGGCGCTGGCTCGAGCAGGCAGGCGATCTCGTGCACCTCGCCGACGACGGCCTCGACGGCTGGCACAAGGTCGAGGCCGCGAGCCCGCCCTACGACCTCGTCATCACCGACAGCCGCATGCCCCGGATGCCGGGCCGGGTCCTCGTGGCGATGATCCGGGAGCGGTATCCCACGATGCGCATCATCCGGATCGGCGGCGACCCTGCGGAGCTCGACGAGCGCCTCGAGGGGATCGTGACCCTCGCCAAGCCGTTCTCCCTCGAAGAGCTCGACCACGCGATCGCCGAGGCGCTCCGATGACCCAACGGCTCCCGGCGCTGCTGATCGTCCTTCTCGTCCTCTGCGTCATCGTCGGCTGGCTCCTCATCCGCGAGCTCGCGCCGATCCCGCCGTCGGAGGTTCCCCCCGCCGTCGTGCCGCTGCCGGGGGCCTGAGGCGCCCACAGCCTGGGTGGGTCCACTTCCCGGGCGTTCCTCGCGATCTTTCGTCGTGCCTCCTGTCGGTTCGTGCGGAGATCCTGCGCTCTTGCGTAACGCAGGCCTCTCCGCATCACGGCAGGGTGGCAGGCATCACGCGCCGTTCATTCAGCCGGCGGATCTCCCTGGAGCGCACGATGACCGACACACCCCGCCCGGAGCAGTCGCTCGACCCGGAGAGCTGGGACGCGATGCGCGCACTCGGCCACCGCATGGTGGACGACATGCTCGACTATCTCCGGGACGTGCGCGAGCGCCCCATCTGGCAGCCGGTGCCGGAGGCAGCGCGGGCCGCGCTCGCGCGCCCGCTTCCGCGGACCCCGGAATCCCCGGAGGCCGTGTACGACGATTTCGTCGAGCACGTCCTGCCGTACCCGATGGGAAACATCCACCCGCGCTTCTGGGGCTGGGTCATCGGCACCGGGACGCCGCTCGGCGCGCTGGCCGAGTTTCTCGCGGCGACGATGAACCCGAACGTGGGTGGGGGCGACCACGGCGCCAGCTGGGTCGAGGCGCAGGTGCTCGACTGGTGCAAGGAGATCGTCGGATTCCCGAAGGAGGCGAGCGGCCTCCTCGTGAGCGGTGGCTCGATGGCCAACCTCCTCGGGCTCGCCGTGGCCCGGAACGCGCGGGCGGGCTACGACGTGCGGAAGGCCGGCGTACGGGGCGCGGCGGGACCGCTCACGGTATACGGCTCGGCGGAGATCCACAGCTCCATCCAGAAGACCGTCGAGCTGCTCGGCCTGGGCCACGACGCCCTTCGCCTCATTCCCGTGAACGACGCCTTCGAGATGGACCTCGGTGCGCTCGAGGACGCGATCGCGCGGGACCGGGCGGCAGGCTGCGTCCCCGTGGCCATCGTCGGGAGTGCGGGCACCGTGAACACCGCCGCGTTCGACGACCTCGCCGCCCTCGCCGGCATCGCCGAGCGCGAGGGGATCTGGTACCACGTGGACGGCGCGTTCGGCGCCATTGCCGCGCTCGATCCCGGGCTTCGTCCGCGCCTCGCCGGCATGGGGCGCGCCGATTCCGTGGCGTTCGACCTGCACAAGTGGATGTACGTGCCGTACGACGCCGGGTGCATCCTCGTCCGCGACGCGGCCGTGCACCGCGGCACGTTCACCCTGACGCCGGGATACCTCGCGCGCGCCCGCGGGGGCGTCGCTGCCGGCGAGGTGTGGCCGAGCGATTTCGGGATCGAGCTCTCCCGCGGCTTCCGGGCGCTCAAGATCTGGATGTCGATCCGCGAGCACGGCGCGGACCGCTATGGCGAGATGGTCCGGCAGAACGTCGAGCAGGCGCGCCACCTCGAGCGGCTCGTACGGGCGCAACCGGAGCTCGAGCTCCTGGCGCCGGTCCCGCTCAACATCGTCTGCTTCCGCTACCGGGGAGACGGGACGCTCTCCGACCCGGAGCTCGACGCCTTCAACGACGAGCTCCTCGTCCGCATCCACGAGGAGGCGGTCGCCGTGCCGTCGGCGGCGTCCATCCGGGGCAGGAAGGCGATCCGTGTCGCCATCACCAACCACCGGACGCGGCGTGAGGACCTCGAGCTGCTCGTCGCCGAGACGCTCCGGATCGCGCAGGAAATGCTCCACCCCGTGGCGCGGGCCGGCGTTGCCGCGCGGTAAGCGCCGAGGCGCCGGGCACGGCGCGTTGCACGCCGCGCTCGCGATCGCGCTCCTCACTGCCTGCTCCGGATCGCCGCCCGCCGCTCCCGCCGTGACGCTGCGCGACAGCGCCGGGATCAGGATCGTCGAGCACTCCGCCGAGGCCTTCCGTCGGCTCCCCGAATGGGAGATTGCCGCCGAGGCTGCGGTCACGGTCGGCGGCGCGGGCGCCCCGGACGATGACCTGAGCGAGGTGGCAGGCGGCTACCTGGCGCCCGACGGGACGATCGTCGTCGCGGATGCCGCAGCCCGGGAGATCCGGGTCTATTCGGCCGACGGATCGATTCGCCGGTCGCTCGGGCGGCAGGGATCCGGACCGGGGGAGTTCACGATCATCACCTCCGTCTGGCAGCAAGGTGATTCGACCGCGGTGTACGACATGAGCGCAAAGCGCCTCACCGTCCTGCCGAACGACGGCTCGCCGCCGCGGGTGGTGCCACTCGGGCTCACCGGCCTGCTCGAATCGATGCAGGGCGCCGCGCGCGGCCACCTCGTGACGAGCCGGCTCGACGTGCAGGCCCTCCTCGGCGTCACCTCGGAAACCGAGCGGGTGCCGATGCACCTGCTCGTCATCACGCCCGATGGCGAGGCGATCGACACCGTTGCCACCGTGCAGGGTCCGGCGTTCTACCTTCCCGCCGATTCGCCGGGCTGGAGCGGCCCTGCGACGGTGGGACTCGGCCCCGAGACCCGCCTCCTCGCCGTCGGCGATACGATCCTCGTCGCGACGAACGAGCGCTTCGAGCTGGTGGGCTACGGGCTCGACGGCCGACCGGCGACGATCATCCGGGTCGCGGTGCCGCGCCGCCCGGTCACGCAGGAGGACGTCGAGCTGTCACGGCGGCAGGCCTGGGAGGAGTTCGAAGCTCGCGCGCGGAACATGCCGCCCGAGATCACCGCGCAGTACCGGTCGTTCCTGGAAGCGCAGCGGTATGCGGCGCACCTCCCGTTCGTCGGCAGCCTCGCCGCCGATGCGGGCGGGAACATCTGGGTGCAGGAGTACCCGCGTCCGGGGGATGATGCGGATCGCTTCACGATCGTCGGGCGGGACGGGGCGCTCCTGGCCCGGGCGACGCTTCCGGCCGGCCTCGAGCTCCTGGCGGCCGGAAACGATAGGATCCTCGGACTCTCTCGCGACGCGGACGGCGTGCAGCAGGTCCGCGTGCACCGGCTCGGCCGGGAATGACCGGCTCGAGATCCCGCGCCTAGCGCTTCGGGCACCCCTCGCGCTGCCGCGTATCCGCGAGCGCGATGATCTTCCACCCGTCCGCGTGCTTCGCGAGCTGGAAGGCGTCCACGCCGCAGTGACTGAACTGGTCGCCCGCGTAGAAGTCGTATTCCATCCAGACGGTGGCGAGGTTGCCGTCGATCCGCACTTCGGTGTGGTAGGTCCGCTCGTCCCAGACGACGGGGCTCGGCTGGCCGACGGCCTGGACGAAAGCGTCCGGCTTCTCGAACGACACGCGGGGCGAGCCGTCCCGCGCTACGCCCACCGTCGTGAGCTGCGCGCCGGGCGCGAAGGCGGCGCGGAGCATGGTAGTGTCCCGCTTCCGCATCGCGTCGAACACGTTCGTGGTGACCTGCACGATCGCGGCGGTGTCGGCCGCGGTGGGCCGCGCCGGGGCGGCGGGGGCCGCCTGGGCCAGGGCGGTTCCGGCTCCGGCCACGGCCAGCGCGGCGGTCGCAAGCATGCTTCGCATCGAAGGTCCTCGATCAGGGTTGTGGTGAGGGCGCTCTACGGGTGCCCGGCTCGCCGGGTTTCCGGCCCTTCTCCGGAACCTTCTCCGGGGTATAATCGTAGGCTACCGTTGCCCAGGCCGGACGCCCGTCCGGCCCACCTTCTTCCGACCGGAGTTCCGGACCGATCATGCTCACCGGCTTCCTCATCGTGGCCGCTGCCCTGCAGCAGGGCCAGCAGCAGCAGGCGCCCGCTGCCGCGCTCGCGCCGTCTCCCATTGCCCGGCTCGAACTCGCCGCAGGGCCAGAAGTTACGATCACCGCCGGGGATTCGCTCCTCCTCAGTGCACGGCCGCTCGACGCGAACGGCCGCCCGGTCGAGAATGCCCGGGTCCGCTATTTCACGGCGGGCGGCTACTTCGAGGGCAGCGTGGACTCGCTCGGCATGGTCCGCTCCGGCTCCACCGGGGACCTCATGGTCGGCATCGTCGCGTCGGTGCCCGGGACGCGGCCGTTCGTGCAGCGTGTCCAGGTCCGGATGCTGCCCGGGCCGGCCGCGCGGATCGCCGTCGCTCCCTCGGTGTCGAAGCTCGTCGTGGGGCAGCGCGTCCGGCTCTCCGGGCGTGCCTTCTCGAGCGCGGGCGACGAGCGGAGCGACGCCATCACCTGGCGGAGCGCTGCGCCCGCCGTGGCGCGAGTCTCGAATGACGGCGTCGTCTCGGCGGTGGCGCCCGGCCGAGCCGTGATCAGCGCGCGCACCGGGAACGTCACCGAATCGGTCAGCCTCGAGGTCGCCGCGAACACGATCGCCTCGGTCGAAGTGACGCCGGGCCGGGTCGATGCGAAGGAGGGCGACGTCATCCGGTTCACCGCCGTCGCCAAGGATGCCTCCGGCCGCACCGTCGCGGGGCTCACGCCGCAGTGGAGCTTCTCGCCGGGCGACGGCCAGATCGACGCGGACGGCGCGTTCGTGGGGTACGAGCCCGGCACGTACCTCGTGACCGCGAGCTTCGGCACCCGCTCCGGCGACGCGCCGGTGACGCTCGTACCGCGCGACGTGCGCCGCCCGGCGACGGTCGTGGGCCGCCTGCCGCGCACCCGGTTCAACACGGAAGAGGTCTGGATCCACCCGGGCGGGAAGTACGCGTATCTCGGCAGCGGCGGCGGCGGCGACGTGATGTACGCGATCGACATCTCCGACCCGTCGAAGCCGACCGTCACCGACTCGGTCGTCACCAACACCCGCCGCGTGAACGACGTCATGTCCACGCCCGATGGGAAGTTCCTCGTCTTCACCCGCGAGGGCGCGTCGGACCGGAAGAACGGCATCGTGATCGCGTCGATCGAGGACCCGGCCCACCCCAGGGTGATCGCCGAGTTCACCGAGGGAGTCAACTCGGGCGTGCACTCGGCGTTCGTCTACCGCCAGGAGAAGTACGGCACGCACGTCTACCTCACGAACGACGGCACCGGCGCCATCCACGTCGTGGACATCAGCGACCCGTACCATCCGAAGGAAGTGGCGCAGTGGCGCACCGCCCGGCCGGACGCGGGCCGCACGCTGCACGACGTGGACGTCCAGGACGGGCTCGCCTACCTGAGCTACTGGAACGACGGCCTCGTGGTGCTCGACGTCGGCAACGGCGTGAAGGGCGGGAGCCCGTCGAATCCGCAGCTCGTGACGCAATACAAGTACGACCTCAACAAGCTCTACGCCGAGGTCGAGGCGGCGGGCGGGCCCGGGTTCATCCGCGGCACCCATACGGCGTGGCGCCATGGCAGGTACGTCTTCATCGCCGACGAGGTCTTCCCGGCGAGCGGCGTGCGCGGCGCCAAGGACGCGGCCGCCGGCCGCGCCTACGGCCGCCTCCAGGTCATCGACGTGAGCGACATGGAGAAGCCCCGCTCCGTGGCGTGGTACGAGCCGGAGTTCGGCGGCGTGCACAACATCTGGGTCGCCGGAGACACGCTCTACATGGGGGCATACAACGGCGGCTTCCGCGCGTTCGACGTCTCGGGCGAGCTTCGCGGCGACCTCCGCGCCCAGAACCGCGAGATCGCGCACGTGAACACGGCCGACATGACCGGGCGCGTGCAGAATTCCGCGATGACGTGGGGGGTGGTGGTGAAGGACGGCCTCGCCTACGTAAACGACATGCACAACGGGCTGTGGATCGTGCGGATCGAGCCGAAGGCGCAGCCGCTCACGCCGTAGGGTCGGAGCGGGAGCCGATGCTCGACGGGGGACCGGGGCGGCGCTCCGGTCCCCCGTCGCTTCCGGCACCGCTCACGCGGGGTGCGACCGGACGAGCATCCGCGCGGTGAGGAGCAGGGCGCCCGGTCGCCGCCACCGGCTGCCCGACGCGAGGCGCGTCACGAGTGCCCGGACGATCTCGCGGCGGACGGCCCGGATGGCCGGCGAGGTGCGGGCCAGCCGTCCGAGCGCGGCGAAGAACGCGGACTCCTCCGCGATGCTGCCCGTGCCGTAGAACGGCTCGACGTGCAGCATGTTCACGAGCAGCCCCTTCTCGTCGGGCGTGAGCGGCGCGGGATCCGCGAGCGTGGCGATGGCCTCGAGGTCGGCAAGCGCTTCCGGGACGAGGAGCTTCCCCGCCGACACGAGCATCCGGTGGATCAGCGCGCGCCGTCTCGAGCGCACCGGGTCGGCGCCGGGCGGCAGGTGGGCCTCGAGGGGAAGCTCGCGAAACAGCTTCCGGAAGATCCGCTGGTCGTAGGAAAGCCACTTCGCGCCCTGCATGTGCGCCGGGAACCGGTCCCGCAGGCTCCCGCGCACCCCGTCGTGCCTCCGGTAGAGGAACGTGGGCGGTCCGTCGACGCGGATCGCGGTGAAGGCACGCGCGATCCGGATCGCCATCTCGTAGTCCTGCGAGCGGGTGAGCTCGGTGTCGAAAGGGCCGACGTCGTGGTAGCAGCGGGTGCGCGCGAAGAGGGCGGCGCCGCCCAGGAAGTTTCCCTCGAGGAGCGGCGGGAGGAACCCCGTCGCTTCGACCCTGGGAAGCCAGGATGCCGGCCCCGGCTTCCCGATCCGCCCGTCCGGTCCGGTCGGCGTGTGCGCGAAGCTCGAATAACTGAACCCGTGCTCCGGATGTGCCTCGAGCGGAGCGACGAAGCGCTCGAGCGCATCGGGCAGCGCCACGTCATCGTCGTCGAAGATCCAGAGGTAATCCCCCCGCACGCGCGGCAGCGCCGCATTGAGGGCCAGCGGCTTCCCGCCGTGCGCCACGCGCAGGACCTCGACCGGGGCGCCATGTGCGGCGAGCACGGCAGGCGTCTCGTCCGTCGATCCGTCGTCGACCACGAGGATCTGCGCGGCTGGAAGGGTCTGGGCCAGAAGGGAGTCGAGGCATTCCCTGATCAGGCCGGCCCGGTTGAAGGTGGGGACGATCACCGTGATGCTCGGTCTGCTCACTCGGCTCCCGGGGCTCGGTTCGGGCCTTGCAGTCGATTCCACGTCGCCATCCGCAACGTCGCGCCGGGAATCCTCGGAAGGGCGGCCATCGTATTAGTAATAGATAGGCGCCGGGGCGGCTCCGGCGCGATACTCTCACAGGAACCTCCGATGCGACGCAAGCTCATTCTCGGCCTGACCCCCTTCCTGGCCCTCGGCGCGATGCTCGTTCCGCTCCGGGCCTCGAGCATCGTGGACGGCCGGCTGCTCTTCGAGGATGTCCGCACCCGCATCGAAGGCGGGGCGGTGGACTCGCTGTCGGGCGACGAGATCTGGGTGCGCGCCGCCCGTGGGCTCGTGAGCCAGCTCAACGATCCCTACGCCGAGCTCTTCTCCCCCGAACAGATCGCGAGCTTCAGCCGCAATACCCTGCGCAACGACTACGCCGGCGTCGGGATGAACATCCAGGACCAGCTCGGGACGGTCGTGGTCACGGCCACCTTCCCGGGTTCGCCGGCGGCCGCCGGCGGGGTCCAGCCGGGCGACAGGATCGTCAAGGTGGACGGCCAGTCCACCGCCGGTCTTCGGCTCGACGAGGTCTCGGCGCGGCTCGTCGGCCCGGAGCGAACGGCGGTGGCCGTGACGTTCAGGCGGCCGGGCGTCGAGGCGCCGATCGAGATGCGGTTCACCCGCGCCAGGATCCACGTCCCGGCGGTCCCGTACGCACTGATGCTCGGCGACCGGATCGGCTACGTCCCGCTCCAGCGCTTCAACGACTCGAGCGCCTCGGAGGTCGGCGCCGCGGTGGAGCAGCTCCGCGCCGCCGGGGCGGAGGCGTTCGTGCTCGACCTTCGGGGCAATCCGGGCGGCAGCCTCAACCAGGCGGTCTCGGTGAGCGAGCGGTTCCTCACGCCCGGACAGCAGGTGGTGTCGGTCCGCTATCGCGACCGGCCGGTCGAGCTCCACCAGGCGGGCCGGCAGGCGGCGGAGGCCGAAGCGGTGCGCTCGGGTGAGCCCGTGGTGGTGCTCGTGGACGGTGGCGCCGCGTCCGCGGCGGAGATCGTGGCGGGAGCGCTGCAGGATCACGACCGGGCGCTCGTCGTCGGCACCACGTCGTACGGGAAGGGACTCGTGCAGAGCCTCTATCCGCTCCGGCAGGGATGGGCGCTCAAGCTCACCACCGCGCGCTGGTACACGCCGAGTGGCCGGAGCATCCAGCGCGAGCGGGAGCTCCGCAACGGGCGCTGGGTCGAGGTCGTCCCCGATTCGCTCGAGACCGATTCGGTGCGCGCGTCGCGCCCGGCGTTCAAGTCGGATGCGGGCCGCATCGTCTACGGCGGCGGCGGCATCACGCCCGACGTCGTGGTGCCGGCGGACACCGTGACGTCCGTCGAGCAGCGCTTCCTCGAGGCACTCGCCCCCTCATCCCAGAAGGCGTACCGGACGCTGTACGACCTCGCGCTCGCGATGCGCCCGGGGCTCCGGAGCGATTTCGTCGTGACGCCGGCATGGCGGGACAGCTTCTACGTGCGGCTGCAGCGGGAAGGGGTCGAGGTGGAGCGCGCGCGCTTCGACTCGGCGAGCACGCTCGTCACGCGCCTCATCGAGCGCCAGGCCGCCGCCGTCGCGTTCGGCGATTCCGCGTCGTTCCGCCGCGGTGCCGCGGACGACGCGCAGCTCACGCGCGCGCTCGACCTGCTCCGCTCGGTCCGGAGCCAGCAGGAGCTGTTCGCGCTGGCGCTCGACGGCTGAAGCGCGACAAGCCGCCCACTGTCTACCGCCTACTGTCTACCGTCTACCGTCTACCGGGTCTTGCTGTAGATCAGATCCAGCAGCTCATCGTAGATCTCCTCCGCCCGCGCCTCACCGGAGCGGACGGCGTCGTCGGTGCAGTGGCGGAGGTGGTTCCGCATGAGCTCGCGGCTCACGCCGCGGAGCGCCTCGTGCACCGACGCGATCTGCGTCATGATGTCCGTGCAGTAGCGGTCCTCCTCGACCATCTTCTGCAGCCCGCGCACCTGGCCTTCGATCCGGCGGAGCCGGCGGATGTTGCGGGCCTTTCCCTCCGCGTCCACCCCGGTCGGGTGGCGCATCGCGTCCGACTGGCTCATGCGATCCTCGCCCGGCGGAGCCGGAGACTGTTGGAGACCACGCTGACCGAGCTCAGCGCCATCGCCGCGCTCGCGAGCACCGGGCTCAGCAGCACGCCGAAGGCGGGGTAGAGCACGCCCGCCGCGATCGGGATGCCGACCACGTTGTAGGCGAACGCCCAGAAGAGGTTCTGCCGGATGGTGCGCATGGTGCGCCGCGAGAGCTCGACGGCGCGCGCGGCGCCCTGCAGGTCGGGCCGCACGAGCGTCACGTCTCCCGCGTCCACCGCGATATCGCTCCCCCCGCCCACGGCGATGCCGAGGTCCGCCTGCGCGAGGGCCGGCGCATCGTTCACGCCGTCGCCCACCATCGCCACGACGTGCCCGGCCGCCTGCAGCCGCTTCACCTCGGCCACCTTGCCCTCGGGAAGCGTTTCCGCGACCACCCGTTCGATCCCGACCTCGCGGCCCACCGCTTCCGCGGTGGCTCGGGCGTCCCCGGTGAGCAGGACGACGTCGAGCCCGAGCCGCCGCAGGCGCGCGATCGCGGAGCGCGACGACGCCCGGATCGGATCGGCGACCGCGAGGAGCCCGCGCAGCGCGCCATCGCGGGCGACATAGACGGGCGTCTTCCCCTCGGCGGCGAGGCGCGCCTCGTCGGGAGCGAATCCGTCGGTTTCGACACCGGCATCGCGGAGCCACGAACGGCTCCCGACGGCGACATCGGCGCCGCGCACGCGGCCGCGCACCCCCCGCCCGGGCACCGCCACGAAGCCGGCCGCGTCTTCGAGGGCGATCCCGCGGCCGCGCGCCGCCTGCACCACGGCGTCCGCGAGCGGGTGCTCCGACCCGCGCTCGACCGACGCCGCCTCGAAGAGCAGCGCCTCGTCGCTCACGCCGGGCGCCGGCAGCAGGTCGGTCACCGCCGGGCGGCCCTCGGTGACGGTGCCGGTCTTGTCGAGGACGACGGTGTCGAGCCGGCCGGCCCGCTCGAGGGCCTCGCCCCCCTTGATGAGCACGCCGAGCGCGGCGCCGCGACCCGTGGCGACCATGACGGCGGTCGGCACGGCGAGGCCCATCGCGCAGGGACAGGCGATGATGAGCACGCTCACGGCCGCCGCGAGCGCCGGGCCTGCTGCGCCGGCGAGGAGGTACCAGGCCACGAACGCCGCGATCGCGATCGAGATGACGACCGGCACGAAGACGGCGCTGATCCGGTCGGCGAGATGCTGGATCGGCGCGCGCGATCCCTGCGCCTCGCGCATGAGCGTCACGATGCGGGCGAGCGTGCTCTCGGCGCCGAGCGCAGTGGCGCGGATGCGGAAGGACCCCGCGCGGTTCACCGTGCCCCCGATGGCGCGGTGGCCGACCGCCTTCGCGACCGGGACCGACTCGCCGGTGAGCATGCTCTCGTCCACCGCACCGGAGCCGTGCACGATCGTGCCGTCCACCGGCACGCGCTCGCCCGGGCGCACCACCACGATGTCGCCGTGCGCGAGCGCGGACACCGGAATCTCCGCTTCGATGCCCTCGCGGAGGACCCGCGCGGTGTCGGGCTGCAGGGAGATGAGCCCGCGGATCGCGGAGGAGGTCTGGCGCTTGGCCCGCGCCTCGAGCGCGTTCCCCGTGAGGACGAGCCCGATGATGAAGATCACCGCTTCGTAGTACACGTCCGGGGACACGCCGCGGGCGAGGAGCCATCCGGGGAAGAGCGTCGCCCCCACGGAATACAGCGTCGCCGCGCCCGTGCCCACGGCGATGAGCGTGTTCATGTCCGCCGAATGGTGGCGGAAGGCCTTCCAGGCGCGGGTGAAGAAATGGCGTCCGGACCAGAGGAGGACTCCCGCGGTCATGGCGAGGAGGACGCCGGTGAGGAGGCCGCGCGGCGCGCCGTAGAGCCACGGCGCCGCATCAGCGAGCGGTCCCCCCAGGTAGCGCATCGCCAGCTGCATGAGCGGGTCGGCGGCGGCCCCATGGTGCTGCGCGGTCATGAGCGGCATCGAGAGCACCATCGCCAGAGCGGCCGCCACGAGGGTCACCACCGCCTTCGTGCGGAGCCCGCGATACTCCGACTCCTGAGCGGCATCGTGCGCGAGCTGCTCCTCCGCCGCGCTCGCCTCCTCGGCCGGGAGCTCCGCGCCGTAGCCCGTGTCGCGGACGGTGTCCACGAGCGCGGCGGGCGTGACGGCGGCAGGGTCGTACGTGACCGTCGCCGTGCCGGTCATGAGGTTGACCGAGGCGTCGAGCACGCCGGGGGTCTTCTCGAGGGTGCGCTGCACGCGTCCCTGGCAGGCCGCGCAGGTCATCCCCGTGACGGGAAAGGCGAGCCGCTCGTGCTCGGCCGTGGCGGTTTCGGTCATGGCAGTCACTCGACGATCAGGCGGCCGCGCATCATGCCCATGCCGCAGGTGAACTCGTGCTCTCCCCGCGCGAGCGTGGGCGGGAGCTCGACGGTGGTCCGCTTCCCGGCCGGGAGAAACCGGCGAACGCCGAGATCGGGGATCACGAGCTCGTCCGAGCAGCTCGAGGTTTCCCGGCGATCGAACACGAGGCTCGCGGGGCGGCCGTGGGCGAGGCGGATGGAGGACGGGTCGTAACCGCCGTCGACGACGATCTCGATCGCCTGGCCGGTGCCCGCGGCCACCGCGGCCTTGCGGCGGCCGGCGGCGAAGAAATACCAGTTGATCCACGCGATGGCCGCGAGGCCCGTGGAGAGAACGAAGATCTGGTCGAACGTCATTGGGCGCGCTCCGCGTCGGATCATGCCCAATTATGGTATACCCCCCTACCCTATGTCAACGGGTGACCGTGGACCGCGGGGAGCCATCACCGGCGCATCGCCGTGAGGCCCAGGGGCACGTAGCGCATCCCGCGCCACGCCCGCTCGCCGGCCGGCGTTCGGACGAGGAGCTGGCTCGAGATCCCGCCGTCGAGGAGCACCGCGCGCCGTGCACCGAGCGCGCCCATCACGGCCGCCATCTCGGGCGTGGTGAGGCCGAACGGAAGGCTTTCGAGCACGCCGCCGAGTCCCTCGAACCGCGTGAGGGCGAGCAGCACCCGGCCGTCGCGGAGCTCGCCGATCGCGAGGCGGGCGTCGCGATGCTCGAGGTCCACGCCGGCGCCGGCATCGCGGATCGCGGAAGGGATCGCGCCCTCGCCTTCGAGGATCATCGGATACGACTGGAAGGCCTCGACCGCCGTTCCCGCCGCGCGGACGGCCGGGATGCTGTCCGGCGGAACGATGCGGAGCCGTCCCGCGCTGTCGACCACGATCGCCGGGGCGAGCGGCCCGGTGCCGGGCCGCTGGCGCTCGATGCCGCCGCGCACCACCCAGCCCCACGCGCCGCCCGACCCGAACTGTCCGGCGTTGAGCGCGAGGACCGCATCGGCGGGGGCGTGATCGACGGTCCAGCGATTCGGCGCGCCGCGGCCGGGCGGCGGCGCCGCCAGGCGCAGCGAGAGCCGCGCCGGATCGAGGCGCACGGCGATGACGCGGATCCGCCACGCCTCGCCGGCTCCCGAGATGCGGAGCGTGCCGAGCTCGACCCCGGGGCCGGCCGCCTCCCATGCGACGGCGCCCGCAACCTCGGGAAGCGCCGCCTCCCAGGCCACGGGCGCCGAATCCTGGCGCCACCACGTATGCCATCTCCCGTCGCGCTCGACCGACAGCGTCGGCACCGCCGCGAGCGCGAGCGCGCTCCCGGCGGCCGCCAGCGGAAGCGCGGCGCGGCGCATCAGTAGCTCTTGAGGACCTCGGCGTACTTCGACAGCGCCGCGAGCTGGGCCGAGAGCGCGGCCGCCTCCGCCTCGGTGTAGATCATCCCGCCGCTGTTCTTCCCGCCCGACACCACGAAGGGAACGATCCGTTCGCGCATGATCGAGTATTGCGCGTCGTCGAAGCCGCTCGCGTCGAGGCCGGCACGGCGGACGTCGTGGAAGGTGAGCATCGTCTGGAGCGTCGGCCGCTCCGGCTCGACGGGACGGGCACCGCAGGTGCGGGCCACCTCGTCGTTGGACGACTGCGCCATCGCCTGGCCCTTGTTCGCCACCGCCATGGAGGCGCTGCCGACCGAATCCGCGAGGCGCCGCAGCTCCGTCATGTCCCCGCGCTGCTGGGCGGCCTTGATCCGCTCGGCCACCTTCTGGAGCGCCACGGAATCCACCGCCGACGCGCCGTAGGCCTGCATCTGGCTCGACGAGCGCTCCTCGATCGGCCGGGCGCAGCGGTCCCAGGCCTCGGACTTCTTCTGGTATTCGTCGTTCTTCCGGTCGTAGTCGTCCTGCGCCCGCTTGTTCGAGCGTTCGATCCCCTCGGTGTCCTGCGCCTCGACGCGGGCCGCCATCTGCGTCTCCGCCTCGAGGCCTTTCATGAACTGCGCGAGCCGGGCCTCCGTGATCTCCAGGACCTGGTCGTTGAAACGGACGTTGCCGGTCCGGACGCTCTCGTTGCCGCCGCTCTCGACGCCCGCGGCGCGGGTCGCGGCGTTCTTGATCTTCCGGCCGATGCCGAGCTGGGCTTCGGCAGCCGATGGCACGGAAGCGACGATGCAGCCGGCGAGCAGGGCGGCATAGAGGTGACGCATGGAATCTCCATGGAATTGGGCTCTCCGGGACGGAACGTCGGCCGGACGGGGGACTATTATAGCGCCTGTCCGCGATTCCGCACCTGGCGCGATGGGCGGATATCCCTCAGCTCTCGACGAGAGTCCGGATCCGCTCACGCAGCAGGCGCTGCTCCTGTTCGTTTCGCGTGAGTTTCGCCGCCCGCTCGAGCTCGGCCTTCGCCTCGCCGAGCCGCCCCAGCTCCGCGAGAAACTCCGCCCGCACCGCCGGCAGCAGGTGATACCCCTCGAGCGCCCCGATCCCCACCAGCTGATCCGCGAGCTCGAGGCCGGCCGCGGGACCGAACGCCTTTCCCACCGCCACGGCGCGATTGAGCTCGACGACCGGCGACGGCGAGATCCCGGAGAGTGCATCGTACAGCGTGGCGATCCGCGCCCAGTCGGTATCCTCCGCGCGCGCCGCCCGCGCGTGGCACGCTGCGATCGCGGCCTGCAGCGCATAGGGGCCGAGCGCCCCGCCGAGCGACGCCGCCCGGCCGAGTGACGCGATCCCCCGGCCGATGAGGAGCCGGTCCCAGCGGCTCCGGTCCTGGTCCATGAGCAGGACCGGGTCGCCGCCCGGGCCCACGCGCGCGCGGAGGCGCGACGCCTGGATCTCCATGAGCGCCACGAGCCCGTGAACCTCCGGCTCATCCGGCGCGAGGCCGGCGAGCACCCGGCCGAGCCGGAGCGCCTCCTCACAGAGCGCCGGACGGATCCACTCGGCCCCCGCCGTCGGGGAGTAGCCTTCGTTGAAGATGAGGTAGATCACCTCGAGCACCGAGGCCAGCCGTGGCGCGAGCTCGGCGCCGCGCGGCACGTCGTACGGAACCCGTGCCTCGGCGAGCGTCCGCTTGGCCCGGACGATCCGCTGCGCGATGGTCGGCGTCGGCGAAAGGAATGCGCGCGCGATTTCCTCGGTCGTGAGCCCGCCGAGGAGCCGGAGGGTGAGCGCCACCCGCGCCTCGGTCGAGAGGACGGGGTGGCAGGCCGTGAAGATGAGCCGGAGGAGGTCGTCGCCGATGTCGTCGTCGAGCCGCGAGTCGAAATCGGGCATTTCCTGCTCCGCTTCCGCGAGGTCGGCCCCGACCTCGGCGAGCTTCTCGCGCCCGCGACGGTTCCGCCGGAAATGATCCACCCCGCGGCGCCACGCGGCCGTCATGAGCCAGGCGGCGGGATTGTCGGGAATGCCGGACTCCGGCCACTTCTCGAGCGCCGCGACGAGCGCATCCTGCGCGAGGTCCTCGGCGAGGCCCACGTCCCCGTTCACGCGCCGAGCGAGCGTGGCGATCAGCCGCGCGGACTCGATCCGCCACACGGCATCGATGGCGCGATGGGCTTCTTCGATCGAGCTCGTCACTCCGAGCCGTCTCCTTGAAGTCGTCGATTGGCCGCCCCCGATTTCGACGGCGGCCGCAGGTAACGCGAAAAAGGGAAACTCGCCCCGACCCCGGGAAACGCAAATGGCCACCCGCCCGGGTGGCCATGTACGCCCTTCCCACCTCTCACCCCTCACCTCAGGTCAATACCGATAATGCTCCGGCTTGTACGGCCCCTCCACCGGCACGCCGATGTAGTCCGCCTGGTCCGGCGAGAGCCGGGTGAGCTTCACGCCGAGCTTGTCGAGGTGCAGCCGGGCCACCTTTTCGTCGAGCACCTTCGGGAGGGTGTAGACCTTCCGCTCGTAGGTGTCCGCGTGCCGGTGGAGCTCGATCTGCGCCATGACCTGGTTCGTGAAGCTCGCGCTCATCACGAAGCTCGGGTGCCCGGTGGCGCAGCCGAGGTTGAGGAGCCGGCCCTCGGCGAGGATCATCACGCTGTGCCCGTCGGGAAAGACGAACTCGTCGTACTGCGGCTTGATGTTGACGCGGCGGATCCCCTTCCTCTTGAGGCCCGCCATGTCGATCTCGTTGTCGAAGTGGCCGATGTTGCCGACGATCGCCTTGTCCTTCATCCGGGCCATGTGGTCCACCGTGATGATGTTCCGGTTCCCGGTGGCCGTGATGAAGATGTCGGCCGTCTCGATCACGTCCTCGAGCAGCGTGACCTGGTAGCCCTCCATCGCCGCCTGCAGCGCGCAGATCGGGTCGATCTCGGTGATCACGACCCGCGCGCCCTGGCCGCGAAGCGCCTGCGCGCAGCCCTTGCCGACGTCCCCGTAGCCGCAGACCACGGCCACCTTGCCGGCGAGCATCACGTCGCTCGCGCGGAGGATGCCGTCGGTGAGCGAATGCCGGCAGCCGTAGAGGTTGTCGAACTTCGACTTGGTGACCGAGTCGTTGACGTTGATGGCGGGGAAGAGCAGGGTGCCCGCCTTCATCATCTCGTAGAGGCGGTGCACGCCCGTGGTGGTCTCCTCGGACACGCCACGGATCCCCTCGGCGATGCGCGTCCACCGGCCAGGCTCCTCCGCGATCGTGCGGCGCAGGAGGTCGAGGATGACCCCCCACTCCTCGGGATCGTTCGCCTCGTCGAATTCCGGCACGACGCCCGCGCGCTCGAACTCCGCGCCCTTGTGGACGAGGAGCGTGGCGTCGCCGCCGTCGTCGAGCAGGAGGTTGGGTCCGCTGCCGTCGGGCCAGGCGAGCGCCTGCTCGGTGCACCACCAGTATTCCTCGAGCGTCTCGCCCTTCCAGGCGAAGACGGCGACGCCGGCCGGCTTCTCGACGGTGCCCTTCGGGCCCACGGCCACCGCGGCCGCTGCATGGTCCTGGGTCGAGAAGATGTTGCAGGACACCCAGCGCACGTCGGCGCCGAGGTGCACGAGCGTTTCGATGAGGACGGCGGTCTGCACCGTCATGTGGAGGGAGCCCATGATCCTCGCGCCGGCGAGCGGCTTCGAGGCGCCGTACTCCGCGCGGAGCGCCATCAGGCCGGGCATCTCGTACTCGGCGAGCCGGATCTCGTTCCGCCCGAACTCGGCGAGGCCCAGGTCGCGGACCTTGAATGCCGGCCGCGTGCCGGAGCGCACCTCTGCTTCAGTCAGTACCGCCGTCATGTCGTCTCCTCGTCCTTCCGGGTCCGTGTGGGTGAATCAGGCGTGCCGCCGCGCGACCGGTACCCGGTGGCGGCGAAGAGGTTGGGGCCCCGCGCCGCTGGGTCGGGCGGGAGCGGAACGTAGCGAACGCCGTCGAATCCGGCGCCGGCGAGCAGCTGCCCGAGCGGCTCGGCGCCGAAGCCGAGCCAGACGTGGCCCATCTGGGCACGATACTCGTCCCGCTCGTGCGGGACCATGTCCACGACGAGGATCCGGCCCCCGGGCCGGAGCACCCGCGCCGCTTCGCGAAGGACGTCGCCGGGCTCGACCGCATGATGCAGCACGAGCGAGAGCACCGCCGCATCGAGCGAAGCCGCGCGGAGCGGAAGCGATTCGAGCGCCCCCGCGCGAAACTCCACGTTGGCGGCGCCGTCGAGCCGGCGGCGCGCCGCCTCGAGCATCGCGGAGCTCTCGTCGACGGCCACCACCTGGCCGACGAACGGGGCGAGCGCGGCGGTGAGCTGTCCCGTGCCGCAACCGAGATCGCCGATCGTCCAGGCCGGATCGAGGAGCGCAGGGAGCGCGCCGAGCTCCGCCCGGGCACCGAAGAGCTCGGTCCGGACCCGGTCCCACTCCTGCGCCGATGCGGCGAAGAACTCGCGGCTCTGCGACCGCCGCTCGGCGAGGATCTCGCGGAGCCGCGCCAGGTCGTGAGCCGCCTGGGGACCGCTTTCCATCTCTTCCCGGACGACATCCCAGAGGCGGCGGGCAACCGGCTCGAGCGGCACCATCCGGTACTGGCGGCTTGTGCCCTCGGCGCGGCTCGTGACCCACCCCTCGTCCGCCAGGATCCGGAGGTGCCGGCTCACCGTGCTCTGGGGGAGCTGCAGGACGCCGCACAGCTCGCCCACCGTGAGCTCGTGGCGCTCCATGATGAAGAGGAGCCGGCACCGGGTGGGGTCCGACAACGTCGTCAGGCGATCGATTACAGCCGTCATTGTATATCCGTTAAGCCGGATAGATAGATATACAAGTTCGGCCGCCAAGTCAACCGGAGGGCGGACGGCGACGACCGACCGGCCCTCTCCGGGCTATTGCCGGGAACACCCGTCGACCGTTACCGTGGTGCATCCCCGTCACATGCGGCGCCGGGGCGCCGCCGCTCCCGAAGGTCGACTCTCATCGGAGGATCGTCCCATGGGTCACGCGTTGCGCACGGCCGCCGTCGTGCTCGCAGCGGCTCTGCCGTTGCCGCTCGCGGCGCAGGATCTCGACACGCCGCATCCGGTCACGACGGTCTCGCGCGAGGAGCTGGACAACCTCTCCCGCACGCCAGTGAAGGGCCTGCTCGAGACGGTCTTCACCGGCGTCGCGGTGTTCGACCCGACCAGCATCGCCGCGAATGCGCGGGCCAGCTACTTCGTCGACGACCAGCTCGCGATCACGGGGTCCGCGACCGCCGCGCACATCGACCTTGGGTTCGACGACTTCACGGCGATCGAGGTGCTCGTCGGCCCGGCGTATCACGTGCCGATCGGCAACAGGGCGACGGTGGGCGTCCTCGCGGCACTCGGCTTCCAGGCGGGCGATGGCGACGGCGACGGGATCTACAACCTCGGCGCATTCAACCGCTACGCCGTATTCCCGGCGGCCGCTCTCTACACCGGCGTCTTCTACAAGGGGGCATTCGGAGGGGGGCACATCTGGAGCGCCGAGAGTCACCTGGTGCCGGGCAAGCATCCCGGTCTCGACGGCCACTTCACGCCGCGCCGCGGGCTCTGGGAAGTCAACTTCAGCGCGCAGTACCAGTTCGATCCGGGCGATTTCCTCGATCTCTCGGCCCGTGCAGCGCCGTTCATCACCGACCAGTTCCAGGTCGGCGCCGACTTCTCCTGGTCGCGCGACGACACCGGGTTCGACACCTTCACGCAGACGAACATCGAGGCGTTCGCGGCGTATCACTTCCCCATGGACAGCCGGCTCCTTCCATATATCGGGGCCTTCGGCGGATACCAGTCCTTCACCGACTTCGACGGGCAGGGCACGTTCGGCGGGCGGGCCGGCCTCAAGCTCTCGTGCACGCCGACGAGCTCGGTGTTCCTCGAGGGCGAGTACCGGGGCTATTCGGGCGACGGCTCGGACGGCCAGTTCGGGCTCCGGCTCGGCACGAACATCTACGCGGGGTTCTAGGACGGCGAGGAAGGCAGCGCGAATGGCTCCGCGACGTCGCGCGGAGCCATTCGGCTTTCCGGCCGGCGTCATCCGGTCCGAGGCACCGCCGGCGTCCAGGTGTTATTGGAGCGGTCGGCATCGGGATAGATCCGCGACGCGTCGATCTCGATGCGTATCACCCGTCCGGGCGGCGCCTCGAGCATCGCCGTGCGCGCGCCGGCGAGCCACGTCTCGACCGGCACGCGGAGTTTCTCGACCTGCCCGCCGTCGTAGGTGACGGTCACGTACACAGGCATCGGCGCGAGCCCGCGATCCTCGATCACGATCGAGGTGCCTCCGTCCGAGGAGGTCAC
>DASUXZ010000078.1:0-15731 GCA_036377655.1 Gemmatimonadales bacterium
GCGATCCGCCGCCGGGTCTCCTCGCCGGAGCGGGGCGAGAAGAGGAGCGCGATGCCCGCCCCGATCAGCGCGCCGAGAATGATCCCGGCGACCATCCCACCTCCGCGCTCGTCGTCCGCGTGTGCCATGGAGCCTCTGCAGGTCAGGGAATGAATGGAACGTACCGCGCAGGCGCCCGGGGTTCAATCGCCGGCGTCGCGCTTCGATACATGCCCCATTTCTTGACACGCAAACAGGTGCACATGTGGCTCGGGCGCCACCGTTTCCGCGGGCCGGGTTCCTTCTTATCTTCGGGCTTCACCCAGTAGGGGCCCTGGCATGGCAATGACGACCCACGGGACGGTGGCGAACGAGGACGTCGAGCGGCTCACGGCGCGCGTGAACGCGCTCGAGCAGGAGCGCCGGCACCTGCTCGCCATCATCGAGATCCTGCAGGAGATCGCGGGCTCGCTCCAGTTCGTGGACATCGTGCAGTCGGTCGCGCGCCGGCTCGGCGAGGCGTTCGGGCTCGACCGCTCGTCCATCTTCCTCGCGGAGCGGGGGGGCCGGACGGTGCGCCTCGTGGCGAGCTACGAGGATCCGAGCATCCGGAATTACGTCGTGGACCTCGAGCGCTATCCCGAGCTCCGCCAGGCGCTCCAGACCGGCCAGACGGTCCACATCGACGACGTGTCCACCGACCTCACGCTCCGGCACGCGCGCGGCACGCTGCTCAGCCGCCGCGTCAAGTCCATCACCGTGGTCCCGATCGCGTGGCGGGGCGCGCCGATCGGCGCGATCTTCCTCCGCGCCTATCGGGACGGCGCCCCGTTCTCCGAGGCGGACGTGCGCTTCTGCCAGGTCGTCGCGAGCCTCACCGCGCGAGCGCTCCGGAACGCGCACCGCTTCGAGCGCCTGCAGGAGCGCCGCGGCGAAGCGGCGCCGCAGCGGAGCCGCGAGCGGGAGCGCACCGCCCTCATCGGGTACATGCGGCGCCTGCTCGACCAGTTCGAGGCGCGCGAGACGCCGTGGGGCGAGGACGCCCTCGCCAAGGCGAGCGCCGAGGAGATCGAGCGGCTCGTGGGAGTCACGATGGCGGTCATCTCGCAGGAGGCCACCGGGCAGTGACGCAGGGCGGACCGTGACGCAGGCCGTATCATGACGAAGGGCAGCTCGCCCGCTGCCCGCGCGGACGAGCTCCGCCGCCTCATCGACGACGCGAACCGCGCCTACTACGTAGCCGACGCGCCGACCATCTCGGACGCGGAATACGACCGCCTCTTCCGCGAGCTCCAGGCCCTCGAGCGCGAACACCCCGAGCTCCGCACCGAGGACAGCCCCACGCAGCGCGTCGGCGCCGAGCCCTCGTCGTCGCTCGCCAAGCATCCCCACCTCCGCCCCATGCTCTCGCTCGCCAACGCCTTCGACGCGGAGGAGCTCGCCGCATGGGAGGAGCGGAACGCGCGCAATACGGCGGAGGTGCGGACGTCGGGCTACACCGCCGAGATCAAGATCGACGGCGCGGCCGTCAACCTCACCTATCGCGACGGGAAGCTCGCCGTCGGCGCCACGCGCGGGAACGGCGTGATCGGCGAGAACGTCACCGCCAACCTCCGCACGATCGGCGACGTCCCGCTCCGGCTCGAGGGAAAGGGCTGGCCCTCGCTCATGGAGATCCGCGGCGAGGTCTACCTCCCGTACGAGGGATTCCGCCGCATCAACGCCCAGCGCGAGCTCGACGGCGAGCCGCTCTTCGCCAATCCCAGGAATGCCGCCGCAGGCGCACTCCGCCAGCTCGATCCGGAGATCACGCGGAAGCGGCGCCTCCGGATGTTCGCCTTTGCGGTCGAGCCGATCGAGGGCGCGCTCAAGGCGCGCACCCACTGGGACGAGCTCGACCTCCTCGAGGCGTGGGGCTTCCAGGTGGAGCCGCATCGCCAGCGCTTCGACTCGCTCGCGGCCGTGCAGGACGCGGTTCCCTCCTTCGAGGCGCTGCTCGGCGTGCTTCCCTTCCAGGCCGACGGCGTGGTGATCAAGGTGGACCGCCTCGCGCTTCACGCCGAGCTTGGCGTCGTGGGCGGGCGGGATCCGCGGTGGGCCATCGCCCGGAAGTTCGCGCCGGAGGTCGCGGTGACGCGGCTCCGGGCGATCCGGATCAACGTCGGCCGCACCGGCGCGCTCAATCCCTACGCCGAGCTCGAGCCGGTCGAGGTGAGCGGCGTGACCGTTTCCGCGGCGACGCTCCACAACGAGGAGCTCATCGCGCAGAAGGACATCCGCGAGGGCGACTGGGTCGAGGTCATCCGCGCCGGCGAAGTCATCCCGCAGATCGTGGCCCCCCTTCCCGCGCGGCGGGACGGGAGCGAGCGCCTGTTCACGATGCCGGACGCATGCCCGCGCTGCGGCACGCCCGTCGAGCGGCCCGCCGACGAGGCGATGCGCTACTGCCCGAACGCCGCGTGCCCCGGACGCGTGCTCGAGGGGATCGTCCACTTCGCCGGCCGCGACGCCATGGACATCCGCGGCCTCGGCTACGAGCGCGTGCGCCAGCTCCTCACCGAAGGGCTCATCCGCGACGTCTCCGATCTCTACCGGCTCACGGTGGAGCAGCTCGTCCAGCTCGACCGCTTCGCCGAGCAGTCGGCGGACCAGCTCGTGAAGGCCATCGAGGCATCGAAGGCGCAGCCGCTCTCGCTGCTGCTCTTCGGAATCGGGATCCGGCACGTGGGGAAGACCGTGGCCCAGCTGCTGGCGCGCCGGTTCGGGAATCTCGACGCGCTCATGGCGGCGTCGGCGGAGACGGTAGGTGCGGTGTCGGGCATCGGGCCCACGATCGCGGAGGCGGTGACGAGCTTCTTCGACGAGCCGCGGAACCGGGAGCTCGTCGAGCGGCTTCGCGCCGCCGGCCTCACGTTCACCGAGCCCTCCGCCGCGTCCGCCGAAGGGCCGCTTTCCGGCAAGGCGTACGTCCTCACCGGCACGCTGCCGACGCTTTCGCGGAGCCGGGCCACCGAGCTCATCGAGCGGGCCGGCGGCAGGGTGGCGGGGAGCGTCAGCAAGAAGACCGACGCCGTCGTCGCCGGCGACGAAGCGGGCAGCAAGCTCGACAAGGCGAAGTCGCTCGGCGTCGAGGTGATCGACGAGGCCGAGCTCTTGCGCCGCGTCGGCGACACGGCCTAGCTTCGCTCATCTCCAGCGAGACGATGCCATGACCTCTGCCCTGCTTCCTGCCAACAGCTGCGTCGGACTCGGCCGCCGCGCGCTGCTCCAGCTCCGCGCGAGCCTCGAGCGCGACACCGGCGTCCAGGCCGCCGCCTACCTCCAGGAAGCGGGGTTTGCCGGCGGCGAGGAGCTGTTCGGCGCCTACGCCGCGTGGCTCGACGAGAAGTACGGCGTCTCCGATCCGGGCTCGCTCGACGCCAACCGACTGGGCGAGGTCCTCTCCGCCTTCTTCAGCGAGACCGGCTGGGGCGCGCTCACGGTGCGGCCGCTCGGCGGCTCCGTCGTGGCGCTCGATTCCGCCGAATGGGCGGAAGCGGCGGACCAGGGCGGCGCCGTCTATCCCTCCTGCCACCTTTCGTGCGGGCTCCTCGCGGACTTCCTCGGCCGGATGTCGGGCGGGACGATGGCGGTCATGGAAGTCGAGTGCCGCTCCCGCGGCGACGCCCGCTGCCGCTTCCTCGCCGGCAGCCCCGAGACGATGGCGACGCTCTACGAGCGGATGGCGCAGGGGATGGGGTATGGGGAGGCGCTGGGGCTCGAGGGGTAGGTGGTCGATCGAAACGGACGATGGAAGGATGGAAAGAGGGAAGGATGGAAGGGAGCGCCCTTTCCATCCTTCCCTCTTTCAATCCTTCCGCTACCGCCTCTCCAACCTCACATCCCCCGACCCGCTGTCGATCGTGATCATCCCGTCGCCGTCGCCGATGACACCGGAGACGTGGCGGTCGTCGTCCTCATCGTCGTCGCTGCTGCGGCGGGTGAGACTCGAGATGAGCGAGCCGCCGACGTTGCCCGAGGCCGTCTCCGCCTCGATGCGCGCGCCGAGCGAGGCGGGGGCGTGGATGGTGACGTCGCCCGATCCGCTGTCGAGGCTCAGGCGCTCGATGTCCGCATCGAGGCCGAGCGTGACCGAGCCGCTGCCGGTGTCGAGGTCGATCGTCGGCGCCGTGACGCCGTCGAGGCGCACGTCGCCCGAGCCGGTGTCGAGACGGAGCGTGGTTGCCCGGATGCCGCTGCCCGTGATCGTCCCCGAGCCGGTGTCGAGGAGGATCTCCCGCCCCCGGATGTTCGTGAGCGAGATGTCGCCCGAGCCCGCGTCCACCGTCACCTCGCCCTCCGCATCGCGCACCGCCACCTCGCCGGAGCCGAGGTCGAGGTAGAGCGCGCCGCGCGTGCCCGACGTCGTGACGTCCGCCGCGGCGACGTCGATGAGGAGGTTTCCATTCACGTTGGTGGCATGGACCGAGCCGACGCCCACGAAGACGGCGACCGACTTGCCCGGCGGCACGAGGATGCGCAGGTCGGCGTGCGCCTCGAGGCCGTCGCCGTCGCTCGTCACGCGCACTTCGCGGCCGCGCTCCCGCCGGCCGTGATCGCCGAAGAAGGTCCCGTCCTCGTAGATCGTGAACTGGGTGCGGTGCCCCCGGCCGAGCCCGGGGTAGACGATGTCGAGGCCCGGATAGACGACGCGGAGGGCGTCCCGCCCGCGAACCATGCCGGTCTCGACGCGGAGCCGTGCGCCATCGTCGCCGCGCGGCGTCACCTCGGCGACGACCGCGCTCCCGGAGCCGGGATCGAGCCGCACCGTGCCCGCGAGGTTGTAGATGGCGACGGAATCGCCGCCCAGGTTGTGCCGGGTGACCTGCGCGGCGGCCGGCGCGGCGGCGGCCGCACCGAGCGCGGCGGCGAGGAGAAGCTGCGAGAACGGGAGGGACATGCCTGCTCCAGGGGTGGGTGCCGGAGCGTTAGATGGACCGGGCCGGCCGAAGGTTGTCAGGCCGGGCGGATCGCCTCGAGGCGGGCGGCGTAGTCGGGTCGGGTGACGAGCTCGCCGTCCTCGATGATCTCGCGGTCCCACGGAAGGATGATGAAGCTCTCGGTCTCGAAGGCGTGGTAGTCCGGCGCGTACTTCCCCGTCTTGAACGACACGGCCGTCCGCACCTCGGCGGGCTTGAGCGCGTTCACCTCGCTCAGGGCGAGGCGCATGGTGCTGCCGGTGTCGCACGTTTCGTCCACGATGAGGACGCGGCGTCCCCGGATCGTGGCGGGCGGGCCGGCGACGAGCACCGGGTCGGCGTCGGCGGCCGGGCGCGTCACGACCATCGACGCGAACTCGCACTGGAGGATCGAGGCGACGACCACGCCGGGAATGACGCCCGCCTTGGCGACGCCGAGGACCACCTCCGGCTGGTACTCGCGGGCCACGCGCAGCGCGAGCGCGCGGCAGAGCTCGCCGAAGAGCACCCAGTCCACTTCCATGACGCCGTGCGGCACCGTGACGGTCTTGCGCATGGCCGGAAGCTACCCGCCCGCGTCGGGGGCGGCAATCCGCGTTGCGGCCCCCGGAGGCGCGGACTATCTTGCTCGAATCAGCCTATGTTGCGTCAGCACTTGACCTTCCGCGCGGCCATGGACGCGTTTCGATGAGCATCTGGCGACGCCTTACCGGCAAGGAACCGGCCGACACGCCGAAGCCCCAGCGGCTCGACTACCTGAACGAGGGCCTCGCCCTCGAGCGGCAGGGCGAGTACGAGGCGGCGCTCACGTCGTACCGGCTCGCCTACCGGGACAATCCGACCGACGCGCGGATCCTCATGAACATGGCGATCGCGTTCACGAAGACCGACCGCCCCGAGGACGCGATCCGGCACTACCGCCGCGCGCTCGAGATCGACGACACGCTCGGCGGCGCGCACTACGGCCTCGCGTTCCTCCTCATCAAGCGGAACGAGGGGCAGCAGGCGGCCGAGCACCTCCGCGCCTTCCTCGCGCGGCCGCCGAAGGGGCCCGACGCGGAGCGGTGGATCCGCCACGCGGAGACGGCGCTCCGGGATATCGCGGCGGCGCCTGCGCCGGAGACGACGTGAGGGGCCGCGCCCTTCCCTTCCTCTTCCTCATAGCGACCGCCTGCGCCGACATCACCGATGCCGGCGACGGCGTCATCGCGCTCGAGGTGCAGCCGGCCGTGCCCGCCCAGGTGGAAGTCGGCGACACGATCACGCTCGTGGCCCGCGCGCTCGACCGGAACGGCGATCCCGTCGCCGCCGCCATCACGTGGCGCACCCCCGATCCCGCCAACATCTACGTCGAGAGCGCCACGGGACGCGTCGCCGGGATCACGCCCGGCACGAGCGGCCGCGTGCAGGCCACCTTCGGCACGCTCACGTCGGACCTCATGGCGCTCACGGTGGTCGCGCGCGCCGACACGATCGAGGTGCCCGCCGACACGCTCGTCGTCGATCCGCTCGCCGCCACGTCTCCCGCGCTCGCGCCGCGCGTGGCGACGCTCGTCGAGGGGGTGTCCACCGCGCTCGCGGGACGCGCGGTCATCTACGAGATCGTGCGGCCGGTGTTCGCCGACGTGGCCGCGCGCACCGTGGAGATCACCGGCACCGGGGCGCTCGCCGACACCGTCGCCTCGGGCGCCGACGGGCTCCCGTCGGCCCCGGTCACCCTGAGCCGGATCACGGGGCTCACGGCGCCGGACACGGTCGAGGTGTCGGTGCGGGTCCATCGGAGGAGCGGGGCGCTCGTCCCCGGATCGGGGCAGCGCTTCGTCGTCGTCTTCCAGTGACGTATCGCACCCTCACCGACCTCTTCTTCGGCTCGATCGAGCGGTTCCGGCACCAGCCGGTCGCGCTCCGGGTCAAGCGCGGCGGCCGCTGGCTCGAGATCTCGTACGACGAGCTCCTCGAGCGGGTCCAGGCGCTGAGTCTCGGCCTCGCCGACCTCGGGGTCAGGCCGGGCGAGAACGTCGGCCTCCTTTCCGAGAACCGCCCCGAGTGGGCCATCGCGGATTACGCCTGCCTCACGGCGCGCTGCGCCGACGTGCCGGTCTATCCGACGCTCCCGGCGCACCAGGTCGAATACGTGCTCCGTGATGCAGGCGCCGTGGCGCTCTTCGTGTCCACCGCCGAGCAGCTCGCGAAGGTGCGGGAGATCCGCGGCCGGCTTCCCGCGCTCCGGCACGTCGTCACCTTCGACGAGGGGATCGCCGGGAGCGACGAGCTCCACCTGGACCGCCTCCTCGAGCGCGGCCGCGCCCTGGCCTCACGCGGCGCCGCCTGGCGCGCCGCGGCGCTCGAGGCGGCGCCGGACGACCTCGCGACGCTCATCTACACCTCGGGCACCACCGGGGACCCGAAGGGCGTCATGCTCACGCACGGCAACCTCACGAGCAACGTCGTGGCGGGGCTCGAGGTCCTCCCGCTCCTTCCGCGCGACGAGTGCCTCTCCTTCCTCCCGCTCTCGCACGTCTTCGAGCGGATGGCGGGGCACTACTGCATGATGGCGTCGGGGACGGTGATCAACTACGCCTCGAGCATCGAAGCCGTGCCGGCGGAGATGCTCGAGCGGCGGCCCACGATCGTCTTCTCCGTGCCGCGCCTCTTCGAGAAGATCTATTCGCGGGTGCTCGAGAACGCGCTCAGCGGGTCGGCCGTGAAGAAGCGCCTCTTCTTCTGGGCCAAGCGGGTCGGCGAGCGGGTGGTCGAATACACGCTGAGCGGCCGGAGCGTGCCGCCGGCGCTCGGTGCGCGGTACGCCGTCGCGAAGCGGCTCGTCTTCTCGAAGCTGCATGCCCGGGTGGGCGGGCGGCTCCGGGTGTTCATCTCGGGCGGCGCGCCGCTCAATCCCGACATCGCGAAGTTCTTCCACGCGGCCGGGCTCCCGATCCTCGAGGGGTACGGGCTCACCGAGACGTCGCCGGTGATCGCCGTGAACAAGCCGGGGCGCACGCGCCTCGGCACGGTGGGGCCGGTGCTGCCGGGGGTCGAGGTGACGATCGCGCCGGACGGCGAGATCCTGACGCGCGGCCCGCACGTGATGAAGGGCTACTACCGGAAGCCCGAGGCCACGGCGGAGATCATCGACGCGGACGGCTGGCTCCACACCGGCGACATCGGCGAGCTCGACGACGACGGCTTCCTCCGCATCACCGACCGGAAGAAGGACATCATCGTCACCGCCGGCGGCAAGAACATCGCCCCGCAGCCGATCGAGAACCTCGCGAAGACGAGCAAGTACGTCGCGAACGCGGTGATGATCGGCGACAAGCGCCGCTTCCCGGCGATCCTCATCGTGCCCAACTTCGAGAAGCTCACCGCCTGGGCGGAGCACCGGAACCTCGTCTTCCACGACGCGGCATCGCTCGTCGCGATGCCCGAGGCGCGCGAGAAGGTCGAGCGCGAGGTCCGGAAGGTCCTGCGGGACCTCGCCCACTTCGAGCTGCCGAAGAAGATCCTGGTCCTCCCGCGCGACTTCACGATCGAATCGGGCGAGCTCACGCCGAAGCTCAGCGTGCGGCGGCGCGCGGTCGAGAAGAACTACGCCAGGGAGATCGAGGCGATGTACGCGGAGCCGGAGGAGCCGGCGCGGACCTAGCGCGCGACCCAGCCGGTCATGCCGTCCGGCAGCCGGATCATGTCGAATGACTGGAAGCGCCCGAGCACCTCCGCTCGGGCGCTTTCGCTCGTGGTGGCGATGGCGACGGCAAGGGAATCGGGCCGCTCGAGCACCTCGAGGCCCCCGGGCGCCGCGCCGAGCGGCTCCGCGCGGACGACGCGCTGGGCGCGCACATAGCCGCCTCGCCCGTCAGGCAGCTCGACCCGGAACCATGCGCCCGTCGCGCCGGTGGCGCGGAGCACCGTCGAGGGCGGGAGCGTATCGCCCGGAATCCCCGGCGCGGGGGCGAGCTCGCCCGAGGCGGACCTGGTCCGGATCCACGCGCCGACCAGGGCGAGGTCCGCTGTCGGTGCCGCGGCGCTCGTGTCCGGCGGCACGAGGTAGGGATGCGGATCCACGGCGCCGCGACCCCTGAGGTAGATCCCGAAATGCAGGTGCGGCGGCGTCGTTCGCGCGTTGCCCGTGTTGCCTACGAGCCCGAGCGTATCCCCGGCCGACACGATGCTCCCCTCGGCCACGAGCTGGGTGTCGAGGTGGGCGTAGTAGTGGCCTTCCCCGCGCTCGCGGTCCCTCACCATCACGACGTTGCCGCCGAGCTCGTTGTCCCCGACCCAGGTCGCGAGCCCGCCGGCTGCCGCGACGACCGGCGTCCCGCGCGGGGCGAAGATGTCCACCCCTTCGTGTCGGCGGCGCCCGGCATCGCGGTCGGCGCCGAAACGGCTCCGGATCGCGCCGGGATCGTATCCGCTCACCGGAAAGCCGAGCGTCGGCGCGAGCGACACCGAGATCTCGTAGCGGCCGCCGCTCAGGAGCTCGGGCTGGACCACGAGGACCACGCTGCCGTCGCGCCGGATCTCGTGCGCGAGCTCGCCGGCGCCGCTGTCCGCGCTCGCGAGGTGCTCGAGGGCTTCGGCGCCCGCCTCGGGGACCTCGTAGAGATCGAGGAACACCATCGCCGCGCCGGCCCCGCGCAGCGAGAACCGCACCGCGAGCTCCTGCCCTCGCCGCACGGGGATCCGGTAGCCGCGCGCCTCGCCGCGCTCGGGAGCGAGATAGCCTTCCTCGATGAAGGGCGCCCGGATGTCGAGCGCCGAATCCCGTGCACGCTCGGCGGCGTGCCGCCACCGGCGCACCATCGCCGAGCTGTCGAGCTCCGCCGCCTCGAGGGCTGCCTCGTACCGTTCCCGCGGCGTGGCGTCGGCCAGGGCGTCGCGCAGGTCGCCGAGACAGGCGGACGCTGCGACCAGGGTGAGCACGAGCGCAAGCGGGCGTGCGAGGGATCGCCTCACAGCCGGTTCCTCATCTTCGCGCCGACCCAGCACCCACCGGCCGAGGCCAGCACCTCGATGTCGGGGGTATCGGGCGCGTCTCCCTCCCCGACGATGCGCAATCCCGACAGCGTCACGCGGAGCGCCTCGGCGATCCAGTGCGGGTCGCCGCCGAACCCGGGGCCGAGGAAGACGCCGCGCATCGAGCTCGAGCGGAGCGGCAGCATTCCGCCGCGGAGCACGCTGAACTCGCCGCCGTCCTCGACCGATGGGGGCGGATTGACCGCCGCGATGCGGATCCCGGGGAGCGCCGCAGCGAGCTCCTCGTGCCTCGCGCCGAGCCCCCCGGCGACCGCGACGTAGCCGCCCGGCCCCGACAGCCCCGCGAGCGCCACCGCGGCATCGGCGTCGAGCGCCGAGTCGCGTACGTCCCCCGGACCACCGCCCACGTCGAGCACGCCGTCCTCGAGCGCGAACTCGCGCCCGCAGACCGGGCAGCCGAGCACGCCCTCCCGGACGGAGCGATCGACCATCCGTCCGGGAAGGAGCACGAGGAACTGCTCGGGGTGATCGGCGGGACAGCGGAGGTGGTCCGCCAGTTCGATGAACACGGGAGTGCGGTAAGGGGCGGCGCTAGCGGAACACGACCCAGGTGAGCTTTCCTGCCTCGACGCGGAGCCGGCGCCACACGCGGCGGCCGTCGATCATCGTGCCGGCCACATAGTCACCCGGCGGCACGCTCCCGACGGCGAAGTGCTCCTGGTAGAGCGGATGCGGGTGCGCGCGGTCGCGATACGTCTCGGCGAACGAGTACGGCGTCTCGCGCGGCTCCGTCTTCCTGAGCCCGTAGATCCGCGCGCCGGGCACCGGCTTCCCCGCCGAGTCCCAGACCTGGCCCGCGACGGTGCCCATGCCGCGCGCCGGCTCGATCCAGAGCTCGGGGTTCGTGGTATAGGCCGGAAACCGCTGCAGCGAATCCACGATGAGCGCCACCGAGTCGGTGGGCGACGCGTGGACTTCGAGGTGCAGGTGATCGTTCGTGGCGCGCCCCGTGTGCCCGACGCGTGCGATGAGCGTGCCGGCCTCGACCCGGTCCCCCACGCGCACCGCGAGCTCGTTGTTGTGGTAGTACACCGAGTGGATGAAGTGACGGCCGGCCGCGTTCGTGACCGACGTGTCGTGCCGGATGGCGACGGTGAGCGCCCCGCGCTCGGCGGGCCCTGCGTAGACCACGGTGCCGGGACCGATGGCGCGGACCGGCGTGCCGTCGGGATTGTTGAACTCGACGCCCTGGTGCTGCTGGAAGTTGCCGCCCATCGTCGAGCCGTAGCGGTAGGTCTGGTCCACGAGCGGGTTGTCGCGCTCGTCGATCGGCCGCCGGAACCAGGTCGTGCGTGGGTCAGCCGGTGCGCTCGCGCGCGGCGCGGTCCGGGCGGCGCGCGGCGTGCACGACCACGCCGTCTGCGCCGGGTGCAATCCGCAGCGGCTCATCACGTACGAGCGCCGGCGGAGGAAGACGAGGCCCGGTTCCTCGGCGCGTATCGTGGCCGGCTCGCGCCGCCACGTCCCTCCCGCGGCGTAGAGCGCGATGCCGCCGTGGAGCGTGGACACCATGACGCGCCCCCGCGAGCCTCGCGACATCGAGAGCACGTACTCGCTCGGCAGGAGCACGAGCGCGGTGTCCGCCGGCCCCTTCGCCGCGGGCCCGATGCTGTCGATGATCGCGGTCCACGTGGCGCCGGCGTCGGTCGTGACCTGGATCCCGTCCGCCGTGGCGACGTACGTCGTGTCGCCGCTCGTGACGATGCCGTCCGGCGTCACGTACTGCCACTCGGGACCGAGCTGATCGAACGTCCAGTTCTTCCAGGTGCGCCCGCCGTCGGTCGAGAGCCCCCACCCGTTCCCGACGGTGCCGTACCAGATCTCGCCGCCCGGCCCGAACGCGAAGGCGTGCACGAAGTCCCAGGAGATCGAGGTGCCGGTGGTGTCGCTCCGGATCTGCCGCCAGCGGGTGGAGTCGGGGGCGAGATGGAAGATCCCCTCGCCATAGGTTCCCACCCACACGCCGCCGTCCCGGTCCTGGCGCGCCGTCAGCACGTGCACCCCCCACCCGCTCGAATCGGGCAGCGCCGGAAGCCGCGGCGGCGCCTGGCGCGCCTGCGCGAGGAGCGAGGAGGGCGCGCCGAGCGCGAGGGCACTCGCGGCGACGAGGTGCGCTGCGGTTCGGCTCAATCCCATTCGATTCATCACCAGGCCTGTCCCTCCGCGCCTCCGTGGTTTGCAGCTCAATATGTCGCTCCACCGTGCGCCAGCCGCAGGAACTCGTCCCGAGTCTTCGGATCGTCGCGGAACACGCCGCGGAGGGCGCTCGTCACGGTGCGCGAATTCTGCTTCTCGACGCCGCGCATCATCATGCAGAGGTGCGACGCCTCGATGACCACCCCGACGCCCTGCGGGTTCAGGATCTCCATCACCGCGTCGGCGATCTGGTCGGTGAGCCGCTCCTGCACCTGCAGCCGCCGCGCGAAGACCTCGACGATGCGCGGCAGCTTCGAGAGCCCGACGATCTTCCCGTCCGGGATGTAGGCGACGTGCGCCCGGCCGAAGAAGGGGAGCATGTGGTGCTCGCACATCGAGTAGAGCTCGACGTCGCGCACCATGATCATGCTCTGGTGCGACTCCTCGAACACCGCGTTGCCGACGGCGTCCGCCGGCGAGAGGCCGTACCCGCGCGTGAGCCAGCGGAGGGCGGCCTCCACCCGCTCGGGGGTGCGGCGCAGCCCCTCGCGCTCCGGGTCCTCGCCGATTTCCTCGAGGATGGTTCGCAGCTCGCGGCCGAGCCGGTACTCCCCCTCCCCTGGCGTCGGAACGTCCCGGATCGCCTTGTCCGCGGTCACGATGGTCCGCTCATTCCGCGTATTCGACATAGTTCCTCGGGGTTTCCCAGAGACGGATGTGGAGGGAGAGCCCCCCGGGGAGCGCGGGCCGGAGCTCGCGCCAGCAGACCATGGCGATGTTCTCGGCCGTCGGGATGAGCTCCCGGAACCAGGGGACGTCCACGTTGAGGTTCCGGTGGTCCAGCCGCGAGAGGAGGCGATCCTCGACCAGCTCGGCGAGGCGGCCCAGGTCCATCACGTAGCCCGAGTCGGGGTCGATCTCGCCGGCCACGGTCACGTCGAGCTCGTAGTTGTGGCCGTGGTAATTCGGGTTGTTGCAGACGCCGAAGGTGGCAGCGTTCCACTCGTCGGAACGGCCTGGATTGTGGAGACGGTGCGCGGCGTTGAAGTGCACGCGCCGCGTCACGGCGCATCGCGGCATGCGGTGTCCCGGGTGATGACGTCTGGAAGATGGCGCGGGCGGAGCCGGAAATGAAGCGCGCGCGGACTCAGGGCCCGCGCGCGCGACACGTGCGAAATGAGGTCGAACGGCGCCGGAGAGGATTACTGAAGCCCAATGAAAAAGCTTGGCACCCTCGCCACAACGTCTGCCTTCCCCCAGGGGGCATGGCATCGGCCGCAGTATCTGGGCCCACCATCGGACTTATCGGCTCAGTAACGTGGCTCCCCGGCGTCGCCCGGAGGGTATAAACTAGGAAGCGGGACCGGTTCCGTCAACCGATTTTCCGGAGGGAGAATGCATCCTGCCCTGCTCGTGGCGCTCGTATCGCTCGCGGCTTGGATCGTGTTCGGGTTCGTCGTCCCGACGGGCGTCGGGGCGGTGCACCTGCTGCTCGCGGTGGGCACGGTCTTCCTGGTCCGATGGTGGGGGCTCACCCGCTGAGCCCGTGGCCTAGATCTCCCAGTTCGACATCACGACGCCGCGCGTCGCCTGCTCCGGGCGGTGCCGCAGCGTCATGCGGAGATCGGTCCAGTGCACGCGGAAGCCCTGGGCCACGAGCTGCAGGTACGCATCGGCATGCGCCGTCTGGCAGCGCACCGCGACGCGCCGCACCCGCTCGGTCTCCGCGACGCCCTGCACCAGGTCGATCAGCTCGCCGAACACCGCGAGGTCCGTCGCGACGATCTTGAGCACGCGGAGCTCGTCCCGCGGACGCCCCGCCGCGAGCGGCGCGGCATGCCAGAGCACGAAGCCCGCGAGCGCGCCGTTCCGCCGGACGAGCGCCGTGTCGCCGAGGGCGAGCTCGTGCGTGAGCGCGAGCTCGCGCGTGAAATCGACGCCGGGCACGAGCGACCCGGTGAGGGTCCGGCACTCGGCGAGCGCCGCCTCGAGCGCGCCGGCCTCCGAGAGCCGCTCGAGGGCCCGCACCGGCGCCTGCGCCAGGTCGCGCACCATCGTGACCGTGAGCGGTCCCGGCACGAAGCCGAGCCGGCTGTAGAAGCCGATGTTCTCGACGGTGCGCGGCATCGTCTCGAGACCGATCGTCCCGGCGCCCGCCCGCTCGAGCCACTCGATTCCCGCCCGCACCATCGCCGTTCCGAGCCCGCTCCCCTGCAGATCGGGGCGCACCGCGATCGGCCCCATCCACCCCTCGCTGCCCGAGCGGTGCACCATGTTGAAGCCGGCGATCCCGCCGTCCGCGTCGCGCCAGATCATCGCGCCGTCGCCGGCGTCCTCGATCGCGTAGCGCCAGACGAGCGGATTGAGGTGCGGCACGCGGACGCCGGTGAGGCCGTCGCGCGAATAGCGGTCGGTGAACGCCTCGGAGAAGACGCGGTTGAGCGCCTCCACGTCGCGGAGCGTCGGGCGCTCGGGGCCGTGCACGCCGCGGTCAGGCCGCAAGATCGTGGCCTCCCACCGGCTCGTCGCGGACCACGGCGACGCCGCGCGCGGCGTCGAAGCCCACCCGGACGATGCGGTCGAAGCCCTCGCGCACCGTGTCCACGTGGGTGATGAGGATGACCTGCGGGAAGCGGTCGGCGAGGCTCCGGAGGAGCTCGACGACGGCCGTGCGGCGCTCCTCGTCGAGCGAGCCGAAGATCTCGTCGAGCACGAGCAGCGAGAGCGGCTGCCCCGCGCGCTCGGCGATCATCTGGCTGATCGCGAGGCGGAGCGCGAGGTTGGCGATGTCCTCCTCTCCGCCCGAGATGACGGCCTTCGGGTCGCCCTCGTCGAGGAGCGTGGCCATGTAGTCCTCGTCGAGCTCGAGCTCGGTGTACCGCCCGTTCGTGAGGTCGCGCACGAAGGCGGATGCGATCTCCGACAGCTCGGGCCGGAGCGTCTGGTTGAGGTCGGTCCGGAGGTCGGCGAGCGCGCGATCGAGCTCCTGGTGCAGTGCCGACTCGCGCGTGAGCTCCTCGACTTCCCGGCGCCGCTCGGCGGCCTCCTCCGTCCGCCGGATCGCGCCGGCGAGCTGCTCCGCCGCCGCGCCGAGCTCGCTCCGCGCGCGGACGAGCGCCACTTCCGCCGCCCGGCGGTTCCGGTCGGCCTCCTGCTCCTCGCGCCGGAGCGCCTGGTAGGCCTCGTCCGTCACGCCGATGCGCGCACGCTCCTCGCGAAGCGCCTTCACGCGCGCCTCCGCTTCCGCCGCGGCCTTCGCCTGCGCGTCGGCAGCGGCTTCGAGCCCGGCCGCCTTCGCCGCCTGGTCCCGCAGCCGCTCGGCGCGGAGCGCCACCGGCTCGAGCGCGCTCATCTCCCGGCGCACCGCCTCGTGCCGCGCGGCATCGTACGCTGCGGCCGCGCGCCCGGCCAGCGCCTCGAGGTCCGCGACGCGCTTCGCGAGGGCGGGCCGGGCCGCCTCGAGCGCGGCGCGCTCGGTGGACTTCGCCTCGAGCCGCGCCTCCTCGGCGACGGCGTCGTTCAGCTCCTGCTCGATGCGGACGCGCTCCCCGTCGGCCGCCTCGAGCTCCGGCGGCTCGTGCTCGAGCTGCACCACGCGCTGGCGGAAGTACTTCCCGTTGC
>DASUXZ010000079.1:0-18706 GCA_036377655.1 Gemmatimonadales bacterium
GTCCTCGAGTCGCTCGCGATCAGCGCGGTGCTCGGCGCGGTCGGGGCCGCGGTCGTCGAGGACCGGCCCGAAATCACCCTGGCCGTTCCGCCGGTGCGGCTCCTGATCGCGCTCATCGCGAAGCGGTAGTCGCCTCGCGAGCCTCGTCAACTCGCAGGTTCGAAGGAGCCGCGATGTCATGTGCCTGACGACCCGCACCTTGATGCTGCCTGCCGTCATGCTTGCCCTGCCGTTCTCCAGGGCTGCGGCTCAGCAGCGCACGCCGCAGCCCGGTGACCGTGTCCGGGTCAACATCTGCGAGCCGAGTCCCGGAATACCCTGCCGCTATCTCACCGGCTCGTTCGTCTCGTGGACGCCGGATCGCATCGTCATCCGTGACTCGACGGGCGCGGACCTGCAGATCGCGGCCGGCCCCCGTTCGAAGGTCGAGATGAGCCGCGGCAGGCAATCCGGCCTGGGGCAGGGTCTCATGTTCGGATTCCTGGGAGGGGTGGGTATCGGTGCCCTCGCGACGCTCGCGTGCGTGGAGAGCGCCGATGACGGTGCGAGCCCCTGTGCCGGATGGGTCCCGATCGGCGCCGGAGCGGGGCTCCTGGTGGGCGCGATCGCGGGTTCAGGGAGCAGGGAACGATGGGCCTCCGCGACTCGACCCGACGGGATCACCATCGTCCCGTCGCGCAGTGGCGTGCGCCTCGGCCTCTCGCAATCGTTCTGAGCCGCCTCCTGTACCGAGTGGGGATCGACGGCCTGATTTGACAGTCGGCCAATCCGGGGCCACTATCCAAATCCCTACATTCGGCAGGAGGTGGAGCCCATGAAGGTCTATGGCTCCGACGCCATCAGAAATGTGGCCTTCGTGGGTCACGGGGCCAGCGGGAAGACGACCCTCGTCGACGCGCTGGCCTTCGTCTCGGGCTCGAGCCGCCGGCACGGGTCCATCAAGGACGGCACCGCTCTCACCGATTACTCCCCCGACGAAATCGACCGCAAGCATTCCATCTCGCTCGGCCTCGCCTATGCCGAATGGATGGATACCAAGGTCAACATGATCGACACGCCGGGCTACCTCGACTATTTCGGCGAGGCGGTCGGCGGGCTCCACGCAGCGGACGCCGCGGTCGTCGTCCTGAGCGGGACGGCCGGCGTGGAGGTCGGCACGGAGAAGGTCTGGGAGGTCTGCGATTCCCTGCATCTCCCCCGCATCCTCTTCGTGACGGCGATGGACAAGGAGAACGCCGATTTCGAGGCGGTCTTCCGCGACGTGCGGGACCATCTCTCGCCGAAGGTGGTGCCGGTCGAGATCCCGGTGGGCGACGGGCACGATTTCCACGGGATCGTGAACCTCTTCACCGGCCAGTGCCACAACTACCGCAAGGGGACGAAGTCGGGCGAGTACGACCTCGTCGAGATCCCCGACGAGCTCCGCGAGCGCTTCGCGCAGTACACGGACCAGCTCACCGAGGCCGTCGCCGCCACCGACGACTCGCTCATCGAGCGCTACCTCGGCGGCGAGACGATCGAGCGCGAGGAGATCGCCCGCGTCATGAAGCGGGCGATGGCGGCCGGGGAGATCGTCCCGCTCTTCTGCGGGAGCGGCGACCTCACGTACGGGATGCGCACGCTCCTCACCGAGATGGTGGAGCTCTTCCCGAACCCGCTCGAGGCGCTCGAAGCGAGGCGCGCGGCGGACGGCTCGCATTACGGCGCGCCGCTCCTGGGCCACGTCTTCAAGACCGTGTCCGAGCCGCATGTGGGCGACGTGACGTTCTTCCGGCTCTACACCGGATCGATCCGCTCCGGAGACGAAGTCTGGAACGCGGAGCACGAGGTCTCCGAGAAGCTGAACCACCTCTCGGTCCAGCAGGGGCGGGACCGCGTCGAGGTCGAGCGCATCGAGGCGGGAGACATCGCGACCGTCGCGAAGCTCCGTGACACGCACACCAACGACACGTTCTGCCGGAGGGATGCGCCCGTCCGGCTCCCGCCCACGCCCTATCCGGAAGCCGTGGCCACCTCCGCCGTGCTCGTGCACCAGCGCGGCGAGGAGGACAAGCTCGCCGCCGGCCTCCACAAGCTCCACGAGGAGGACCCGACCTTCCACTTCGAGTACAACTCGGAGCTGGGCCAGACGCTCATCCACGGGATGGGCGAGCGGCACTTCGACACGATCCTCGGGCGGCTCGCCCGGAAGTTCGGCGTCCACGCCGAGCTCGTGCGGCCGCGCATCGCCTATCGCGAGACGATCAAGGGGAAGGCGGAAGGCCAGGGGAAGCACAAGAAGCAGAGCGGGGGCCGCGGCCAGTACGGCGACTGCTGGATCCGCCTCGCCCCGCGCCCGCGCGGCGGCGGCTACGAGTTCGTCGACCGGATCGTGGGCGGCGTGATCCCGAACAAGTACATCCCGGCGGTGGACCGCGGCGTGCGGGAAGCGGCGGAGCGCGGCGTCGTCGCCGGCTACCCGATGGTGGACTTCGCGTGCGAGTGCTACGACGGCTCCTACCACGACGTGGACTCGAACGAGATGTCGTTCAAGATGGCCGGCATCCTTGCCTTCCGGAACGTGGCTCCCAAGTGCCGGCCGGTGCTCCTCGAGCCGCTCGCCGACGTGACGGTGTGGACGCCGGAGGACGTGCTCGGCGACGTGATGGGAGACCTGAGCGCCCGGCGCGGCCAGATCCTAGGCACCGAGCAGGACGGCCGCCTCACGAAGGTACGGGCCATCGTCCCCGAGTCGGAGCTCTACAAGTACTCGACGACGCTCCACTCGATCACGCACGGGCGGGGAACGTACCGGCACGCCGCGCACGGGTACGCCGAGGCGCCGCCCGAGGTCGCGGAGAAGGTGGCGGCGGAGGAGCGCGAGCACGCGGCAGCCGCGTCCTGACGCGGGTCGGCTGGAACGGGACGTGCAGGGAACGCCGGCATGATCTGGGGCGTGCTCGCGGAAGTCGTCGTCGTCCTGCACTTCTGCTTCGTGCTGTTCGTGCTCTTCGGGGGGCTCCTCGCCCTCCGCTGGCCGCGCACCGTCTGGATCCACCTCCCCGCCGCCGCCTGGGGGGCGCTCATCTCGTTCGCGGGATGGGTCTGCCCCCTCACGCCGCTCGAGAAATGGCTGCGCCGGGAGGGGGGCCTGGCCGGCTATGAAGGCGGCTTCGTCGAGCACTACATCCTGCCGGTGCTCTATCCCCGCGCCCTCACCCGGGATGTGCAGATCATCCTCGGCGCGATCGTCATCCTCCTGAATCTCCTCGTCTACTGGCGGGTCTTCAGGCGAATCCGATCGACGCACAGGGGGCTTCCATGAAGCTCGACTTCCCGCGCCCGGCCCGGCATGCCCGCTCCGCCATGGGGCTCGCCCTTCTCCTCGCTGCCTGCTTCGCCTGTTCGGATGCCGTCGACCCGGCATCCCTCGAGCACGCGGAGGTCTTCGCGGGGGCGCGGTCAGCCTGCGCGCTGAGCCTCGAGGGCCGGCTCTTCTGCTGGGGAGACAATGCGCACGGCCAGCTCGCGCTCGCGGAGGATCGCGTCCTCGTGCCGACGCCGCTCGACGGGAACCCGGAATTCTCCCTCGCGGCGGTCGGCACCTCGACCTGCGCCGTGGGCACGGCGGGATCGTTCTGCTGGGGCTCGGGGGAGTTCGGCACCCTCGGCAACGGAGCGACCGGCGATCGGCGCCTGCCACAGGCCGTCCGTGGCAGCATCGAGTTCCGCGAGCTCTCGACGGGCCCGTGGGCAAGCTGCGGCATCGCGACGGACAGTGTCGCCTATTGCTGGGGAACCGGCGAGAGAGTCGGCGTCGTGCCACCCGAGCAGCCGGTCGGTCCGTGGGCGTCCTGCCAGTCCTTCGGGGAGCTGTGTGCCACCGAGCCGGTGGCCGTGGATCCGGAGCGCCGCTTCGTGTCGGTGACCGCGGGCGACATGCACGCGTGCGGCGTCGATGCCGAAGGAGCAGGCTGGTGCTGGGGCGACGCGTTCCTCGGAGACGGGCGCGGGTTCGGCATCATTCCGCCCGCGTCGCTCGTTCCCGTGCGGGTGTCCGGCGACCTCGACCTCGCCGGACTCGAGGCCGGCGAAGGAACACTCACCTGCGGCCTCACCGCGCTCGGCAAGGCGTGGTGCTGGGGATACGTCGAGAGCTCGATGCCTCCCCGCGACGTGGCGTGGCAGTCGACGGTGCCCGTCGCGGTCGCAGGGGACTACACGTTTTCCGACATCGCCGTCGGGGCGCAGCATGCCTGCGGCGTCACGCCCGGCGGCACCGCCTGGTGCTGGGGCGCCAACGCCGCCGGCGTCCTCGGGGACGGGACGACGGACGACGCGATGGAAGACGGGCAGTTCGTGCCGGTCGTCGCCGGCAGCGGGATGCAGTTCCGCAGCATCACCGCGGGCACCGATTTCACCTGCGGGCGCACGTTCGGCGGTGAGATCTGGTGCTGGGGCGCGAACGCGCGCGGGCAGCTCGGCAACGGCACGATCACGGCGAGCCTCGTGCCCGTCCGGATCAGCGCTCCCTGAGCCTCCGGGTCCACGCCTCCTCGAATCGCTTCTGGTAATTGATGGCGTGAAGCTGCGCGAAGGTGGCGCGGGCCTCGTCGGCAAGGCGCTCCGCCAGCTCCGGCTGCCCCTCACGCCAGGCGGCGACTGCCGCGACGCCGGCACACTCGGCGGCGAGGAGCGCACTGCCGAGCGTGCGCGCCGAGTCGCGGGCGGCAAGCGCGCCGGCGAGCGCGGCGCTGGATTCGCCCCGCAGCAGGGCGAGACGCGCCTGCAGCTGCGCCGCCTCCGCCTGCCCTGCGGTATCCCCCGCTTCCGACGCGAGCGTGTACGCGCGCGCGATCGCCTGGCCCGCCACATCGAGATCGCCGTCGAGGAGGGCGACTTCGGCCCGGCCGGTGCTGACGAGCCCGAGGAGCGCCGGATCACCGACCTGTTCCGCATGGCGCAACGCCTCGGCGGATGCATGCCCGGCATCCCTCGGACGCTCGAGATCGCGATAGGTGAGCACGAGGTTGTGCCACGTCTCCGCCATGCCACGCCGATCGCCGAGGCGCTGGTACGAGGCGAGCGCCGTGCGGTAGAGGCCGAGCGCCTCGGCGGGCCGGCCGCGCAGGTGAACGATCGACGCGAGGTTGTTCGATGCCCTGGCGGCGAGCGTCGGGTCCGCGAGCCGGATGGCGAGGGACAGCGTCTCGGCGAAGTTCGCTTCGGCGCCGCCCAGCTCCCCGCGCTCGAAGGCGATGGCCCCGAGCAGGTTCACCGCGCGCGCGCGGCCGTCGGTGTCGCCGCGCGCGTGGAAATGCGCGAGCGCTCGCCGCGCATCGCGATGTCCCTCCTCGAGGGCGCCGCGACGCGTGGCCAGGGTGGCCTCGCGGAGGAGCTCAGTAGGCGATGGCATACCGGGTGAACCCCGGGAGCTCCGCCTCGATCTCGTCGATGTCCTCGAAGCGCACCGACCCGAGCCGGAAGAAGGGCAGGCCGAGGGCCTCCTGGCGCCAGATGGCGAGGCGGCCCTCGATCTCGGCGTCGTCGTCGTCCACGTCGCCGTCGTCGTCGAAATCGTCTTCGGCCTCGGCGTAGCGGATCCGGAGCTCGGGCATCTCCGCCGGATTGAAGACCACGCCCGACGGCTGGAAGTCGAAGAGGATCTTCGACTCGTCCACCACGGTGATCGTGATCAGGAGCGAGTCGCCCGGGGCGATCGGCAGCCCTCCCGGGCCCGTCAGCAGCGACTCGTCGCGGAAGCGGAGCTCGAGGAATCGCTCGCCGCGCTCCCCGGATTCGTCCTGGAAATACAGGGCTCCCTCGCGGTCCTCGCCGCGCACGGCGTAGAACTGAAGGACGGTCGACTCGAGCGGAGGCGAGGCCGCCGCAAGCGTCACGATGGTGAGCTCGTCCTCCGGAACCTCCTCGGGCCCCGTGGACTCGCAGGCGCCGGCGACGAGCAGGGCCATCGCGGCGCCGATGCGTCCGGCCCAGCGTCCGGCGAAGCGGATCTGCATGGGTTCACTCCTTCGAAGTGGCAGGTCAGTCATCGTTGAATCCGTCGAGCAGCCGCTGGAGCCGGGGCCGGGAGATCCCGAGCCGGCGGGCCGCCTCACTCTTGTTGCCGCCCGTCACGCCGAGCATGGCTCGCGCGGCGGCACGGCTGATGGTGCCGAGGTCGGCGGGAAAAGGGATGCCGGAGGCGGCGGCGCCGTCGTCGGCCGGCCGCTCCTCCGGGAGCTCGTCCGCCCGGAGCGTGCCGGCCGGCGAGAGCACCAGGGCACGCTCGATGGCGTTGCGCAGCTCCCGGACGTTCCCCGGCCAGCGGCGCGCCCGGAGCATGGCGCGGAACTCCGGCGTGAGCGGCGGCACCGGCAGTCCATACCCCGTCGAGATGCGCTGCACGAACGTCTCCGCGAGGAGCTCGACGTCCCCATTGCGCTCGCGCAGCGGGGGAAGCGTCAGGGCGACGATGTTGAGCCGGTAATACAGGTCCTCGCGGAACTCGCCGCGAGCCACCGCATCGGCCAGCCGCACGTGCGATGCGGCGACGATCCGCACGTCCGCCTTGAGCGTGCGCTGGCCCCCGACACGGCGGAACTCGCGTCCCTCGAGCGCGCGGAGCAGCTTCGGCTGGAGCTCGAGGGGCAGCGTCGCGATCTCGTCGAGGAAGAGCGTGCCGCCGTCGGCGACCTCGAAGAGCCCGGGCTTCGCGGCGACCGCCCCCGTGAACGCCCCCTTCTCGTGCCCGAACAGCTCGCTCTCGAGCAGGTTGGCCGGGATCGCGGCACAGTTGATCTCGACGAACGGCTGTGCGGCCCGCGGGCTCTCGTAGTGCAGGGCGCGAGCGAGCAGCTCCTTGCCCGTTCCCGTCTCGCCCCCGATCATCACCGTCACGTCCTTGTGCGCCGCGACCCTGGCCGCCTGGGCGATCGCTGCCTGCAGCGCCGGGCTCCTCCCGATGATCGCGTCGAAGCCGTTGGCGCGGCGCTCCGACTCGGCGAAGCTCCGCGCCCCCCCGTCGGCCGCGACCGCCCGTCCGGCCGCCTCGAGCGCGCGGCGCAGGAGATCCGTGTCGTCGGGGAGCGCGAAGTAGTCGCGCGCCCCGCCCGCTACCGCGCCGGCGGCGATCCGGTGGTCCGGCGCCGCGCCGACGACGTAGCAGGGAACATCCTTCCCGATCGCGGCGAGAAGGTCGAGCGCGTCCGCCTCCGCGCCGCCGGCGAGCACGAGGATCAGCGTCGCATCGGGCGGAATCACCGAGCTGCCGGAGGGCCGCCATTCGACGAGGCCGGCGCCCGCGGCGGCAGCGAGCTCCGCGACCGACTGCCGGAAGCTGTCCGACAGCGGCACGACGGCGACCCACCAGGAGCCCGTGCTCACACGGGCTCCTGGCGGGTCGCCGGTCGGGACTCAGTCGTCGGTCGAATGTCCGCTCGAGTCATCGCTCGAATGCCCGCTCGAATCGTCCGTGCTGAAGGCGTCGAAGGACGCCTCGATGTTCGCGTCGACGAGCGCGTCGAACGCCTGGCCCTCGAGCGCAAGCCGCGGGTCGACGAGGCCGGTCCCGGCGACGTTCACGAACCAGCGCCCGACGTCCACCTGCAGCGTGAGGTCGGCCGCGCCCTCGGCCATCACGAACGGGGTCGCGAACTCGATCTCCTGCTCGTACCCGCGCCGCGACACGTAGACGAACGGCTCGCCGTTCCACGTCCCGGTCACCCGGATGCTGATGTCCTCGAACTCGGGATGCTGCGCGAGGAACGCGAGGTCCGCCTCGGTGTCGTCGTCCGGGCGGTGAATCTCGAACTCGATCTCGTCGTAGGTGCCGGCGGCGACCTGCGCCGTGATGCCGTGCGCCGACGAGCCATCGAGCGGGAGCTCGACGATCATGGGACCGGTCTCGAACTCGGCGCAACCGTCGGTGGACGCACTGTCGGCGCCGGCGCAGGCGTCGTCGTCGCCATCGAGCTCGATCTCCTTGAGGACGAGCTCCACCTTCTGCAGGACGATCACGTCGCTGCCGAGCTCGATCTGCTGCGGCGCCGCGCTCGCCGGCGCGGCCGAGTTGACGGCGGCCAGCTGGAGGGTGACCTCCCCGTCGAGGTTTGTCTCGAGGCCGGTGGAGCAGGCCGCGGCGGCCATGACGGAGAGCGCGGCGATCGGACGGTGCATGGGGCGGTACATTTGGCATCACCTCGGTTGCGGGTTGTGTCGGGGAACTGTCCGCAACCGGGTAAGGCAACGCCGGTGCCAGCTGGGTCTATCTCTGGATATCGTTGTAGCGCAATGCGTTAGGCGTTTCCGGGCGACCCGGTGCCCACGGGCACGCGCATTGGTACGATACAGGCTGTATTGAAACGATGCAAGCGGGCTTCGTGCGGGGAAAGTGCTTCAGGTGATGGAGAACTGTCCATGAGCGAGGGACGAGCGGCGCAGGCAGCGGTGATCCGTCGGCGATCCGGCACGGTGCCGCATCTCGTGGCGGCGGCGCTCATCCTCGGTGGCTGCGCCACCCGCGATCGCGAGGGCTCGAGGCCTGCGGCCGTGGTGGTCGCCGCGGTGGGTGAGCCGGCGACGATCCTTCCGGCGCTCGCGTACGAGACCGTGGCGCGCGATATCGGCGACCTCGTGTACGAGCGCCTCGCCACGCTCGAGCGCGGCGGCGCGCCGATGGACCCGACCGCGTATGCGCCGGCGCTCGCCTCGCGCTGGGAGCGGGTCGATTCGCTCACCTGGCGTTTCCATCTCCGTTCCGGGGCGCGGTGGCACGACGGCGTTCCGGTCACGGCGGACGACGTCGCCTTCTCGTTCGCGGCGTATGCCGATCCGGCGGTGGCGGCCGGAGCGCAGTCGCTCGTTGCCGGGCGGATGACGGCCACTGCAGAGGATGATTCGACGGTGCTCGTCCGTCTGCTCGCGGCGACACCCGAGCCGCTCTACGACATCACCTACCATGTCCGCGTGCTGCCGAGGCACATCTGGGACAGCGTGCCGCGCAGCGCCTGGGCCACCGACACCTCGACCGCGCGCCTCGTCGGAAGCGGACCGTACCGGTTCGTCGCGTGGCGCCGTGGCGAGTCGCTCGAGCTCGCCGCGGACACGGCCGGCGATCGCGGCCTGCCCGACGTCCGGCGGATCGTCTGGCGATTCGCCGCCGATCCCGATGCGTCGCTCAACCTGCTGCTCGCCCATGAGGCCGACCTGCTCGAGGCGATCGGGGCGCCCGATCGGGTGGCACGCATCGAAGCCGATTCCGCATTCCGCGTGGTCCGGTATCCCTCCGCCGTCTACGGGTTTGCCGGGTTCATGACGGCGCCCGGCGCGCGCCGGCACCCGGCGCTGCGCGACCGCGCAGTCCGGCGCGCCCTCGTGATGGGGGTGGACCGTGAGGCGATCGCGCGGAACGTGTACGGCCGCGACGTGACGGTTCCGTCGGCACCGATGTCGGGCCTGCTGTGGGTCGGGCGCGGCGACTACGGTGCGCTCCCGTTCGATACGGCCGCGAGCAGCCGGCTGCTCGACTCGGCGGGCTGGCGGACGGGCGGCGACGGCATGCGGAGCCGGGCGGGCCGGGCGCTCGAGCTCGAGATCCTCGTTCCTTCGACGAGCCCGGGACGGCGGCAGGCCGCGATTGCCCTGCAGGAGATGTGGCGGCGGATCGGCGTGGCGGGCGAAGTCGTCGCCGTGGATTTTCCGGTCTTCCAGGAGCGCCTCGCGGCGGGCGCGTTCGACGTGTACATCGGCGCATATCTCGACGAGCCGTCCGCCCGCGGCCTCGCCGATCAATGGTCGTCCGGCGGGCCGCTCAATCATGGGCGGTACCGGAGCGCGCAGGTGGATTCGCTTCTCGCCGCCGCGGCGGCCGCGAGCGACACGCACTCTGCGCGCCGCGCGTACGCGCAGGCCTTCACCGCCCTGAACGCCGACGCCCCCGCGATCTTCCTCTACGCTCCGCTCAACAGCGCTGCCGTGAGCCGCCGCCTCACCGGCCTCGAGATCGACCCGTACTCGTGGCTCGCCCTCCTCCCCGAGTGGAGGCTCCCCGGAAGCGACTGAAGACGAAAGTGGCGAGGTGCAGGCTCACCTCGCCACCTTCCGTCCTCGTCCGCCTCGTCCGCCTCGTCCGCCTCGTCCGCCCCTACGCCGTCTTCCGCTTCGGCTTGGCCGTCCGCTTCCGCTTCGGCTTCTTGAGCGCGAGCACGCCGGCCTCCTCTTCCTGCGGCTGCCGGTAGACGTACCGCTCGCCGCGGAAGTTCCGCAGGATGACCTCCTCGTCCGACATGCTCACGACGTACTCCGGGAGGAGCGGAATCTTCCCGCCGCCGCCCGGGGCGTCGATGACGAAGTGCGGGTTGGCGAGGCCGCTGGTCCAGCCACGGAGCGCCTCCATGATCCGGATCCCGGTCTGCACCGAGGTGCGGAAGTGCTCGCCGCCGGCCACCTGGTCCGCCATGTAGATGTAGTAGGGGCGGACGCGCGCCATGAGGAGCCGCTGCATGAGCTCCTTCATCACGGCGGGATCGTCGTTCACGCCCTTGAGGAGGACCGTCTGGCAGCCCAGCGGGATGCCGGCGTCGGCGAGCATGCCGAGGCCCTTCACCGCGGCGGGCGTGAGCTCGTCGGGATGGTTGAAGTGCGTGTTGATCCAGAGCGGATGGAACTTCCGGAGGGTGTCGCAGAGCTCCGGCGTGATCCGCTCGGGGAGGTGGCACGGCACGCGGCTCCCGATCCGGATGATCTGGAGGTGCGGGATGGCGCGGAGCCGGGTGAGGATCGCGTCGAGCCGGCGGTCGTTGAGCAGGAGCGGGTCGCCGCCGCTCATGATGACGTCGCGGATCTCGGTGTGCTCCTCGAGGTACCGGAAGGCGCTCTCGAACTGCGACATCGGGATCTTCTCGGGATCGCCCACCTTCCGCCTGCGCGTGCAGAACCGGCAGTACGTGGCGCACACCGGCGAGACGAGAAAGAGGGCCCGGTCGGGATAGCGGTGCGTGATGTTCGGCACCGGGCTGTCGGCGTCCTCGTTGAGCGAGTCCACCATGCCATCCACGACGTCGAGCTCCTCCACCGAGGGGACGTACTGGCGCCAGATCGGATCGTTCGGCGACTTGATGAGCTCCGCCATCGCCGGCGAGATCCGGAACTCGAAGTTCTCGGCGGCCTGCCGGAGGCGGTCGAGCTCCGGGAAGTTCTCCGGGCCGAACCGCTCGGCGAGCGCGTCGAGCGAGTGGATCGAGTTCTTTCTCAGGACTTCCTGCCAGGTCTCCATGACGCTACCTGCCCTCGTAAGAGTCGGTGCTCGGATTGAAGAACTTCACGTAGACGACCTGATCGTCGCCCGGGGCATAGAAATCCGGGATCACGGCGGTGCGGCGATAGCCGCGCGCCTCATAGAAGGAACGGGTGGGTGCATAGTCGGGACGCCCGGCGGTCTCCACGACCACCATCCGGGCGGTGCCCGCGAGCCGGTGCTCCATCTCTGCGACGAGCCGGCTGCCGATCCCGCCGCCGTGCGCAGCGGGCGCCACGGCGAGCCAGTACATGTCCCATGTCCCGGCGGTGCACGGGGTCGGGCCGAAGCAGATCCACCCGGTGACCGCGCCGTCCCGCTCGGCCACGACCGAACGGTACGACGCGTCGCCGCCCGCGGCGGCATCGAAGACCTCGAGCCCGACGGCCACCTCGTCATCATGGAAGACGCCGGCATCACGGAGGATCCGCTCGACCGCCGGGCGGTCCGCCGCGCCGGCGGCGCGGACGACGACGGCGTCTCGCGCCACGTCGGCCTCGGCCATCGCGGCCTGGGTCACGCCGTCACCTCGCCGGTCCGGATGCGCGGCGGCAGCGCCACGAGCGCCGCGGCGGCATCGGTCTTCTGCGAGCGGCCGAGGGCCTCGTCCACGATCTGCATGATGAGCTCGTCGTACGCCCAGCCGTGCGCGCGCGCCATGCGGGCGAGTCCCGCATCCCGCGAGAGGTCGGGGCAGGGATTCACCTCGATGACGTACGGCTGGCCCTGCTCGTTGAGCCGGAGGTCCACCCGGCCGTATCCCTCGCCGCTGCCGAGGAGCTCCCACGCCTGCCGCGCCACGCGCGTCACGCGGCGGGCGAGCTCGGCGGGCAGCCGCGCCGGGCAGACCGGCTCGGTCCCGGCATACTCGGGATGGTCGGGCGCCCACTTGGCGGCGTAGGTGACGATCGGCCAGCTCCCGTCCGGCATCCGCGAGAAGTCGATCTCGGAGATCGGCAGCACGGTGGTGCCGACGAAGCCGACGTTGAGCTCGCGGCCGGCGACGTACTCCTGGACGAGCACCTCCTCGAAGTGCTCGAGCATCTGCGAGACGCGGGACCGGAGCGCGCGGCGCGAGGTGCAGACGGCGCCGCTGTCGATCCCGACGCTCGCGTCCTCCGCCGCCGGCTTCACGATGGCCGGGAGCGGGAAGTTCGCCGGGATCTTGCTGTTCCCCTGCGCCAGGACGAACGCCGGCACCGGCACGCCTTCGGCGGCGAGCAGGGTATTGGCCACGTGCTTCCGGTGGCAGACGGTGATCGGCCAGGCGCGCGGGCCGGTGAACGGCGTGCCGGTCAGCTCGAGCGCACCGAGGACGAAGTCCTCGTAGCGGGCGTGGCCGTTGATGCCCTCGCAGAGGTTGAAGACGAGGTCCGCCTTGCGGCAGCGGGTGAGCCAGCGGAAATCGCCGAGGCGCACCGGAACGAGGTCCACCTCGTGCCCGCGGGCGCGGAGCACCTCGCGGACCTCGCGGACGTTCTCGAGCACGGCGGCGACGTCCTGGGCGCTCCAGTCCTCGCCCCCCGCGTCGTAGATGACGACGACCTTCATGACGACGCCTCCGTGAGCAGCGACCGCCCGCTGATCCGGCGCCAGGCGATGTCGGCGACGGTGCGGATGAGGTCGTCGTAGCTCATGCCGGCCGCGCGGGCGGCCTTGGGAAAGCACGAGTTGTCCCGCGGGTCAGGGAGGATCCCGGGCAGCGGGTTCAGCTCCACCACCATGGCGCGGCCGGCCGCGTCGCACCGGACGTCGATCCGGCACCAGTCGCGGCAGTCGATGGCTCGGTAGGCGCCGAGCGCCGCCGCGCGGACCTCCTCGGCCAGCGGCTCGGGGATGTCGGCCGGGCACTCGTAGATCTCGAGCGGCTGGTCGATCGTGTCCCAGAGCCACTTCGCTTCGTAGCCGTAGATCGGCGGCGCGCCCGCCGGCAGCGTGTCGAAGCGCATGCCGACGAGTGGCAAGCACCGTGCCTCGGGGCCGTTCCCGAGGATCGCGACGGTGAACTCGCGGCCGGGAAGCCAGGTCTCGACGAGCACCGGCTGCCGATAGGTCTCGAGGAGGTAGCCGACCTGGGCGACGAGCTCCGCCCGGTTGTGGCAGAGGCTCTTCACGCTCACGCCCTTGCCCGAGCCCTCGAAGGCCGGCTTGGCGAAGAGCGGAAAGGGGAGCGCGCAGTTCCGGGCGTCGTCCCGTGTGAGCGCCAGGATGAACGGCGCCGTCGGCACGCCGCGCTGGGAGAGGACCTCCTTGGTCCGCCCCTTGTGCAGCGCGAGGGCGAGGGCGAGCGGATCCGAGGCGTGGTACGGAATGCCGAAGAACTCGCAGATCGCGGGGACGTGGCCCTCGCGGTTCGGGCCGTAGAGGCCTTCGGCGATGTTGAAGACGAAGTCCGGCCGGGCGGCGAGGAGCTTCGCGGGGAACGACGCGTCCGCCTCGAGGCGGATCACCTCGCCGAGCGGCGCGAGCGCGCGCTCGACGGCGTCGATGGTGCCGGGCTCGTCCCACTCGGCGTAGAGATCGGGCTGTGCGAGGTCGGGACGGAGGGAGCGGAGGGACTCGTTGAGATCGGAGGGAGACTCGAAGCTCGCTCCGGAATCCGTGGCCGGAGCTGCTGGTTTGAGATTGAAGGCGAGTCCTATCCGAACTCCCAAGTAGATCTCCCTCTACAAAAAAGGCCGTCCGCGAGAGACGAGCCGAACGAAGTGGCTGCGCGTCCGCAGCGTTGTCGGAAGCTAAAGTAAGAAAAAGCCGACTGGCGCACAATAGTTTTTTGGAGATTCGGGATAAGGAAAAGAAGTCGGACGGTCGGACGGTCGGACGGCCGGAAGAAGAACGCGGCGCCCATGCTCGAGGCGCCGCGCGAATTCCGTCCGACTGTCCGACTGTCCGACCGTCCGACCTCACACCTTGTGAAACCCCACCCGTCCCGCCTCCGCGCCGTCCTCCGCCGGGTAGATCTCGAAGTCGCCGAAGAGCGCGGGCGCTTCCGCCTGCAGCACGCGGAGGCACGCGACCGCCATGCGGCGGATCTCCTGCTCCGCGCCCTCGCCGAGGCGGAGCTCGAGCATCGTCCGCCAGGCGCGGACGTTCGCGCTCACGACGATCTTCACCTCGGTCGCGTTCGGCAGGACGCTCCGCGCCGCCTCGCGCGCCATCTTCCGCCGATGGACCTTGTCGGCCACCCACTCGTACTTGGCCATCAGCCCCTCCACCGCCGCGACGTACGCCGCCTGCGCCGCCTCGACCTGGCGGGTCCACGCCGCCTCGAGCGCCGCGTCGCCCTGGATCGCGGGCGGCATCACGAACGCGGCGTGCGACTCGTCCACGTAGCGCTGGCTCAGCTGGCTGTACCCGAACCCGGCGCGGTGGCGCACGAGCTCATGGCTGCACGAGCGGGAGATCCCCTCGACGAGGAGCACGTACTGCGCGTGCTCGAAGACCGAGCCGTGCCCCTGCTTCAGGATGTTCCCGAGGTACTCGGCGGTGGTCCGCCCCGCCGGGTTGTGCTGGCTCATGTAGCAGAGCCGCCCCGCGAACTCGGCGAGCCGCTCGCCGTCGCTCGAGCTTCCCTTCCACTGGACGGGCAGGTGGGCGGGCTCGACGAACTGCGGCCGGCCGATGAGCGTGACGCGCGGGGTGCGGAGGATGTCCATGGTCCGGAGGCCTGACGTTCAGGGAACGGGTGTGTCGAGCAGTTCGAGCCGGGGCGTGTCGTAGGCGGCGGCGCGCTCGAGCTCGCGGAGCGCCGCCGCGATCGGCGGCGGGAGCGGCACCGCGCGCGCGCCGACCTTGAGCCGGTCCACCGCCGGGGCCGAGCCGAGCTTCACGCCGGGGTTCAAGATACCACGCGGGTCAAACGCCGCCTTCACGAGCCCGAAGAGGGCGACCACGTCCCGCCCGAAGACCTGCTCGAGATACGGGGCCCGGAGCCGCCCGTCGCCGTGCTCGCCGCTCGGCGTGCCGCCGAGCGACGTGACGACCGCGGTCATCTCGGCGAGCAGCGCGGCGACCTCGGACTCCCACCCGGCGCGCGTGACGTCCGGGAGGAGGTTGCAGTGCAGGTGCCCGTCCCCGGCGTGGCCGAAGAGCACGATCTCGATGCCCCGCTCGCGCGCCGCTCCGCGCAGCTCGCGGACGTACTCGCCGAGGTGCGGCAGCGGGACGCAGCCGTCCTCGATCACCTGCAGCGACCGGCGCGACTCGGGGAGCCCGGCGAGGATCGGGCTCGCCGCGTGGCGAAGCGCCCAGAGCCGGTCGGCCTCCGCCGGCGAGAGCGCCGTCTCCACGCTCGTGGCGAACGGCGCGACGTCCGCCGCCGCCGCGCGGACGGCCGCCGCCATCGCTCCGGCGTCGGAGGACTCGAGCTCCACGAGCAGCACGGCCTCGACCGCGCCCGGCCCCGCCGCGCGTCCCTGCACGAGCTCGAGGAACGTCCGGTCGAGCAGCTCGACCGCCGATGGCTCGTGGGCGAGCAGCGCCTCGACCGCCGCCGCCAGCTCGTCGAGCGACGCGAGCGAGACGCGGAGCGCGGCAGTGGCCGCGGGGTGCCGGTCGAGCCGCCATTCCGTGGCGGTCACGAAGCCGAGCGTCCCTTCGGCGCCGATGAGCAGGTCGACGAGGTCGTCGCTCCCGAGCCAGGCGTCGATGGCGTAGCCGGACGAGTTCTTCCGTGTCTTCGGCATGGCGCCGGCCACGGCCGGAGCGGCGGCGCGGATCGCCGGCGCCGCATCCGCGAGGAACCGCCGGACGGCGCGCGCGTCAGCGGATGGCGCGCCACGCTCGAGGCGAACGACGTCGCCGTCCGCCGTCACCACCTCCGCCGCCTGCACCCAGCGACGCACGCTTCCGTACCGGACGGTTCTCGCGCCGGCGGCATTCGTCGAGAGCATCCCGCCGAGCGTCGCGAAGCGGCCGCTCGAGGGATCGGGAGGAAGGCGGAGCCCGTGATCGCCGGCTGCGCGGTTGAGCGCGAGGTGCGTTGCGCCGGCCGCCGCCCGGGCCACGCGGCGAATCGGATCGATCGCCACGCTCCCGCCGCCGATCCGGGTGAGGTCCACCACGATCCCGTCGCCCACGTTCCCGCCGGCCATGCCGCTGCCGGCGCCGCGCGGAACGAGGGACGCGCCTTCGGCGCCGGCCCATTCCACGAGGCGCACGAGGTCGGGCACGTCGGCGGGAACGGCGATGGCTGACGGAAGTATGCGATAGATGCCGGCGCCCTCGGCGTAGGCGGCGCGCGCCGGGAGGTCGGTGCGGAAGGTCCCGCGCAATGCTGGCGAGGGCGGCATGCGGTCAAAGTAGTTAATTTTTCCCATCATGTCGGACTCTCCGCGGGCGCAGCTCATCCACATCGACGTCGACCGCCGGCTCGGCCACGAGTGGGACGAGTGGGACGGGCAGCCGCTCCCCAACGCCGGCAATTACGACGCGCCGCCGTCCCTCTTCTTCGGCTGGTCCGCCGCGGCGCTCGTCGCGCTCTTCGCGGCCACGGCCGGGCTCATCTTCCTCCTCGGCCCACGGCTGGCGCTCCTGCACCCGCTCGTGCCGCGCGTGCTGTGGATCCTCCTCGGCGTCGCGGCGGCCGCGTTCTGGACCTGGTGGGGCGTCATCCTCGCCTCCACGGTGGTGGGGCGCCCGCTCCTGCCCGAGCGCCTCGCCGAGCGCGGCCCGTTCCTCCGGCTCATGCGGCTCACCTCCCGGGTGGCGGCCAGGTTCGGCTGGCGGGACTGGGTCGAGAACGCCGCGGTGAAGGTCTACAACTCGCTCGCCGAGCGGCGGGGGCGGAAGGTGGGCGAGGGAGAGATGCTTCTCCTCATTCCGCGCTGCCTCTCGAAGCAGACGCTCGACGGCGTGCTCGGCGTGGCCGGGAAATACAACGTGCCGGTCTTCGTCGCGACGCGCGGGCAGCTCGCCCGGCGCGTGATCCGCGAGCGGCGGCCGCGCGCCGTCGTGGCGGTGGCCTGCGAGCGGGACATGGTGAGCGGGCTCCACGACGTGGCGGGCAAGGTGCCGGTGCTCGGCCTCACCATGACGCTGCCGTCCGGGCCCTGCAAGGACGCGCTGCTGGACCTGCCGAAGCTGGAGGAATGGGTACGGGCCTATGTCGCGGACGACGCGACGGCAGGATCGCCGGGCTGAGCAGCAGTCCGGCGTCGGCGGGCTTCACGAGCGGCTTCTCACGACTCCCCTCTCACAATGAAGGCATCCGGAAAGCTTCGGCGCACCCGCCCGAGGAGCGTCTGGGCCGCGGTCTGGCTCGGGTAGACGCCGCTCCTCACCTTGAAGAGGCCTGCTTCGAGAAGGATGTTCGGCTCGATGCCCATCGCGCCCAGGCGCCGTGCGGCGAGGTCCGCCGCGGCGGAGTCGCGCGTGGCGGCAACCTGGATGGCATAGCCGCGAACGGACGCGACCGGCGTCTCGTTCCGGACGGGCGCTGCGGGTGGGGGAGCGGCCGGCTGCTGCGCGGGTTGCTGCTGGACGGGCGGGCGACCCGCCTGCTGCTGCTCGACTGGCGGGCGCGCGGCCGGGGGGCGCGCCTGCTGACCGGCGGCAGGTGCCGCTGCGCGCGCAGTGTCGGCCCTCGCAGTGTCGGCCCTCGCAGTGTCGGCCACCGCGACGGCAGGAACCGCCGTGGTGTCCGCCGGCGCAGTATCGCGCCGCGCCGAATCGGCGGTTACGGGTGCCGGTTCGGGTCGCCGGCCCGCTGCGCGCCTGGCCGCGAGCGAGACGGCGTCCGGCTCGTCCGTCACCGTGCGAGCCCCGATCGCGCGATACGCCTCGCGCACCTTCGCGCGCACCGGATGGGCGTAGGCGACGCTGCGCTCGAGCTCGCGCGGCGGACGCGAGGGGTCGGCGAATGGGCGGTAGACGGTCTCGACCCTGATCTCGCTCGAGCCGTGCGCCGACGGGGTCACCCAGCCGCGCACGCGCACCACGTCCTCGCCGAGCGGCCGCCCGCCGACGGGCTGGCCCGACTCGGCGTCGAACCACGCGCTCTCGAGAAAGCCGTCTGCCGGCTTCACGCGCGCGAGCGGGATGCCGGCTTCACGCAGCGCCGCGGCGAGCCGCTCGGTGGCCGCGGGAACTTCGGCCTCGAGGTCGCCGACCCGCGCCTCGGGCATCGGCGCGAACGGCGGGCGGCTCGTCCCGAGGGAGCAGGCGGCGGGGGCGAGCGCCAGGACCAGGAGCAGTCGAGCGCAGTTCACCGCGATCCTCCTTCCCGCTTCTTCCGCTCGCGCTCGGCGGCGGAGGTGATCGCCTTCCTGATCTCGTCGGTGATGACGGCAGCGATGCCGGGCGTGGCCCGCGGCGGGAGCTGCCGCGGGCGGCGGGCGCCCTGCTCCACGTGATCGAGCGCGCGCTCGAGCCCGAGGAGCGTGCGCTCGACGCGCGACGGGTACTGCCGCACCGTCCCGAACCCGAGCCCGG
>DASUXZ010000080.1:0-12551 GCA_036377655.1 Gemmatimonadales bacterium
GCCGGCTCGATCGGCCGCACCGACCTTCCGGGCGGCGACATGCCGACGCTCATGACGAGCATCCAGCGCCACTTCCTGTCCCTCCCGGACTCCACGATCGTCCGGAGCGGCCATGGCCCGGAGACGACGATCGGCATCGAGCGCCTCACGAATCCCTTCCTCACGGCCGAGCTCGAGGTTGACTAGCGGGTCGCCCCGGCCGGACGCCGGGCCGATTCCAGGTCCGGCCGAGGCGCTCCCGCCGGCGCAGCTCACCTGCCAGCGCTGCGGCTTTCCCGTGGTGAGCCGGCCGTGGGGCTGCAAGAATCCCTGCGCCAGCTGCGGAACGGTCTATCCCCTCGGCGACTGCTCGGATTGAGCGACCGGCCCTTCACGATATTCGACATCACGGAGTATTTCGGAGAGACGAGCGGCGGCGTCCGCACGTATCTCCGCGAGAAATCCGCGTACGTCGAGCGCCATCCGGCCCTCGCGCAGGTCGTCGTGGTGCCGGGTGCGCGCGACGCGGTGAGCGTGACCGGACGCATCAGCCGGCACGAGGTCGGGGTCCCGTACATCCCGGGCCAGCGCCCCTACCGTGCGATGATCGCCCCGGGGCGCGTCCGCGCCGCCCTCGAGCGGGCACGGCCGGACGTCGTCGAGATCGGAAGCTCGCATGCGGTGCCGTGGCTCGTGCGGCGCCCCGCCCGTCGCCTCGGCATTCCCACCCTCTGGTTCTACCACGGGCACCTGCTGCGCGTCGTCGCGCCGCGGCTCGACCGCGACAGCCCGCATCGCCGGCTCGCGCTCGAGGCCGCGGGCCGGTACGTGCGCCGCATCGCGCGGGGCGTCCGGGCCACGCTCGTCGCCTCGGATGCCGTCCGCGCGGACCTCGAGCGGTTCGGCGTCGAGCGCATCGTCCGCGTGCCGCTCGGCGTGGACACCGGCACCTTCGATCCGTCACGCCGCGCGCGACGCGCGGAGGTGCGGCGGCGCCATGGCCTCGAGGACGGTCCGCTCGCGCTCTACACCGGACGGTTCACGACCGAGAAGGAGCTGGACGTCGCGATCGACGGATGGAAGCGGCTCCGGCACCGCGATGCTACGCTGCTTCTCGTCGGCGCGGGGCCGCTCGGGGACCGGCTCACGGCCCGGGCGCGGGGATCGCGAATCCGGGTGCTTCCGTTCGAGCACGATCGCGAGGCGCTCGCCGACCTGTACGCGGCGGCCGATTTCTATCTCGCCCCCGGACCGGCGGAGACCTTCGGGCTCTCGGCCCACGAAGCGATGGCCAGCGGCACGCCGGTGCTCTCGGTGAACCAGGGTGGCGTCGCGGAGCAGGTCGAGCGCGCCGGCTGCGGTGCGCTGTACCCGATCGGCGATGCCGCGGCGCTCGCCGAGGCGGCCGACCGTCTGCTCGACGGCGACCGGCTCGCGCTCGGTGCGCGGGCGCGCGCCTACATCGAGGCGCACCATCGGTGGGAGATGGTCTTCGACCGGCTCTTCCGGATCTACCGGGACACGGCGTCGGGACGGGACCTCGCGCCGGCATGAGCCCGGCCGTGCATGCCGCCTGCCTGGGCCTCGTCGCGATCGACCTCGCCGCGCGCGCGGCCCGGATCGCGTGGATCGCGCGCGGGATCGGGGCACGGCTTTCCTTCCGCGACGCGTTCGTGCTGAACGCCTGGGGGGATGCGGCTTCGGCACTCACCCCGCTCCGCCTCGGCGGGGAGCCCGCGCGGCTCGCCGGTCTCCTGGCCGCCGGAGTGCCCGCGCCGGCCGCGCTCGCCGCGATCGGCGTCGAAGTGCTCGCGGCCTGGCCGGTGATCATCGCGACGATGGCGCCGATGATCTGGCACTTCGCTCCCGAGTGGTGGCGCACCGCGGCCCCGGCGATCGCGCAGGGCGCGCGAGACGCCTGGCCGTGGCTCGCCGGCATCGGGCTCGTGACCGTGGCGACGTGGATCGTGGCGCGCCGCTATCTCCATCCGGTCCGGCAGGTCGAGGAGCCGGTACGGAAGGCACTCGCCCACGCGCGTGCCCTGCCGGTCGGCACGCTGCTCGCGACCGTGCCGCTCACGCTCGCGAACCTGGTCTGCCGCACGGGCGTGCTCGTGGTGCTCGCCCTCTCCCTTCCGGATGCACCGCCGCTCGGGACGCTCGTGGTCGGGTCGTTCGCCCTGCTGTACGCGCAGCTCGTGCTGCCGACGCCGTCGGGCGCCGGCGTCGTGGACTTCACCTTCCTGGTCGGTGGGGCAGGGGATTTCGGCGCGCGCGCCGCGGGGGTCCTCGTCGCGTGGCGCTTCTATACGAGCGGGATCGGGATCGTGCTGGGGCTCGGGCTCGGGCTGCTCCGGCTGCGAACCGGGGCTACGCGCCGTGCGAGCCCGCCATCGGCCCCATCGCGATGAGGAGGATGGTGCGCTCGAGCGCCTCGTCCACGCCGTGCGGGACGCCCGCGGGCGCCCAGACGAGCGTGCCCGGCCCGGCTTCGTGCGTCACCTCGCCGACGGTCATCCTCGCCTTTCCCGAAAGCACCAGATACAATTTGTCGGCGCCGTCATGGCTGTGGATGCGTTGCGACTGGCCCGGCTCGAGGCAGTTGAGGCCGGCCAGGAGGTGCGCGCCCTGCGCCACGGTCACCTTGCTCATCCGCTCCGCGCTGAACTCCGCCTGCCCGGCGAGCTCGGTGAACGGTGCATTCTTCGGCTGATTCTTCATCCCTGATTCCTCGATGACCGACACGACCCGGATCGAAAAGGACCCTCTCGGCGAAAAGGCCGTCCCGGCCGATGCGCTCTACGGCATCCAGACCCTGCGCGCCGTCGAGAATTTCCCCGTCTCGGGGCTCCGGCCCCTGCCCGCGTTCGTCGACGCCGTGGTGTGGATCAAGCGCTCGGCGGCGCTCACGCACCGGCAGACCGGCCGTCTCGACGCTCGCCTCGCGGATGCGATCGTGCAGGCCGCGGACGAAGTGCTGTCGGGCCGGCATCGGGACCAGTTCCTCGTGGATGTCTACCAGGCGGGCGCCGGCACCTCGCACAACATGAACTGTAACGAGGTGCTCGCCAACCGGGCCAACCAGATTCTCGGTGCGCCGCTCGGCGGCTATGCCCCGGTGCATCCCAACGATCACGTCAACATGGCGCAGAGCACCAACGACGTGATCCCGACGGCGATGCGCCTCGCCGCGCTCGCCACGCTCCCGGCGTTCCTCGAGTCGCTCGACCGCCTCGCCGAAGCGCTGCTCGAGCGGGGGCGGGCCTTCGACCATATCCTCAAGAGCGGGCGCACCCACCTGCAGGATGCGACGCCGATCCGGCTGGGCCAGGAGTTCACGGCCTACGGCCGCACCGTGGCGCGGCACCGGGAGAAGATCGCCCAGGCCGCGGACTGGCTCCGCGAGATGAACATCGGGGGAACGGCCGTCGGGACGGGGATCAACGCGGAGCCCGAGTATCCCGCGCTGATGGTGGAGCACCTCGCCGAGGTGAGCGGCCTCGACCTCCACGTCGGCGAGGACCGCGTCCAGCTCATGCAGTCCATGGGCGACGTCGCGACCTTCTCCGGGGCCTTCCGCGCCTACGTGCTCGACCTCAACAAGATCGCGAACGACATCCGCCTCCTCGCGTCGGGCCCGCGGACCGGCCTCGCGGAGATCGTGCTCCCCGCCGTGCAGCCGGGCTCGAGCATCATGCCCGGGAAGGTGAACCCCTCGATCGCCGAGATGGTGAACCAGGTCTGCTTCCAGGCGCTCGGCATCGACACGACGGTCGCCCTGGCGTCCGAGGCGGGGCAGCTCGAGCTCAACGTGATGATGCCGGTCATCACGCACAACGTCGTCTTCGGGCTCATCATCGTCGGGAACGCATCGCGCATCTTCGCGGAGAAGACCATCCGCGGGCTCGAGGCGGACGAGGCGCAGTGCGCGTACTGGCTCGAGCGGAGCCCGGCGCTCGTCACGGCGCTCGCGCCGAAGATCGGCTACGCCGAGGCGGCGCGGCTCTCGAAGGAGGCGCTCGCGTCGGGGCTCACCGTGCGCGAGCTCGTCGTGAAGAAGGGGCTCCTGCAGGGCGCCGAGCTCGACGAGGTGCTCGACCTCCGTTCCATGACCGAGCTCGGCGTCCCGGGCGGGAAGGGCATTCCCGCCGGCGGCTGATCAGGCGCTCCCGGAGGCCCCGACCGGGGACGGTCCGGCCGTCGCCGGAGGCACCGGATCGACGGGAAGCTCGAGGATCCGGAAGGGCGGCCGCTCGGGAAAGGCGGACGACAGCAGCGACATGGACACGTTGTAGACCGGCACACCGCTCGCGGTGCGCCCTTCCGGCGCGCCATGGTGGGCGTGGCCGTGGACCACCACGTCCACCGAGTACCGCCCGAGCGGCTCCTCGAGGCGGCTCGAGCCGAGGAAGGGATAGATCTCGAGCGGCTCTCCCTCCACCGTCGCCGCGATCGGCGCGTAATGCATCACGGCGATCCGCCGCTGCGCCTTGAGCCGCGCGAGCGCGGTCTCGAGCTTGAGCGCCTCGTTGATCGCCTCCTGCACGAAGTCCTTGATGGCGCGCTCGCCCCACGGCCCGAGCGTGCGCCGGCCGAACCCCCCCGCAAAGCCCTTGATGCCCGCGAACCCGACGCCGCGCACCTCGTAGGCGTCGCCGTCGAGCACGTGGATCCCGCCGTCGGCGAGGACCTGCTTCACCTCGTCCACGCGTCCGGATTCGTGGTCGTGATTGCCGAGCACGGCGACGGTCGGGAGCTTCACGCTCGCGAGCTCGCGCACCACGGCGCGCGCCTCGTCGGGAAGGCCGGTGTCGGTGAGGTCGCCGCAGAGGCAGAGGATGTCCGCCGCGTCGGTGATGGCGGCGAAGAGGTTCTGCACCGCGGGCACGGGGGTGCGCCCGACATGCAGGTCGGCTGCCGCGGCGATGCGGACTGTCGTCGGAGTGGTCATGCAGCCAAGGAACCCGATCGCGGCTCCGCGGGCCGTGACGCCCCGCACACCGGGCTGCGGCCGCCGCCGGTAGAATGGGTGTCCGGCCGGAGCTGGCCGTGCGTCGCACCGCTGGAGAAAGGCACTCCGTGGAGCTTGCAGCGCCGGAAGGCCACGTCGCCACCCCCACCCTCGAGTTCTACCGGCACGCCATCCTCACGCTGCGCGAGGCGGGCATCGAATGCCTGGTGGGAGGGGCGTACGCCTTCGCGCTGCAGACCCGCGTGGAGCGGATCACCAAGGACTTCGACCTCTTCATCCGCCCGCGGCACGTGGACGAGGCCATCGCCGCGGCGCGGCGCGCCGGCTTCCGCGCGGGCATTTCGTCGCCGCACTGGCTCGCCAAGATCGAGTCGGACCACGGGTTCATCGACGTGATCTTCAGCTCCGGGAACGGCGTCGCCGTGGTGGACGACGAGTGGTTCGAGCATGCGCGGCACGAGCAGGTGCTCGGCATCTCGGTCGGCGTCTGCCCGCCCGAGGAAGCGCTCTGGTCGAAGGCGTTCGTGATGGAGCGTGACCGCTACGACGGAGCCGACGTGGCCCACATCCTCCTGGCCCGCGCCGACAGCCTCGACTGGGAGCGCCTCTTCCGCCGCTTCGGCGACGCGTGGCGCGTGCTCTTCAGCCACGTGCTCCTCTTCGGCTTCATCTTCCCGACGGAGCGGGCCCGGGTGCCCGCGTGGGTCACCGACGAGTGCATGCGCCGCTTCCGGGCCGAGCTCGATTCGCCGCCGCCGACCGAGAAGATCTGCCGGGGGACCCTCCTCTCCTGGTCGCAGTACCTGATCGACCTCCAGGACGGAGGGTGGCGTGACGCGCGGCTGGCGCCGGTGGGATCCATGACGGCCGAGCAGATCCGCCTCTGGACGGAGCGGCCCAAGTAGCGTCCGCTTGAAGCCGGTGCCGCGCCGGGCCATATTTGGCCCATGCGGGTCACCACCTGGACCGAATACAGCCTCATCCTCGTGCTGCACCTCGCCCGGCGCCGCCAGGCGGAAGGGGGAGCCGTGCCGGCGCGCGAGCTCGCCGAGGCGGAACGCCTTCCGCCCGATTACGTCGAACAGATCCTGCTCCGGCTTCGCCGCGCGGGACTCGTCGAGAGCGTCCGCGGCGCACGTGGCGGCTACCTGCTCGCGCGGGACCCGGCGCTCATCTCGGTCCGCGACGTGATGGCCGCCTCGGAGCACCAGACCTTCGAGATCAACTGCGAGTCCCACCCGATCGAGGCGGAGCGGTGCAGCGGGAACGCGTGCAGCATCCGCCCGGTCTGGGTGGCGCTGCAGCAGCGCGTGGACGACTTCCTGGCCGGCATCTCCCTCGGCGACCTCATGAAGGACGAGGTCCAGGTCCACGAGCTGGTGGCGATCCAGCCGGTGGCGTGATGCGGTGCGGCAGGACATCTCGACCCGGCCCCTGCGCCGGGTCTTTCCATTGGCGGCCATGGCGCTGAGCCATCCGGAGCTGCTCCGCTACTCGCGCCATCTTCTCCTCCCTGAGGTCGGCGTCGCCGGGCAGGAGCGGCTCGGCGCGTCGCGCGTGCTCCTGCTCGGTGCCGGCGGCCTCGGCTCGCCCGCCGCGCTCTACCTGGCCGCGGCCGGCGTCGGCACGATCGGGCTCGTGGATTTCGACGCGGTGGACCTCACCAACCTGCAGCGGCAGGTGCTGCACGGCACCGCGACCGTCGGCCGCCCGAAGCTCGACTCCGCGCGCGAGCGGATCGCCGACCTCAATCCGCACGTCCGGGTCGAGCCGCACGAGGTGAGGCTCACGTCGGAGAACGCGCGCGAGATCGTCCGGGACTACGACGTCGTCGTGGACGGGTCGGACAACTTTCCCACGCGCTATCTCGTCAACGACGCCTGCGTGCTCGAGCGCAGGCCGCTCGTCTACGGCAGCATCTTCCGCTTCGACGGGCAGGTCTCGGTCTTCGATGCCGAGCGGGGACCGTGCTACCGGTGCCTCTATCCGGAGCCGCCCCCGCCGGGACTCGTCCCGTCGTGCGCCGAAGGGGGCGTACTCGGCGTGCTTCCCGGCATCATCGGGAGCATGCAGGCGCTCGAAGCGATCAAGCTGCTGCTCGGCGTCGGCGACACGCTCGTCGGCCGGCTCGTCCTCTTCGACGCCCTCCGGTTCCGAACCCGCGAGCTCGCGCTCCGCAAGGATCCCGACTGCCCGGTCTGCGGCACGTCGCCGACGGTGACCGAGCTGATCGATTACGACGCGTTCTGCGGCATGCCCGCCGGGCCCGCGCCCGACACCGAGGTGGGCGTGCGCGAGCTCGCCGGGGAGCTCGCCGGCGGCGCGCCGCCACTGCTGGTCGACGTGCGCGAGCCGCACGAATGGGAGATCGCGCACGTCGGGGGGGCCACGCTCATCCCGCTCGGCGAGCTCCCCGCGCGCCTCGCTGAGATCGATCCGCACCGGCCGATCGTGACCTACTGTCATCGGGGCGTCCGCTCGCAGCGCGCCCGCGAGATCCTCGCCGGCGCGGGCTTCCGGGGCGTGCGCAGCCTGGCCGGCGGCATCGATGCCTGGGCACGGGAGGTGGAGCCCGGAATGGCGCGGTACTGAGAACGGGAAGGGGAACTGCGGAGTGCCGAAGGCGGGACTCGAACCCGCACGGGCTTGCGCCCACTGCGCCCTGAACGCAGCGCGTCTACCAATTCCACCACTTCGGCGAGCCGCACAAGCTACCCAGCCCGGAAGCTCGCCGTCAAGCAGGGCCGTTGACCCGCCGCAACCCACGGTCTATCCTTTGCTTAGGAACTCACCGTGGCCCAGAATACGCCCCCTGCCGCAACCGAGCGGAAGATCTCGGTCGCCCGGAATCCCAAGGCGACCCACGACTATCACGTCCTCGAGACGTGGGAGGCGGGGATCGTCCTGACCGGCACGGAGGTCAAGTCCCTTCGGGGCGGCAAGGGGTCGATCAAGGAGGCCTGGGCGAGGGTCCGGAACGGCGAAGTGTTCCTCGAAGGGATGAACATCACCCCCTACGAGCAGGGCAACCGCTACAACCACGACCCGGTGCGCTCGCGGAAGCTGCTGCTGCACCGCCGGGAGATCGACCGGCTCATCGGCGCGGTGGAGCAGAAGGGCCTCGCGCTCGTTCCGCTCGAGCTGTATTTCCTGAACGGCCGCGCGAAGGTCGCCCTCGCACTCGGGCGAGGCAAGAAGCAGCACGACAAGCGGGAGGACATCAAGCGGCGGATCGCGGACCGTGAGGCGGCCCGCGCCGTCGCGAGTGCGCGGAGGGGCCGGTGAACGCGCTCGTCGCCGCGCTTGCGCTCCTCGTTTCGGCGCCGGCTTCCGCGCCGGCGCCCCAGTCCGTCACGATCGCCACGCCCCGCGGCGAGCTCGAGATCCCGGTGCGCGCCGATGCGTCCGGAGCTCCCATCGTCTTCGCGACGCCGCTCGTTCGCGCGCTCGGCGGTGAGGTCAAGCTCGCGGGGGCGTGGGCCGAGGTCACGATCGCGCGGAAACCGCTCCGCCTCCTCATCGGCTCTCCGTTCTACACCAGCAGCAATCGCGTCCACCCGATGGCCGGAAGCGTGTCCCAGATCGGGGACACGCTCTTCGTGCCGCTCGACTTCGTCGCGGTCGTGCTCCCGCGCGAGCACGCGGGGCGGCTCCGGTGGGACTCGCTGAGCGCGCACCTCATCGAGACCGGATGGGTCGCGCGCGTGCGGCCGGCCGATCCGCCGCCGCCGTCCGGCCGTGCGACCGGGCCCGCCCGCACCGAGGCGCGCCTTCCCAACGGCCTGCTCCCCGGCCACCTGGTGACCGTGGATGCCGGGCACGGCGGTGAGGATCCGGGCACGCGCGGCGTCTTCCTCCCGCGCGGCATGGTCGAGAAGGACATCACGCTGCGGGTGGCGCTCATGCTCAGGGAGGAGCTGCAGGAGCGCGGCGTGAAGGTGCGGATGACCCGCACCACCGACGTGCGCCCCGACCTCCGGCGCCGCGCCACGATGTGTGGTGCCGACTGCGACCTGTTCGTCAGTCTCCACGTGGACGCGCTCGACCCGCGCCGCAGTCCGAACTACCGGTCGGTGGACGGCTTCCACACGATCATCATCGGCGAGGCCAACACCGCCGAATCGGACCGCATCGCGCGCCTCGAGAACGAGGCGCTGCGATTCGAGACGCCGGACGACGGGCGCGCCGCGGGCGGCGGACTCGGCTTCATCCTCAAGGACCTGCAGATGAACGAGTACCTGCACGAATCCGAGCGCGCCGGCGCGCTCGTGCAGGAGCACCTCGCCCAGGTGCATCCCGGCCGCAACCTGGGCGTGAAGCAGTCCAACATCCTTGCGGTGCTCAACACCGCCCGGCGCCCCGCGATCCTCGTCGAGATGGGATTCAGCAGCCACCGGAACGACGCCGCCTTCCTCGCGTCCCCGTCGGGGCAGCGGCGGATCGCGGAGCGCGTCGCCGACGCGATCGTGAACTACCTCCTCGAGTTCGAGCGGCGCAGCGGCGTGGCGCCCGTGGAGTCGGGGTCGTGAGGCGCCTCCTTCCGTTCGTGCTCGCGGCGCTCCTCGGGGGCTGCGCCTACTACAACGCGATGTACAACGCGCGCCGCCTCACGGGCGAGGCGGAAAAGGCGGAGCGCGAGGGCCGGACCTTCGACGCGAATACCCTGTGGGGACAGGTCACGGTCAAGGCGGAGACGGTGATCGCGCGCCACCCGGACAGCAAGTATGCGCCGGAGGCCTATGCACTCATCGGCCGGGCGCACGTGCGGCTCAGGAACTGCACGCGCGCCCGGCCGGCGCTCGAGGCCGCGCTCGGCGCCCCGCTCGATTCGGTGCTCGCCATCGAGTCGGAGCTGCGGCTCGCGCAATGCTATACCGAGCTCGGACATCACCAGCAGGCGCTCGCGCGGTACGAGCACCTGCTCGCGGTCGGAGGACCCACGCACCGGCAGGCGGCCCTCATCGGGCGCGCGCGGGCGCTGCGCTCCGCGGGCCGGCCCGATGAGGCAGTCTCGCTCGTCGAAGCGAATCCGGGGCTGCCGCCGGTCGAGCGGCTCTCCGCGTATGCGGCGGCGGGACGCGGCCGGGAAACGCTCGCCCTCGCCGATTCGCTCGTCGCGGCGCGCGACAGCTCGGTGCAATGGGACTCCGTGATCGGCTGGCTGGCCGCGCGCGACCGTGATGCGGCCTCGACCCTCGTGGACCGGACGGCGCAGGCCGCCGGTGTCACGCCCGCCGCGCAGGCCCGCCGCCTCCTCGCGGATGCCGCCCGCTTCACCGACGACCCGCCGCGCGCGCGGGCGCGCTACGCGCAGGCGCGCGATGGGCGCGGCATGGAGATCTCGGCCGCCGCGGGGCTCGCGACGATCCGGCTCGACCTGCGCGAGGCGGAGGCGCCGGAGGATCTCGCCGCGATCTCGCTCGCACTCACCCGCGACGTCTCCGAGTCGTCGCTGTCGTCGGAAGGCGCCGTCCTCCAGGCGGCGATCGACGAGATCGGCCGCGTCGTCGATTCGACGCCGCCCGGCACGCCGCAGGGAGACATGCGCACCTTCCTCGCCGCCGAGCTCGCCCGCGACCGGCTCGGCGCGCCGAAGCTCGCCGCGCAGCTCTTCGCGCGGGTTCCCGATGGCTGGCCCGAGTCCCCGTACGCGCCGAAGGCGATGCTCGCTGCGGCCCAGCTGCTCGGCGACACGCTCCTCGCCAGAGCGGCCGAAGCGCGCTACCCGGAGAGTCCGTACCTCCTCGCCAGCGGCGGCGCGTATCAGACGCTCCGCGCCCTCGAGGATTCCCTCGGCGCCTTCGCCGCGCAGTCGGCGGCGCGCCGGCCCGACGCGCCGAGGCGTCCCGCCGGCGCCCGTCCCGGACCGGATCGCGCGGGCACGCCTGCCGGGCCGGTGCGGTGAGCGCGCCGTCGCTCGCACGCGAGCTCTTCGGCACCACGTTCCTCAACCCAGTCATCCTCGCCGCCGGCACCGCCGGCTACGGGCTCGAGCTCCGGGGCGTCACCGAGCTCGACCGGCTCGGCGGCATCGTGTGCAAGGCGGTCTCGCTCGAGCCGCGGGAAGGGAACCGCCCGCCGCGCGTCGCCGAGTTCCCCGGGGGCATGCTCAACTCGGTCGGGCTCGCCAACCCGGGCCTCGCGCAGGTGCGCGCGCGGGAGCTTCCCGCGCTCACGGCCTCGCTCTCGCGGTGCCGGGTGCTCGTGAATGTCGTGGGGTTTACCCACGAGGAATACGGCCGGGTCGTGGAGGGCCTCGAGGACGTCGAAGGGATCGTGGCCTACGAGCTCAACCTCTCGTGCCCGAACACCGCCGCCGGCGGCGTCGAGTTCGGGGCGGATCCGGGCTGCGTGCAGAAGATCGTCGCCGATTGCCGGGCGCGGACGCGGCGCGGGCTCGCGGTCAAGCTGTCGCCGGCGCTGCCGGACATCCCGGCCCTCGCCGTGATCGCGCGCGATGCCGGCGCCGACGCCGTCACCGTCGTGAACACGATCCCGGGCCTTCTCTTCGAGGGCGAGACGACGCGGCTCGGCAACGGCAACGGCGGCGTGAGCGGGCCGGTGCTCCTGCCGGTCGGCGTGCTCGCGGTGAAGCGCGTGCTCGAGCGCACCGGGGGGATGCCCGTCATCGGCGTCGGCGGGGTGCGGTCCGCGGAGGATGTGCGCCAGTACCTTCGTGCCGGCGCGACGCTCGTCGGCATCGGCACCGCCGCACTCGCCGACCCCCGGCTTCCCGAGCGGGTGGTGCGGGACCTCGAGGCGGGCCATGGCTGAGATCATCGTGGCGCTCGACGTCCCGACGGCCGCGGATGCGGACCGCCTGCTGGGGCGGATCCCCGAGGCGGGGTGGGTCAAGGTCGGCTCGATCCTCATGACGCGCGAGGGCCCCGCATTCGTCCGGCGACTCGTCGCCGCCGGCCTCGACGTCTTTCTCGACCTCAAGTGGCACGACATCCCGAACACCGTCGCCGGCGCGGTCGCGGCCGCCCGGGACATCGGCGTCGCGATGGCGACGGTGCATGCGCTAGGCGGGCGGGCGATGATGGCCGCGGCCGCCGAGGCGGCAGGCGACATGACGCTCGTGGGAGTCACCGTGCTCACGTCGCACGGCGCCGAGGGGTTCGCGCGCGCGGTCGGGCGGGACGGCGTGACGATCGAGGACGAGGTCGCGCGCCTCGCCGGGGAAGCGTTCGAGGCGGGGCTCGACGGCATCGTCTGCTCGCCGCAGGAGATCGAGCGCGTCCGCAGCGTCGCGCCGCGCGGCGCGGCGATCGTGGTGCCGGGGATCCGCCGCCGCGAGGATGCGGCGGGCGACCAGGTACGCCTCGCCGATCCAGGCACGGCAAGGGCCCGCGGAGCCACGCACCTCGTCGTCGGCCGGCCGATCCTCTCGGCCGCCGATCCCGCCGCCGTGCTCCGCGAGATGTCCCTCCGCTAGAGCGTCTTCAGGTACTCCACCAGGTCCTGCTTCTCCCGGTCGGTCAACTCGAGGTCCATGAGGTCGTCATAGTGCTCGACGACCGCGTCGAGCGTCGCGGCGCTGCCGTCGTGGAAATAGGGGCCGTCGAGCTGCGGCGGATTCCAGAGGCCGCGGAGCGGC
>DASUXZ010000081.1:0-20729 GCA_036377655.1 Gemmatimonadales bacterium
TGCGACTCGGCCCAGACGCCGAAGATGTGGGCCGAAGCCGCGCGCGTTTCGTCCGCGCCGAGCGTGAGGATCTCGCCGGGCGAGGTGCGCGCCTGCAGCGCCACGCCATCGGGCGATTCAGGATCCACGAAGATGATGGCAGAGCGCCGGCCGGTGCTGTCGAGCGCGTGCGGAAGGCGCGCCGGGATGAGGCAGCCGGGATAGGCGTTCCACTCGCCGTCCTCTCTCTGCTTGAAGTGCAGCGGCTCGTCGTCGCCGAAGGCGAGCTGGATGGCGTGGTGCGAGTGCACGGTGCCCGGGCCGTTGGCCACGCCGATCCAGAGGATGCCGCCGGGCCAGACGCAGATCTGGCCGCGGGCAGCGGTGCGGGTGCCGTTGGTGGACGGATTGTGAGGGGAGGTCATGCACCTGAAAGATACGCAGCCCCAGCGTTCAAGCCAGCCGGGACTGCGTGTCGTATACTCGCTTCCGTCAACGCGCTGCTCGGTTCAACTCACTGCACAAGGAGCCCGACGATGTCGAACCCGAATTCCTGCACCTGCACCGGCTGCAACTCTTCCTGCACGTGCGGCTGCCAGGGCGGCGCCTGCACCTGCGCCGGCGCCTGACGCCCCGGATCGGACGGTCCGGCCCGGCCTACTCGCGGTCGCCCAGCGCCTCCGCCGCCGCGCGCCGGACCTCCACATCCACGTCCTTCATCGCCGTCACGAGCACCTCGGTGGCGGTCTGGCCTTCGATCTCGCCGAGCGCCTCGACGATGGCGCGGCGGACCTCGACCGGCTCGCTCGCACGGTAGGCACGGGCGAGGGCGGGCACGGCCGCGACGTCCCCGATGTGCCCGAGCGCGTGTGCCGCCGAATGCCGGATCTCGGGGTCGCGATCCTGGAGCGCCTCGATCAGGCGCGGCGGCGCCGACGAGAGGCCGAGCTGGCCGATGGCGTCGACGGCCGCGCGCCGGACCTCGACGTCACTGTCGCCGAGCGCCGACGCCACCGCGTCCGCTGCACGCGCGTCCTCGATCTGCCCGAGCGCGTCGATCGCAGCGCTGCGCACCTTCGGCTCCGCGTCCCGCACGGCACGGACGAGCCCGTCCACGGCGCCGGTGTCCTCGATCTGGCCGAGTGCTTCCGCTGCCGCACGGCGCACGGTGGCGTCCCGGTCGTCGAGCACGTCCACGAGCCCGTCCACCGCCTTCACGTCCTCGATCTCGCCAAGCGCCTCGATCGTGGCGAGTCGGATGCCGGCGTCATCGGTGCGAAGGAGCGGCAGGAGCGGGTCCACGGCGCGGCTGCTTTCGATCATGCCGAGGGCCCAGACCGCTGCGAGGCGGACGCCGCGGTCGCTCGAGCGGAGCGCTCCGGCGAGCGGCTCGATCGAACGCTCGTCCTCGATCTCACCGAGCGCGTACGCCGACATCCGCGCCACCGCGGGCACGTTGTCCCGGAGCCCGCGAACGAGGGCATCGTGTGACTCGACGTCCTCCGCCATCCCGAGCCCGAGCGCCGCCGCCTCCCGCCGGCGCGGCTCGTTCGAGCCGAACGCGTCACGGAGCGCGGCGAGCGCCTGGGTGGTGCTTCCGTTCCCGAGCAGACGCGCGGAGGCGCGCCGGACGCAGGGATTGTCGGAGACGAGCGCCACCGAGAGTGAGCGGATCGCCCCGGCGTCGGTGAGCTTGCCGCCGAAGGCGTCGCGCAGCGCGCGGTCGTCACGCGCGTCGCCGAACGTCCCCACTTCGTGCCGCACCCAGCCCCACGAGTTGCCGAGCATGTCCACCGCCATCTCGCAGACCATCGGGTCACTCCGCTCGAGGGCGGAGAGCATCGCGGATACCTGGGCCGAGTCGGGGCCGGGACGTTCGTCGTCGGGCCGGATCCGGATGTTGGTTCCCGAGATCGAGATGCCCGGCCCCGAGATCGAGATCGCGGGATTCGGAGTCGCGACCGGTCGGACCTGCGAGACCTGCGCGTAGAGTGCACCGCCCGCGAGCACCAGCACCGTCGCCACGCCCGCCTTCATCTGCTTCGACATGGGGTCTCTCCTCAATCCCGTTCGCCGAGGGCGTCGGCGGCCTCGCGCCGGACCTCGGGATCGCTCGACTTCATGGCATCGATGAGCGCCTGCACCGCGGCGGCGCCGCCGATGTTCGAGAGGGCGTGCACGGCGCTGTGCCGCACGTCGGCCGACGTGTCGCCCAGGAGCTCGCGCAGCGCGGGCACGGCCGCGGGATCGTCGATGTTCGACACGGCGTCCACGGCGGCTTCACGCACCTCGGGGTTCTGGTCGCGGAGCGCGGCGATGAGGCCGGGAGGCGCCGCCGTCAGCTCGAAGTTCCCGAGGGCATACGCCGCATGCTTCCGCACGTCGGCGGATTCGTCGCGCAGCAGCGGCACGACGGCATCCGCGGCGCGCGGATCGTCGAGGCTGCCGAGCGCCGAGAGCGCGGCGGTGCGCACGTCGACGTTCGCGTCGCGGAGGAGCGGGATGAGGCCGTCCACGGCGCGGCGGTCCTCGAGGCTCCCGAGCGAGTTCGCGGCGTTCTCGCGGACCTCGGGATCGGGATCGCGCAGGACGGCAATGAGCGGCTCGACGGCGCGCCGGCTTCCGAGGTTGCCGAGCGACGACGCGGCGGCCCGGCGCACGCCGGCATCCGGATCCCGGAGCGCCGCGATGAGCGCGGCGAGGCCGAGCGTGTCGAGCTTGGCGGCGTCCTCGAGCGAGATGCCGGCGCCGATCTTCGCCGAGATGGCCGTCCGGATCGAGCCGTCGACGTCCGGCCTGGCGTCGGAGCGGGGCGCGACCTTCGGGTCGGGATCCGCCAGCGCCTGTTCCTGCGTGTCCGCCTCACTTTCCGGCTGGAACGGCATCTGGTCGGGCTCGATGCCGATGATCGAATCGAGTGCCGACTCGGGACCGCTCGCCGCAATCCCCGGCGCCGCGAGCGCCGTGACGAGAAGCAGGGCGGCGGCAGCGGGAATCGCCCAGCGCATCCGGCGCTCCGGCGGACGGCTCCCGTCGGTGAGGCGCCGCACCCGCCCGACGAGCTGCGACGGGCGCTCCGCCATCCCGGCGAGCGGCACCGGCGCCGGCGTCCCGCGCACCCACTCGGCCACCTTCACGAGCGACTTGGCGACGGTGAGCCCCGATCCGGTGAGCTTCGCCGCCCAGTCGTCGCAGAGATACTCCGCGGATTCCTGGATCGAGGTCCGCGCCACGCGGTTGAGCGGCTGGAAGAAGAAGAGCCGCTCGATCGTCCCGGCCGCGAGGAGCCAGAGCGGATCGCGGCGCCGAAGGTGCGCGAGCTCGTGCGCCAGCACGCCCCGCTGCTGCGCCTCGTCGAGCTCGGTGAGCACGGCGCCGGGAACGCAGATCTCGGAGACGCCGAGCGCCACCGGGCTGCCGAGGGCATCGGAGCGCGTGAGGCGGATACGCGTGGTCGTGCCGGTCTTCACGAGGAGGTCGTCGAGCAGCGCCAGCACGTCGTAGGAACGGACACCCGCACGCGCCCCCAGGCGCCGGGAGAAGCGGCGATGCGATGCGACGAGCCGGGCGAGGCCGGCGGCCGCGATGAGGAGCCAGAGTCCGATGAGCGCCGGGCCGAGCGGGAGGCCGCGGGGGGCGGAGGACGGGGCGGACGGGACGGACGGGGCGGACAAGGCGGACGAGGCGGACGAGGCGTCGTCGGAACCGACTTCCGCCGCCTTGGGAGTTTCGCGCCGCAGCGGCAGCGGAAGGCTGCTGGTGCCCGAGATGACGGCCGACGCCTCGCGGGCCGGCACGAAGCGCGGCGTCCAGTCGGCGCGCTGCAGTGCCGTCTGGGCGGTGGCGGTCACGATCCCGCCGACGAGCGCCGTCTTCCAGAAGAGGTCCCGAAGCCGGTGCGAGCGCACGCCGCCGCGCTCGGTGAGGAGCCAGACGCCGCCGAGAAGGAGGGTGCTGTGCACGGCGTACGTGAGGAGCCAGGCGAGCGCATCAGCGGCGGTCATCGGAAGCCTCCAGGCCTGCTTCGTGGGTGGCGATCAGCTCCTTCACCTTCTCGAGGTCGTCCGCCGAGACGTCCTGCGCCCGGAGGAGGTGGCTCACGAGCTCGGCGACGTCTCCGTCGAAGAGCTGATCGGTGAGCTCGGCGACCATCGAGCTCCGGACCTCGTCCTCCGAGATCACGGGGTAGTACACATACTGGCGGGAGACCGTCAGATGTTTCACTGCGCCGCGCTTCTCGAGCCGGGAGAGGAGGGTGGCGACGGTGGTCGGGGCCAGGCCCCGCTCGCCGTGGAGGGCGGCGTGGATCTCGGCGACCGTGGCCTCCTTCCGCTCCCAGAGGATGCGCATGATGGCGAGCTGGAGCTCGGTGAGCTGGTGGGGTTCGGACATGCCGGGTCCCGGAAAAGGTCTACACATGTAATACGACAGGTGTAGTTGGTTGTCAAGGCCCAGGCCGACCGCCCCTCACAGTACCGGCTCGGTGCCCGGGGTCACCAGTTGCGCCAGCGACATGCCCGATAATGGGTTGGAGCCGGCGGACGACCTGCCGGCGGTTACTCGACGAGGGGAGGCCGGATGGCCACGATGACTCACATGCACTCGGGCGCCATGGCCCAGTGCATCGACGACTGCACCCGCTGCCACGCGATCTGCGTGGAGACGATCAGCCATTGCCTGAAGAAAGGCGGAAAGCACGCCGCCCCGGAGCACATAAGGCTGCTGCAGGACTGCGCGCAGATCTGTGCCACGAGCGCCGACTTCATGCTGCGCGGGTCCGACCTGCACCAGCTCACCTGCCGCGCCTGCGCCGAGATCTGCGAGCGCTGCGCCGCGGACTGCGAGCGCATGGCGGACGACGACATGATGCGCGAATGCGGCGAGATGTGCCGGCGCTGCGCGGAAAGCTGCCGGGAAATGGCGGCCTGACCCGAGCCGGGCGGAGCGCCGCCGCCCCGGGAGCTGGGCGGCGACACGGCCGCGTGATTACGTAGCCCCGGAGGTCAACACCGTACAAGATCGCCCCGCCGCTCCAAGACGGTCCGCGGTGCGGGTCGCATCGTACGCCATGCATTCGATGCGACCCACCGGCCGCGGGGTTCTGCTCGCCCTCGCGCTCCTGGCCTCGCTGCCTGCTGCGGGAGCGGCCCAGTCCCTGCTCGACCGTTCCCCCAACCTTGCCGCGGGCTGGATTCCCGGCGCGGGCGTCCTCCAGTTCAACTTCCTCCACCGTTTCTCGCGGAGCCCCGCCCCCGACCGGAAGATCACGAGCTTCCCGGCGTTCGTCCTTGCCGCCGGGCTCCCGGCGCGCCTCGCCCTCGGGCTCACCTACGCCACGAACTCCGCGATCGTCGCCGGTTACCCGAACGAGTGGGAGTTCTTCCTGCGCGGCGCCGTGCTGACCGAAGCGCGGGGCGCGCCGGTGGACCTCTCGGCGCAGGCGGGGTACAACCTCGCCACCGAAAGCGTGGACGGCGAAGTGGCAGTGGCGCGGGACTTCGGGCGGACCCGGGTCATCGGTGTCGCGCGCGGGATCGGCGAGACGCTCGGGAGCGACATGGATTTCGCCGCGGGCGGAGGCGCGGCGGTGCGGCTCACCCGGCACGTCGCCGTGGCCGGGGATGCCGTGGCGCTGCTCGGCTCGCTCGACGGGGAGGAGCGCGTCGCATGGTCGGCCGGGCTCCATCTCATGATCCCGAGCTCGCCGCACACCCTCTCGCTCCACGTCTCGAACGCGGCCGCCGGCACGCTCCAGGGCGCCACCCGCGCCGGCGGCGACACCCGCTTCGGATTCGAATTCACGATCCCGGTGACGCTCGCCCGCTACTTCGGCGGCGGCCGTGCCGAAGGGCCGGCGACACCCCTCGCCGGAGACACGGTGCGCGTGAGCATCGCCAACCTCCGCTTCACGCCCGATGTCATCGAGATCGCACCGGGCACCACCGTCGTCTGGACCAACACCGACCCGATCGAGCACACGGTCACGGCGATGGACGGGAGCTTCGATTCCGGGCTCATACGGACCGGCGCGTCGTGGTCGCACACGTTCACGCGCGCGGATTCGGCCGGGTACGCCTGCCGGCCGCATCCGGTGATGAAGGGGAGGGTGGCAGTTGCGGTGAGAGGTGAGCGGTGAGAGGAGAGAGGGGGGTCGTGGCGCTCGCGATCGTGGCGGCTGCGTGCTTCTCGTCGCACGAGCCCGACGTGCTCGAAGGCGACTTCGACTGCGCGCGCGCCGGGCAGCCGGCCGGACCCGACAGCGCGATCGTGATCATTCGCGGCTTCGCCTACGAGCCCGCAGCACTCACGGTGGCGCCCGGGACGCGGGTCGTCTGGATCAACTGCGAGCCCGAGGGCACGCCCGGCCACACGACCACGGCCGAGAGCGACGCCTGGGACTCGCCGACGCTCGCGCCGGGAGACGTGTTCTCGACGGATGCGCCGGCGGAAGGCGTGCACGAGTACTTCTGCCGCCCGCATCCGTTCATTCGCGGGCAGCTGACGGTTGCGGCGTCGGCGGCTCAGCGCTCGGGGCGCCTCACCCGGCGATAGCGGAGCGGAGTGGTGCCGAAGCGGCGGCGGAAGGCGTGCGTGAAGTGGCTCTGGTCGAAGAAGCCCGCCTCCTGTGCGATGGCGCCGAGGGGCAGGTCGGTGAGCATGAGCCGGCGCGCGGCGAAGTCGAGGCGGAGCTGGCGCTGCATCTCTCCGACGGTGCAGCCGTAGACCCGGCGGAACCCGCGCGCGAGCGTCGCAGGGTGCACGCCCACCTCCCCGGCGATCGCCGAGAGTGAGAGGGTGGCGGTGTAGCTCGCATCGAGAATGTCGTAGGCCCGCTGGGCCCAGGCAGGCACACCGCCGCGGGGCATCACGTCGGAGCGTGCCACGAGCGCGATGAGCTCGAGGAGCAATCCCTCCACGGCGAGCGGTGCGGCGGAGTCGGCCGCGCAGAATTCGCCATAGAGCCGCCGGGCGAGGTGCAGCTCGGGGCCGCGCTCGAAGTGCCGGCTCTCCGAGAGCGTCCGGGCAAAGGGCGCGATGGACGCATGGCGCTCCACGTCCACCTCGATGAGGAGGCCGCGGACGTCGGCCAGGTGGAACCGGTTCCAGTGGCGCTCACCGGCGGGCGTGAACTTGAGCGAGGAGGGACGGCAGTCGAGCGCGAGGCCGCGCGAATACTCGACGAAGGCACCGTCGAGCACGAGGCAGATCGAGGCGCCGTCGTGCGCGTGCCAGGGAATCGAGGACCCGGCAGGGTGCACTCCCTCGGTGATGACGACGCCGGGAAGCGAGGCCTTTCGAAGCTCTGATCGCGCGATTGCCGGAGAAGCCATGTGTGCTCCACAGCGGGAAGCCGCCCCACATGTCGACGCCCGAGGCCCTCGGGCCCGCACATCGGCGGGCGGTACCGCCCTTCACTATACAGGACTTCGAGGAGGTGCGCGATGAATCCGTCGAGAATGGGCAAGAGAGGCGCCCTGCTCCTGCTGGGCGCGCTCGCCTGCGGCGGGGAGACCGATCCCCCGGATGGCGGCGGGCTCGCCGTGGCGAAGGCGCCGACGAGCGGCGACGCGCAGACGGGAACGGCCGGGGCGGCGCTCGCCAATCCGCTCGCCGTGCTCGTGACACGGGACGGCGCCCCTGCGCAGGGCGAAACCGTCTCCTGGAGCATCGTTTCCGGCGGCGGGACCCTCGGCGGTGCGAGCTCGACGACCGGCGGCAACGGCATCGCCACGATGACGTGGACCCTCGGCCAGGGCGCCGGCGCGCAGGGGGCGCGCGCCGCGGTGAGCGGTGCGAGCGGCTCGCCGGTGGCGTTCACCGCCACCGCGACGGCGGGAGCCGCCGCGTCGATCGAGGCGGCCGGCGGGAACGCTCAGGGCGGGACCGTCGGCACGGCGCTCGCCAGCCCGCTGCAGGTGCGCGTCGAGGACCAGTTCGGCAATCCCGTCGGCGGCACGGCGATCGCCTGGTCGGTCACGGGCGGCGGCGGCTCGATGGCGCCGCCCAACTCGAACACGGCCGCCAACGGGATCGCCTCGAGCACCTGGACCCTCGGAGCCACGGTCGGCGCGCAGACCGCGCAGGCGGCAGCGGCCGGGCTCGCCGGGTCGCCCGTCGCGTTCACGGCGACCGGCTCCGCCGCCCCCGATCCGGCCACTGGCGTCACCGTGAGCAACAACCTCTTCACACCGTCCACGCTCACGGTGGAGCCGGGAAGCACGGTCACCTGGACCTGGGTGAACACCGGCATCGTCCAGCACAGCGTGCTGTCGGTCGGCACGCCGTCGTTCACGAGCAGCGGGATCCTGCAGGGCAACGGCCAGACCTACAGCGTCACGTTCGACACCCCCGGCACCTACGACTACGAGTGCGAGGTGCACGGGAGCGCGATGGCCGGCCAGATCGTGGTCCAGTAGCTCAGCGGGTCACGGCGATTCCCCACGGAAGCTCTCCCGTGGGGATCCGCCGGACCACCTGCAACGTCTCCGTGTCCACCACGCTCACGTCGCCCGACGGGCCGTTGGCGGTGTAGAGCTTCCTGCCGTCGCGCGTGATGCCGATGCCCCACGGCCGTACGCCAACCTCCACCGACGCGAGCACCGAGTCGGTCCGCGCGTCGATCACCGCCACGGTGCCGCCACGGCCGGTCGCGACGTAGAGCCGGCTTCCGTCCGGCGCGAGCACGATACCCATCGGGCGCGCTCCTTCGGGAAGCCGGATCGTCCGCAGCACCGCGTGCCTCACGGCATCCACCACCGACACTTCCCCTCCGACCTCGGCCGTGACGTATGCGATGGCGCCGTCCGCCGTGAACGCCAGGTCGCGCGGGCGGCGGCCCACCGGGATCCGCGCGAGCGTGGCGCCGCTGCCGGCGTCGAGGACCGTGATGTCGTGGTCGGTCTCTCCCGTCACCCAGACCTCGCGGCCGCCCGGGTGGAGGCGCACGCCTTCCGGCTCGCGACCCACCGGCACCGTATGAAGGATGCGACCGGTCTCGACCTCCACGATGGTGGCGCTGTCCACGTCCTCGTTCGAGACGAAGATCCTGCGGCCGTCGAGGCTCACGTCGAAGGTCTCCGGATCGGATCCGCCCGGCAGCACGCGCGTGACGCGCCGCGTGGCGACGTCCACCACGCCGATGCCGTCCTTCGTCTTGTCGGCGACGAGCCTGTCGCATTCCTCGTCCGGCATCGTCGGCGGGCAGCGGGGCGATCCGGTGAGCGCCACGTAGACGGTGCGGCCGTCAGCGCTCACCCGCACCCCGCGCGGGCGGGTGCCGACGGGGATGGTGGCGACGAGCGAGTCGCCGGCAGGATCGACGACGCCGATCGTCCCGGCGCCCTCGTTCGTGACGTAGACGAGCTCGCCTGAGGCGGAGCCCGGGGCTGCGGCGGCGCCACGGCCCGCGGGGGCCGCACCGTCGTCCGGGGCGCAGGCGAAGAGCAGGATGGCGAAGGCAACGGACGGCACGCGGCGCACGGCATCTCCCTGAAGGTTCGCCTTCCGAACGTATGCGCGAAGCGCCGAGGCCACCACCCGGAGGGCGGCGCGTGACCGTCGTCACCGCAGCGCGCCGGCGGCGAGTCCAAGATCGGAAGGTGTCGAGCTCCCTTCGGCGATTCCTCCCGCTGATCATCGCTCCCGCCGCCGTGCTCCTCTCCGGCTGCGAGCGCGAGCCTGCTGCCGGGCCCGTCACGGCGCGTGCGGTGCCCACCGCCGCCCCCGGCGCGGTCGTCCCCGCGGTCCCGACGCCGGAGGACGGCGACTGGCGGATGCCCGCGAGGGACTACGCGAGCACCCGCTACAGCGGGCTCGACGAGATCACGGCGGAGAACGTCGCGAGCCTCGAGCTCGCCTGGACGTTCTCGACCGGGGTGCTCCGCGGCCACGAGGCCGCGCCGATCGTGGCGAACGGGACGATGTACGTCGTCACGCCCTATCCCAACATGCTGTACGCCCTCGACCTCGCGCGCGGCGGGGCGCTCAAGTGGAAGTACGAGCCGGGCCCGTCCCGCGCCGCGAAGGGCGTGGCGTGCTGTGACGTGGTGAACCGCGGCGCCGTCTACGCCGACGGCCGGGTCTTCTTCAACACGCTCGACGTGCACACCGTCGCCGTGGACGCGGAGACCGGCCGCGAGCTCTGGAAGGTGAAGCTCGGCGACATCAACCGCGGCGAGTCGATCACGATGGCGCCGCTCGCGGTGAAGGGAAAGGTGCTCGTCGGCAACAGCGGCGGCGAGTTCGGCGTGCGCGGCTGGATCACCGCGCTCGACGCGGCGACGGGCGAGATCGCGTGGCGGGGCTACAGCACCGGCCCCGATTCGCTCGTGCTCATCGGCGACGACTTCCGTCCCTTCTACGAAGCCGACCGGGCACCGAACCTCGGTGTCACCACGTGGACGCCCGACCAGTGGAAGGTGGGCGGCGGGGCCGTCTGGGGCTGGATCTCGTACGATCCCGATCTCGACCTCATCTATCACGGCACGTCGAACCCCGGCGTCTGGAACCCCGCCCTTCGCCCGGGCGACAACAAGTGGGCGTCGTCGGTCTTCGCGCGCGATCCCGACGACGGGAGCGTACGCTGGGCGTACCAGCTCGTCCCGCACGACATGCACGACTACGACGGCATCAACGAGAGCATCCTTCTCGACATGCCCGTCGGCGGGCGGGCGCGCGAGGTGCTCGTGCGGCCGGAGCGGAACGGCTTCGTGTACGTCATGGACCGCGCGACGGGCGAGGTGATCTCCGCCGACACCTTCGGCACCGTGACCTGGGCCGACAGCATCGACCTCCGGACCGGGCGCCCCGCGCTCCGGCCCGAGGCGGCGACCGGCAACCGGGCCGCGAAGAACGTCTGCCCGGCGGCGCCCGGGATGAAGGACTGGCAGCCGTCGGCGTTCTCGCCGAGGACGGGGTGGCTGTACCTCCCGCACAACAACCTCTGCATGGACTACGAGGGAGTCGAGGCGAACTTCATCGCCGGGACGCCGTACGTGGGCGCGGAGGTGACGATGTACGCGGGGCCCGGCGGGCATCGCGGCGTCTTCGCGGCGTGGGACCCGGTCGCCCGCCGCAAGGTGTGGGAGATCCGCGAGAAGTTCCCCGTCTGGAGCGGGGCGGTCGTGACGGCGGGCGACGTCGTCTTCTACGGCACGATGGACCGCTGGTTCAAGGCGGTGGACGCAAGAAGCGGCGAGCTCCTCTGGCAGTTCCAGGTCGGCTCCGGGATCATCGGCCAGCCGGTGACGTACCGCGGGCCGGACGGCCGCCAGTACGTCGCGATCCTCGCCGGCGTCGGCGGATGGGCCGGTGCGGCGGCGCTCGGCATCATGCCGGAGGAGGACCCGACGATCGCGCTCGGCTTCGCCAACGCGATGAAGGACCTCCCCGAGCACACCGCCGAGGGCGGGATGCTCTACGTCTTCGCCCTTCCGCGCGAGGGGGACCGGCTCCCACGGGACTCGGCGCCATGAGGCGCGGTCGCGCGGCACGGTGGCTCTTCCTTCTCGCAGCCGGTGCCGGCGCGGGCGGAGCCGCGGCGGCCCTGGCCCAGGGCTCGTCCGGACGGACCCTCCGCGTCTGCGCCGATCCCAACAACCTGCCATTCTCGAACGATCGGGAGCAGGGCTTCGAGAACCGGCTCGCCGAGCTCGTGGCGCGCGACCTCGGCAGGCGGCTCGAGTACGTGTGGTGGGCGCAGCGGCGCGGGTTCATCCGGAACACGATCGCGGCGGGCGAGTGCGACGTGGTGTTCGGGATCCCGAGCCGCTTCGAGCGGGTGCTGCCGACCGCGCCGTACGTCCGCTCGACCTACGTCTTCGTCACCCATGATACGCTCTCGCCGGTGCTCACGTCGCTCGACGACCCGCGGCTCCGGACGCTCCGGATCGGCGTGCACCTGATCGGCGACGACTACACCAACACCCCGCCGGCCCACGCGCTCGCGCGCCGCGGCATCATCCGGAACGTCTCGGGATACACCATCTACGGCGATTACCGCGAACCGAACCCGCCCGCGCGACTCGTCGAGGCGGTGGCGAAGGGAGAGATCGACGTCGCCGTCGTCTGGGGCCCGTTCGGCGGGTACTTCGCGCCGAAGCAGCGGGCGGGGCTCCGGGTGACTCCGGTGCGCCCGGCATCGGACGGTCCCGCCCTTCCGTTCCAGTTCGACATTTCGGCAGGGGTGCGGCGCGGCAACGATTCGCTGAGGGCGGAGCTCGACCGCGTCCTCGCGCGCCGCGCCCGGGAGATCGGCGCGATCCTCCGGGCGTACCGGGTCCCGGTCGTCGAGGACTCCGCTTCCGGGCGCTGAGCCGGCGCGGGTTGCCCCGACCGCTCGTTCATCTACTTTCGCTCACATGCTTCGCCGCCATCACCGCCGGTGACCCGGCCGGGAGCCACCTCGCCGCTCGCCGCCGCGACCGCGCCGCTCCGCGCCGTCGCGAGCCAGGTCACCGATCTCGTCACCGCGCTCGGCACCGACCGGCAGACCACGCTGCTCGTGCTCGCCGCGCTCACCGGGACCATCGTCGGCCTCGCCGTCACCCTCTTCTATCACCTGATCGACCTGATCCAGGACCTCGTGCTCCGGGGCGCCATGGGGACGCTCGTGAGCGACGTGGTCCTGCTTCCCGCCTTCGTGGCGCTCGGCCTCGTCGTGGCGCGGTGGCTCGCGCGCCACGTGGCGAAGGGCTCGGACGGGGAGAACGTTCCGGACGTGATGTACCGGGTGAGCGTGAAGTCCGGCGCGGTGCCGCTCAAGCCGGTCCTCGCGAAGACGGTGGGCGCGGCGGCGCTCATCGGGACCGGCGGATCGGTCGGCGCGGAGGGGCCGGTGATCGTCCTCGGCGCCGGGACGGCATCCAAGCTCGGCCGGATGCTCAAGGCATCGCCGCAGCGGGTGCGGACGCTCGCCGGCTGTGGCGCCGCCGCGGGGCTCGCGGCGGCGTTCAACGCGCCGATCGCCGGCGTCATCTTCGGGATCGAGAAGATCACCGGCGCGGCGAGCGGGGCGGCGCTCGGCCCGTACGTGGTCGCGAGCATCCTCGCCGCCACGGTGAGCCGCGCCATCTTCGGCAACCGGCCCGCGCTCGCGATCCCGGTGGAATACGGCGTGCGGAGCGCCTGGGAGCTCGTGATCTACGTGGCGCTCGGGCTCGCGGCCGGGGCGGTCGCGGTGGTGTACGCGCGGGGGGTCTGGCGGGCCCACGACGTGTTCGGGAAGATCCGGTCGCCGGTGGCCCAGGTCGCCCTCGCCGCGGTGATCGTGGGCGGGCTCGACCTCCTCTTCCGGGCCGACCTCTGGGGGCGGGGCCACCAGTCGCTCGACCTCAACATCGTGGCGCTCCGGACCGCGCCGTTCCTCCTCGGTCTCACGGCGGCGAAGCTCGTCGCGACGGCGGTGACGCTCGCGGCAGGGAGGACGGGCGGTGTGTTCACCCCGGCGCTCTTCATCGGCGCTACCCTCGGCGGGGCGTTCGGGGCGTTCACCGATTCCCTCGTGCCGAGCCTCAACGTGGCGCCGCAGGCGGTGGCGCTCGTCGGGATGGCGGGCGTCGTCGCGGGCGCGACGCACGCGCCGCTCACCGCGATCATGATGGTCTTCGAGATGACCGGGGACTACGGGCTCATCATGCCGCTCATGCTCACGAGCGTGATCGCCTACGTCATCGCCAAGCGGCTGCACCCGGAATCGATCTACACCGAGTGGCTCGCGCGGCGCGGCGTGGTCCTCACGCAGGGCGCGGATGCGGTGGTGCTCGCGCGGCTCACGGTGGGGGACTGCGTCAACCGGGCGCCGACCACGATCTCCTCCGACGCGACGCTTTCCGACATCGTGGAGCGCACGCGCGCGAGCCGGCAGACCGAGTTCCCGGTCGTGGGGGGTGACGGGCGCCTGGTCGGGATGATCGGGCGCGCGGCGATCCGCGAAGCGGCGGAAAAGCCGGAGGCTGCGGAGGTGTTCGCCGCGGACCTCGTGCGGCAGAACATCGAGCCCGTGACGCCGGACGATTCGCTCCTCACGGCGCTCTCCCGCCTCGGCAGCCGGGACGTCGAGTACCTCCCGGTCGTTTCGGCGCGGAACCGGTCGTGGCTCGTCGGGATCGTGAGCCGGCAGGACCTCACGGCGGCCTACGAGCGGGGCCTCGCCATGGAGGAGGCCTAGCCGCGCACCATGGGAGGGTCGCCCCCGGTCCGGACCCGCTTTGCCCCGAGCCCGACGGGGTACCTGCACCTGGGCCATGTCGCGAATGCGGCGTGGACGTGGGGAGCGGCGCGCGCATTCGGCGGCGGGGTGCTGCTCCGGATCGAGGACCACGACGGCACGCGCTGCCGGCCCGAATACGAGCGCGCCCTCCTCGACGATCTCGAGTGGCTCGGCTTCGAGCCGGACGAGCCGGTGGTGGCGTCGTTCGGCTCCGGCGCATCCGCGTTCCGACAGAGCGACAGCACCGCGCATTACGACGCGGCGCTCGAGCGGCTCCGCACGGCCGGGCTCGCCTACGTCTGCGAGTGCTCGCGCAAGGATATCGCCGCGGAAGTCCCCGACGTCTTCAACCGCGAGATGCGCTACCCCGGAACCTGCCGGCAGCGGAATCTCGAGCCGGGGCCGGGGCGAGGCTGGCGGATCGTGATGGAGCCCGGGGTCGAGCGCTTCGACGACCTGCGCCTCGGGCCGCAGGCCCAGTCACCCGCCGATCAGTGCGGCGACCTCCTCGCGCGAGACCGGCTCGGCCACTGGACCTACCAGTTCGCGGTGACGGTGGACGACATGCGGCACGGCGTGACGCTCGTCGTGCGCGGCGAGGACCTCCTCGAATCGACCGGGCGGCAGATCCGGCTCGCGCGGATGCTCGGGCGGCAGGTCCCGCCGAGGTTCCTGCACCATCCCCTGATCGCCGAGCGCGGCATCAAGCTCAGCAAGTCCAACCGCGACACCGGCGTCCGGGAGCTGCGAGCCTCCGGCGAGTCTCCGGCCATGGTCCTCGGGCGCGCCGCGTCGCTCACCGGCCTCGCCGACGGAATGCGCGAGCTGGCAGGGGATGAGCTGGCGACGCGCGTGGCGGCTGCGCTCTCGCGGCGTCCGGGAGCGCCTGCCTGACGCGCCGCAGCGGGCGGGCGGTTTCGCGCCGCCCGCGCGTCACGGCGGCGGCAGCGGCCGCGGGAGGAGCCGCGCCGGCACACCGATGCCGAACCCGATCCAGGAATACACCGTGCTGTCCGCTGCGAGGATTCCCCACGCGCCGCGACCGCTCGGCGTGAAGTCGGTCCAGGGGCCAGGAACGTCGAGCTCGACCGGCGCCGTGCTGATCCATCCGTCGCAGCATTGCGGCGGCTCGCCCCAGATCCAGAGCCGGCCGTCGGTGCCGCGGGCCATGCCGGTATTCGCACGGACGCTGATCGCCGAGACACCGCCTCCGCCCGGCCGAGGATAGGCGGGCGGCATCGCGGACGCCTGAACGACGCCATTGAGCCCATATCCCCAGCAGACGGCCACCGCGCCGGCGGTGGCGAGGCCGCACTGGTTGTACCAGGAGACGCTGATGCTCGAGAGCGGGGGTATCCCCGGGATCCGCTGCGGCGTCCGGTAGTCTCCCTCGATGCCCGCCGCGGCGGCCCCGAAGGAACCCTCGGCCCAGCAGTACACGGCGTACTCGACCGATACGGCGCATACGCGATCGCCGCCGCTCAGCGAGATGTCGCGCCATTTCATTCCGATTCCCACCTGAACCGGCGATGGCGACTCGGCGACCGGGGCATCACCGATCAGCCTGCCCCAGCACCAGGCGTCGCCGGCGGTATCGACCCCGCAGGCCGCCGGGTAGTCGATGTCGAATGCGGTGAAAGCGCGGCCACCTCCGGCACGAACCGGCACGAGGCTCGGCGCGAGGTCGCCGTTGCCGAACAGGCCACCGTGGGTGCCGGCCTGGTTCTGGCCCCAGCACCAGAGAGAGCGGTCGGCCGTGATTCCGCACGTCGTGCTCCAGTAGCCGGCGAGCGAGAGGAAGCGCTGGTCGCTCAGCACCTGCCTTGGCTCGTCGCGGGTGACCGCGGTGCCGTCGCCGAGCTGGCCGAGTCGCCCTTCGCCCCAGCACCACGCCCTGCCATCCGGGTCGATCGCGCACATGTGGTCGGTGCTCGAGGACTTCATGAGCCGCACGGCCCTGATCCCCGGGCGCGACCGGGCCGACACTGCGAACTCCGCCTGCTCGTCGAATCCTTCGACGGTGGCTGCGATCCGCTGGTCGCCCGGCAGGTAGCCGAGAATCGCGATGGCCCGTGCCCGGCCCCCCGCGTCCGATCGCCGATCGACCGCAACGATCTGCACTGTGACGTCGGGGGATGTCCAGCTCACGGGCGCCCCCGCGACCGGCTCGCCCCGGTCATCGACGACCCGGACGACGAGGTGCTCTCGCAGCGTGTCGAGCACCTGGCCGGCCTGCCCGCCGCCGCTCTCGGCGATGACGTGCTGGACCGGAGGCTTCGGTCCGACGGGCTCGGAGCATGCGGAAGCGTGGGCGAGCGCGAGGACTCCGACGTACCGCGCTGCACGAAATCTCCGCGGCATCGTGATCCCTCCGGGCTGGAAGTGGGGGTTTCAGGCGGTGACGTCCGAGCCGCCCCCGATGACACGGATCGGCTTCCGTGATCCGCCCGTCGGCTTAGATTGCGGTTCCACCCCGATCACTCAATCCGGAGCTCCAGTCCCCATGGCCGCTGACGCCTCCCGGCGCGGTATCCCGCTGCACACCAAGATCCTGCTCGGGCTCTTCCTCGGTGCGCTCGCCGGCGTGACGGCGAACCTCATGGCGCGGAACCACCCGACGCTCCTCTGGATCGTGGACAATGTCGCGTACCCGGTGGGCCAGGTGTTCCTGCGGCTGCTCTTCATGATCGTGGTGCCGCTCATCTTCACGTCCATCAGCCTCGGCGTGGCCTCCCTTGGCGACCTCGGCAAGGTGGGCCGGATCGGCGGGAAGACGCTCGGCTTCTTCCTGCTCACCACGGGCCTCGCAGCCATCCTCGGCCTGTCGCTCGTGAACATCGTCCGCCCGGGCGAGTCGCTCGACGTGGAAACCCGCACGGCGCTCCTCGCCGAGTACGCCGACGAGGCGTCCGAGAAGCAGGCGCAGGCGGAAACGAGCGGCTTCGGCGTCAACACCTTCGTGAACATCATCCCGCGGAACCCGATCGACGCGGCGGCGCGCGGCGACATGCTCGCGGTCATCTTCACGGCGCTCATCTTCGGCATCGCGCTCACCCGCATCGCGGCCGAGCGCGCGGCGCCGGTGATGCGGGTGCTCGAAGGGATCGGTGATGCGATCATGGTCGTGATCGACCTCGCCATGCACATCGCGCCGTTCGGCGTCTTCGGCCTGATCTTCTCGGTGACCGCGAAGTTCGGCTTCGAGGTGCTGCAATCGCTCGCACTCTACGTGATCATGGTGCTCGCGGCGCTCGCGTTCCACCAGTTCATCATTCTGCCCGGGCTCGCGCGCATCCTCGCGGGGATCAACCCGATCACGTTCCTCAAGCGGGCGCGAGCCGTGATGATCACGGCGTTCTCGACCTCCAGCTCGAACGCGACCATCCCGACCAACATGGAGGTGGCGCACCGCAACTTCGGTGTGCCGAAGCAGATCGCCGGCTTCGTGATTCCCCTCGGCGCCACGATGAACATGACCGGCACCGCCCTCTTCGAGGGGATGACGGTGCTCTTCCTGGCGCAGGTGTTCGGGCTCGACCTCTCGCTCGCCCAGCAGGCGATGGTGGTCGGGATGTGCGTCATCACGGCGGTGGGCGCCGCAGGCGTCCCCGGCGGATCGATCCCGCTCCTCGTGATGGTGCTCATCATGGTGGGAATCCCGGGCGAGGGCATCGCGCTGATTCTCGGCGTGGACCGGATCCTCGACATGTCCCGCACCGTGCCGAACGTGACGGGCGATCTCCTCACCTCGATCGTGATCACGAAGAGCGAGGGCATCCCGCTCGACATGCCGACCGACGAGCAGCTGCGGGCGATGGACGCCGCCTGAGCCGCGTCAGGCGGCCGGGGCGGGGGCCGGCTCCGGCGTGCCTTCGAGGGAACTGACCAGCGTGGCGACCGTGAGGTCGCCGGTGACGTTGGTGACCGTCCGCAGCATGTCGAGGATGCGGTCCACCCCGAGGATGAGCGCGATCCCCGCGCTCGGCACGCCGACGGCCTCGAGGATGATCACGAGCATGATGATCCCCACGCCCGGCACCGCCGCCGTCCCGATCGACGCCATCACCGCCGTGAGCAGGATGGTGAGCTGGGCCATCATCCCGAGCTCCATCCCGAGTGCCTGCGCGATGAAGACCGACGCCACTGCCTGGTAGAGCGCGGTGCCGTCCATGTTGATCGTGGCACCGAGCGGGAGCACGAACGACGAGATCTCCTCCGGAATCCCGAGCTCCTGCTCCGCCCGCTCCATCGTCACCGGCAGCGTGGCGCCGCTCGAGCTCGTGGAGAAGGCCACGAGCTGGACCGGCGCGACGCCGGCGACGAACCGCCGGATCGGCATGCGGGTGAAGAGCCGCAGGATGCCACCGTAGACGAGCGTCATGTGCAGGAGGAGCCCCGCCACCACGACGGCGCAGTACGCGCCGAGCGCCCCGATCAGCCGCACGATCCTTCCCGGATCGTCCCCCGCCACCGACGCGATCGTCCCCGCCATGAGCGCGAAGACGCCGACCGGCGCGAAGAGCATGATCACGTCCACGAGGCGGATCACGACCTGGTTCACGGCCTCCACCACGTCGAGGAGCGGCTTCGACGTCTCGCGCGGGATGAGCACGATCCCGATGCCGACGAGGAGTGCCACGAAGACCACCTGGAGCATCCGCGTGTTGTCGGACGCCGCGGCGAAGAAGTTGTCGGGCACGACGTCCACGAGGATCTGCAGCGGGCCGCGCTCCTGCGCCGCGCTCGCTGCCGCCTCCCGCGCGGTCGCGTCCTCCGCGTAGGCCGCCTGCAGCTCGTTCCGCATGCCCTCGGGCACGAAGCGGCCGGGCCGCACTGCATTGACGAGCGCGAGCCCGATGACGATCGCGATCGCCGTGGTCGCCACGTAGATCGCGATCGTGCGCCCGCCGATGCGCGAGAGGCGGCGGAGATCGCTCAGCGACGCGACGCCCGTGATGAGCGACGCGAGCACGAGCGGAACGGCGATGAGCTTGAGGGCGTTGAGGAAGACGGTGCCGAAGGGGGCGATCCAGTCGGCGGTGAAGTCGCTCCATCCCTGCGACGCCGCGAGCACGCCGAAGAGGAGGCCCGCGACGAGGCCGAGGATGATCCGCCAGTGAAGCTTTCGATGCCAGGGCCCGTCAGCCCTTTCCAACGAGGGCCTCCGACTTGGCGGCGATCCCCGCCAGCAGCTGGTCGTACGACGCGGTGAACTTCTGCACGCCTTCCTCCTCGAGCTCGCGCGTCATCTGCGCAAGGTCGATCCCCGACCGCTGGAGCGCGGCGAGGTCCTGGTCCGCGCGGTCGATCGCCTCGCGGATCCGGACCTCGGGCTTTCCGTGGTCCCGATACGCGTCGAAGGTCTCGGGCGGGAGCGTGTTCACGGTGTAAGGGGCGATCAGGGCTTCGACGTAATAGGTGTCCGGATATTTCGGGTCCTTCGTGCTCGTGGAGGCCCAGAGTGGCCGCTGCAGCCGGGCGCCCTGCGCGGCGAGCTTCCGCCACCGCTCGGACGCCATCGTCTCCTCGAAGAGCACGTAGGCCTTCGCCGCATTCGCGATCGCGATGCGGCCGCGGATGCCGTGGGGGTCGCCCAGCTTGTCGAGGAGCGGGTCGATCTTCGTGTCCACCCGGCTCACGAAGAAGCTCGCCACCGAGTTGATCGCCGCGATCGCCTCGCCCTTCCCGACCCGCGCCTCGAGCCCCCGCAGGAACGCCTCGATCACCTCGGCGTACCGCCCGACCGAGAAGAGGAGCGTGATGTTGACGCTCACGCCCGCCGCCGTGGCCCGCTCGATCGCGGGGATGCCCGCGGCCGTGCCCGGGATCTTGACCATCACGTTCCGGCGGTCCACCAGCTCCCAGAGCCGCACGGCCTCCGCCAGCGTGGCTTCGGTGTCGTGCGCGAGCGCCGGGCCGACCTCGATCGAGACCGTGCCGTCGCCGTTCGCCTCGCGGTCGTGGAGCGGCGCGAAGAGATCGCACGCCGAGCGGATGTCCTCGACGGCGAAGGCGTCGAAGATCTCGGCGGCGCTCTTCCCTTCGTCGGCGAGCCGGCGGAGGTCGTCGTCGTAGAGCTGGCTCTTCGAGACCGCCTTCTCGAAGATCGTGGGGTTCGACGTCATCCCGCGGAGCCCGTCCTCGGCGATGAGCCGGGCGAGCTCGCCTTCGGTCACGAGGTCGCGCGTGATGTGGTCGTACCAGGGGCTCTGGCCGAGCTCGCCAAGCCGGATGAGGGGGTTGGTCACGATGCGCTCCTTTCGAGCGTGCGCTTCACGGCCGCCGCGGCGGCGGCCGGCGTGAGCTCGAATTCCTTGAAGATGATCTCCGCGGGCGCCGAAGCGCCGAAGTGGTCGATCGCGAGCATCTCACCGTCCTCGGTGACCCACTTGAGCCACCCGAACGGGCTCGCCGCCTCGATGCCGACGCGGGCGCGGATGGACGGCGGCAGCACCTCGTCACGGTAGGCCTGGTCCTGCTCGTCGAAGACGTCCCACGACGGCATGCTCACGACGCGCGCGCGGACGCCGCCGCCTGCGAG
>DASUXZ010000082.1:0-3682 GCA_036377655.1 Gemmatimonadales bacterium
GAGGCGGAGCTGCAGGCGCGGGTGGACAAGCGGCGCGTCCGGGTGCTCACTCTCGCGCCGGGGGCGGCGGGTGAGTCGCTCGCCGGGTTCGATGCGATCGTCGCCGATCTCGCGGCGCTCGATCGGCCCGCGCCCGATCCCGGCGATCCCGAGCTCGAGTGCGACCCGGTGCCCCTCCGGCCGGAGAAGGTGAAGCGATGAGCGCGCCGCACCGCATCCTCGGGATCGCAGCCGGACTCGCCGCCGCGGCCGCGATCGCTGCCGGCTCCGCCGCGCCCGTGCCGCTCTACGCGCCCGAGGCGGCGCGCATCCGCCTCTCGTGGAGCGCGCGGCCCGAGCGGATCGAGACCTGCCGGACCCTCTCCGAAGCGGAGCTCGCGGCGCGGCCCGAGCACATGCGGCAGCGGACCGAGTGCGAGGGCCGGTTCGCCACCTATGCGCTCGAAGTCACGGTGGATGGACGGCAGCTCGAGGCAACGGTGCTCACCGGCGGGGGCCTCCGGAGCGACCGGCCGATCCACTACCTGAACGAGTTCGACGTCGCCCCCGGGGCGCGGGCCGTGCGCATTGCGCTCCTGCGGCGCGAGGCGGCCGTGCGGGCGGACCACGAAGGGGAGGACGAAGACGATTCGCCTCCACCGGCCGCACGCGCCGACCGCGAGCGGATCGAGCGCCGCCGCCGCGAGGAGACGGCGCTCCCGCCCGCCGTCGTGCTCGATACCGTGCTCGACGTCTCCGCCGGCCAGGTCGCCGTGATCACCTTCGACCCGGTGACACGGCGGTTCACCCGGGTGCGCCGTTGATGCGCCGGCTCAGGGCACGTCCATCGTCCTGAGCCGGCGCGTGGTGAGGTAGAAGAACCCGCCGAGCACGACGAGCGTCGCGGCCGCCGCGGCCGCGGGGCCGAGGAGGTCCGCGGAGGCGAACCGCCGCGGGTCGATCGCGTGCGCCACGCCCATCGCGTAGTAGCGGATGCTGAAGAGCCGCGCGCCCGCCACGAAGCCGGTGAAGAACCCCTCCCAGAGCACGATGTAGACGAGCCCGATTCCCACCGCCTGCGTGCTCCGGAGCCCGAGCCACACGAAGAGCGCGGCATACATCGCGACGCCGGCGACCGCGCCGGCCGCGACCGCGAGCGACGCCCGCGCATCGCCGAGATAGGCGACGTGCGCCGTGAGGAAGGCGCTCGCCGCCATGAACGGCCCGGCGATCGCGATCGTCGCGAGCAGCTTCGGTAGCGCGATCTGCCAGCGCGGCACCGGCGAAAGGGTGAGGTTCGCCAGCGTGCGGTCCTCGACTTCGTTGCCGAACGCCGCGCCTGCGATCGCGAGCACCACGAGGGGCGCGATCGATCCCGCGAGCATCGTTCCGAGGATCGCGGTCTCGAAGTCGCGGACGGACGGCGCGTCGGCGCCGAGGACCATCAGGGTGATCATGACCGGCATCGCGGCGAGCACGGCCATGATCACGATGCGCCACCGGCCGGTGAGCTGGCCCAGGGTCAGACGGAAGACCGGTTCCATGTCAGCTCTCCACCAGGTAACCGAAGACGCTCTCGAGCGAATCGTCGAGCGGCTCGACGCGCCGGAGTCCCACGCGTGCCCGCTGTGCGAGCCGCGGCAGCTCCACCTGCAGGTCGAGCACGTTCCGGCTGAGCACCACCATCGCGCCGTCGGGGTCCACGTTCACCGCATCCACCGACGGCAGCCGCACGACGGCGGATGCCAGCTCGCGCGGCGCGTCGCACAGCACGCGCACGTGGTAGGGCCGCTCGTTGAGCGCGGCGCGGATGGCGCGGAAGCCGCCCGACGCCGCGAGCTTGCCGTTCACGATGAGCAGCACCGTGTCCGCCACCTGCTCCACCTCCTCGAGGATGTGCGAGGAGAGGACGATCGTCCGCCCGTCCGCCGCGAGCCGCTCGAGGAGCGACTTGAAGTGCACGCGCTGGCGCGGGTCGGCGCCGTTGAGCGGCTCGTCGAGGACCAGCACCTCGGGATCGTGCACGAGCGTCGCCGCGAGGCGCATCCGCTGGCGCATGCCGCGCGAGTAGGTGTCCATCGGGCGGTGCTGGACGTCCTCGAGGTCCACGAAGGCGATCGCCCGGTCCACGGCACGCTCGAGATCCTTCACGCCGCGGAGCTTGGCCATCGCCCGCACGTAGGCGCGGCCCTTCATGAAGCCGTACACCGTCTCGTGCTCCGACATCACGCCGATGCGCCGGTAGAGCGGCGGGTTGTCCCGCACCGGCTCGCCGAGCACGGTCACCGTCCCCATCGACGTGCTCGCGAGCCCCGTCATCATGCGGAGCAGCGTCGTCTTCCCCGCGCCGTTCGGCCCGAGGAGCCCCGTGATGCCCGGCCGCACGTCGAAGCTCACGTCGCTCACGGCCACGACGCTCCCGAACCAGCGGGAGACGCCGTTCACCCGGATCACCGCATCGCCCGCGGTCATGCGCCGAGCCTCCGGTAGCGCGCCGTGAGGATCCCGACAGGACCGAGCGTCCAGAGGAAGTACCAGGCGACGCGCACCCATGCCGGGAGCTCGCGCACCGGAGAATCCTCTGTCACCTCGCTCACGTCGTTGAAGATGATGTCGTTCACGTGCACCGGGATGTTGGTGAGGTTGAACATCGCGATCCACCGTCCCGCATCGCTCTCCATCTGCTCGGCCATCCCGAGCGTGAACGGCGCCGAGACGACGAAGAGCCCCACGAGGAACACCGACGCGTAGGCGCGGCGCGTCGTGTACGATGCCGTGAGGAGCGCGAGGCCGGTGGCGTACGCCGCCATCGCGGTCCCGGCTCCCACGAAGCGCGCGATGTCGAGCCAGTGCCGCCGCAGGTATTCCATCGGCGCCGGGTCCCCCATCGAGAGGCCGAGGAAGAGGATCACCTGCGGCAGGAGCGCGGCGAGCGTCATCACCAGGAGGAACGCCGCATACCGGGACAGGATGTAATCGCTCCCGGTGATCGGGCGGACGCGGTAGAGATGGATCGTCCCCTCCCGCCGGTCGGGACAGAGAAGCTCCGGCCCCACCACCGCCGCGAAGACGAACATGATGATCGACGCGATCCCGTTGTAATCGGAATGCGACGGAAGCCCTGCCTCCGCCGCGGTGCCCGGTCCGCCGATCCGCTCGGCCGCGCCGGCCACGAGCGCCATGACGAGCGCGATCGCCGCGAGCACCGCGATGAAGAGCCAGGGAAGCACCTTGGCGCGGCCGCCGCGCCCGAAGCCGAGCGCGGTGCGGAAGCCGTCCTTGAAGATCGCCTTGCGGGAGCGCCCGCGGCCCTCGCGCCGGCCGGTGTAGCGCTGGTACCCGATGTCGAAGACGGTGCCGGTCATGACGCCTCCCGCTCGAACAGCTCGGTGAGCGCGCGCCGTCTCGGCGCCATCCGCCGGAGCGGGGCCTCGGCCTCGACGAGCGCGTCGCGCACCTGGTCGTAGACCGATCCGTCCGGTCCTTCGATCGTCATCCCGCCGCCGTCGAAGGCGACCCGGATCCCGCGCCGCTCGAGCGCGGCGACGAGCTCCTCGCGCCGGCTGTCCACCTCGATGAACACCGTCTCGGACTCCGTCGTGAACTGTGACACGTCGCCCGCGTGGACCAGGTGGCCGTCCCGGAGCACGATGATCCGGTCGCAGGTGCGCTCGACGTCGGCCATGAGGTGCGACGAGAAGAG
>DASUXZ010000083.1:0-6401 GCA_036377655.1 Gemmatimonadales bacterium
GGATCGCGGCGCGACGAGATCCTCGCCGTTTCCGCCAAGGAGGGCACCGGCATCCCGGAGCTGCTCGAGCGGATCGTGGCGAAGATCCCGCCGCCTTCGGGGAAGCCGGACGCGCCGCTCCGGGCGCTCATCTTCGACTCGTACTTCGACCGCTACCGGGGTGCCATCCCGAGCGTCCGGGTGGTGGACGGATCGGTCCGGCCCGGAATGAAGATCGCCTTCGGGTCGCATCCGGCGGACGAGTACCAGGTGGACGAGGTCGGCTACCTCCAGCTCGGCCAGCGCCGCGCGGAATCGCTCGACGCGGGCGAGGTCGGATACGTCGTCGCGAGCCTCCGGGAGGTGCGGGACGCGCGCGTGGGCGACACGATCCTCGACGCAGGGAACCGCGCCACCGAGCTCCTGCCCGGCTACCGCGACGTCAAGTCGATGGTCTTCGCCGGCGTGTACCCGACCGATTCCGACCAGTACGAGGGCCTTCGCGACGCGCTCGAGCGCCTCGTGCTGAACGACGCGAGCCTGCACTACGAGCCCGAATCCTCCACCGCGCTCGGCTTCGGCTTCCGGTGCGGGTTCCTCGGGCTCCTGCACCTCGAGATCGTGCAGGAGCGCCTCGAGCGGGAGTTCGACCTCGACCTCATCACCACCGTCCCGACCGTGGAGTACCATGTCTATCGCACCGACGGGACGATGATGCTGCTCGAGAACCCGACCGCCCTGCCCGACCCCGCCGAGATCGACCGGATCGAGGAGCCCTTCGTGAAGGCGCGGATCATGGCGCCGGCGGAGTACATCGGGGGCATCATGAAGCTGGGCCAGGAGCGGCGCGGGATCTACAACGGGATGCACTACATCGACACGTCCCGCGTCGAGTTCGACTTCGAGTTTCCCCTCGGCGAGATCGTCCTCGACTTCTACGACCGGCTCAAGTCGATCTCGAAGGGCTACGCCTCGCTCGACTACGAGCTCATCGGCTTCCGGGAATCGGACCTCGTGAAGCTCGACATGCTCATCAACGGCGACCCCGTGGATGCCTTCAGCGTCATCATCCACCGCGACAAGGCGTACGAGTGGGGACGGAAGGTGGCCGAGAAGCTCAAGGAGCTCATTCCGCGCCAGCTCTTCGCGGTCGCGATCCAGGCGGCGGTCGGCCAGAAGATCATCGCGCGCGAGACGATCAGCGCCTTCCGCAAGGACGTGCTCGCCAAGTGCTACGGCGGCGACATCACCCGCAAGCGGAAGCTCCTCGAGAAGCAGAAGGAGGGGAAGAAGCGCATGAAGCAGATCGGCGCCGTCGAGATCCCGCAGGAGGCGTTCCTCGCCGTGCTGCAGGTGGACTGAGTGGCGGGCCGCTACGTCCTCGGCATCGACATCGGGGGCACGAGCTACACCGTCGGCGCCGTGCTCGAGGACGGGAGCCGCACCCTCGCGCTCCGGAACGCGCCGACGCGGCCCGAGGACGGTGCCGACGGCGTGCTCGCCCGGCTGCTCGCCACCTCGCGCGAGGTGATGGAGGCCGCGCGCGCGGCGGATCCCGGCGCCGCCTTCATCGGCGCGGGCGCGGGGGCGCCCGGCCCGCTCGACACGCGGAGCGGGGTCGTCCTCCTCACCCCGAACCTCGGCTGGGTGGACTACCCCCTCGCCGCGCGCCTGCGCGAGGGGCTCGGCATCCCCGTGGTCATCGACAACGACGCCAACTGCGCCGTGCTCGGTGAATGGTGGATCGGCGCGGCGCGCGGGACGCGGAACGCGATCGGCTTCACGATCGGGACCGGGATCGGCGGCGGCATCATCGTGGACGGACGCCTCTACCACGGCGCCTCCGACTGCGCCGGCGAGATCGGGCATACCACGATCGAATCGAACGGCCGCCGCTGCGCCTGCGGGAACTACGGCTGCCTCGAGGCCTACGCGTCGGGCACGGCGATCGCCCGGCGGGCCGTGGAGGCCCTCGAGGCCGGCGCCGAGAGCGGCATGCCGGCGCGCGTCGGCGGCGATTTCAGCCGCATCACGGCGCAGCTCGTCTACCAGGCGGCGGAGGACGGGGACGAGCTCGCGCGCGAGGTGGTGCACGATACCGCGCACTTCCTCGGCGCCGGCATCGCCAATCTCGTCAACATCTTCAACCCCGAAGTCGTCGTCGTCTGCGGCGGCGTCCGCCAGGCGGGCGATCTCCTCTTCGCGCCGCTCCGGCGGGAAGTCGCGCGGCGCGCGTTCAAGCCCGCCGTCGCCGCGATGCGGATCCTGCCGAGCGAGCTCGACACGCCCGGCGTACAGGGCGCGGCGCGCGCGTTCCTGGACCGCGGGTAGCACATGCCGCGCGTGGGCGTCGTCGGCTCGCTCGTCTGGGACGTGATCCACGGCCGAGACCCGCTCTCGGCGCCGGTCGAGGAGTGGGGGGGCATCGCCTACGCCCTCGCGGGGCTCGATGCCAGCCTCGAGGACGACTGGGAAATCGTCCCGCTCATCAAGGTCGGGCGCGATCTCGCGGCGCCGGCCGGCGAGTTCCTGCGCTCCCTCCGGCACCTCACGCCGGGCGGGCGCGCCGTCGAGGTGGACGTGCCCAACAACCGCGTGGTGCTCCGGTACGCGCGCGACGAGCGGCGCTGCGAGCGGATGTCGGGCGGCGTGCCGTCGTGGAACTGGACCGAGCTCGGCCCGATGGTGCGGGACCTCGACGCGGTCTACGTGAACTTCATCTCGGGCTTCGAGATGTGCCTCGGCACGGCGGAGGCGCTCCGCCGCGGCTTCGACGGTCCGATCTACGCCGACCTCCACAGCCTCTTTCTCGGCATGCAGCACGACGGGATGCGGGTCCGGCGCCCGCTGCCCGATGCCCCCTCCTGGTTCGGGTGCTTCGACATGGTGCAGCTCAACGAGGACGAAATGCGCGAGCTCTCCCCGGACCCGCTCGCGCTCTCGGCGGACGCGATCGCCGCGGGCGTCGAGCTGCTCGTCGTGACGCTCGGGCCGCGCGGCGCGGCGTACGTGGCGGCGCCCGGCAGCGGGGGCACGATGCGGAGCGCGCGCGTCGAGGCGGACGCGGTGGACGCCGTGGACCCGACCGGCTGCGGTGACGTCTTCGGCGCCTCCGCCTTCAGCCGCCTCCTCGCGGGCGACGACGTCGAGGCAGCGCTCCGGCACGCCAACCGGATGGCGGGACGGAACGCGACCTTCCGCGGGGCCACCGGCCTCGCCGATCACCTTCGCGGCGAGCTGGTGCGGCCATGACGCGGATCGTGGAGATCCCCTCGAGCTTCGACGACCGGACCTTCGACCAGTTCGCGGCGTCCATCGGCGACTGGCCGCCGCCGGAGCGGCTGCTCTTCGACGCCCGCGGCGCGCAGTGGGCGTCGCCGTACGGGCTCATCGGCATCCTCACGGCCGCCCAGGCGCTCGCGGAGGCGGGCACGGAGCGCCCCATCCTCACGGCGCCGCTCAACGAGGAGGTCAAGCGCTACTGGGCGCGCACCGGATTCTTCCGCCACGCGGCCGACCTCTTCGAGATCCACGGCCGCGTTCCGCGGGCGCCGGAGGGTCCCGGCGACACGCTCCTCGAGGTGACCCCGATCCGCGCCATGGACGACGTGCATCGCGTCGTCGGCGACGTGCCCGAGCGCGCGTCGAAGATCCTCCAGGAGCAGCTCGGCATCCGCGCGAGCGAGACGATGCGCTTCAGCATGGCGCTTTCGGAGGCGTGTCAGAATATTGTGGAGCATTCCGGCACCGGGGGGTGGGTCGCGGTGCAGGCCTACACCTGGCGGCGCCGCCTCGGGCGCCGGGTCGTCGTCATCGCGGTGAGCGACGGCGGCATCGGCTTCCGGCGCTCGCTCGAGCCGGCGCATGCCCGGCGCTACGGCGAGCGCTGGGGAGACGGCGCCGCCCTCGAGGCCGGCCTCATCCAGAACGTGAGCCGGTTCCGCGATCCGGGCCGCGGCCAGGGCATCGCATCGATCAAGCGGTCGGTGGACCACTGGAACGGAAAGATCTCGATCCGGAGCGGCACGGCCCGTCTCGCGATCGTTCCCGCGTGGGACGACGAGCCGCCGCTCGCGGAGCACCTTCCCTACTTCCCCGGAGCCCAGGTGCAGATCACGATCCCCGCGAAGGACGCGCCCGCATGATCGAGACCTTCCGCCTGCACCAGCTGCTGCGCGAAACCGTCTCGGCGCCCTACCGCTGCCTCGTGACCCGCCCCACCGGCGCCGCGATCCGCTCCCGGATCGAGGAGGCGCTCGCCGCCTCCGCCTGCGTCACCGCCCTGCTCGACTTCGCCGAGGTCGAGGTCATCGACTTCAGCTGCGCGGACGAGGTCGTGGCGAAGCTCGTGCTTGCCCAGCACGAAACGAACGGGCGGTTCGTGGTGCTGCAGGGGCTCTCGGAGCCGCAGCTCGAGGCGGTGGAGCACGTCCTCAACCACCGGCGCCTCGCCGTCGCCGCCCTGCTCGAGGCACAGCCCGCCGTGCTCGGCTGCGCCGACGACGACGCGCGCACGGCGTTCGGCGAGGTGTGCGGCGGGGGCCCCGCCGACGCCGACACGGTGGCCTCGCGCCTCGGCTGGACCTCCGAGCGGGCCGCGGCCGCGCTCGACGCCCTCTCGCGGCTCCGGCTCGCGAGGGTCCTCGACGGTGCGTTCTACCCGGTGCCCGTGGGATGACCCGCCGCCGCCTCGGGCTCTCCACGACGGCCGTTCATGGCGCCTCCCAGCGCCGGGCCGACTGGTCACCGCTCGTTCCCGCGCTCGCCCAGAGCACCACCTTCGTGAATCCGGTCGGCAGCGAGGACGAGGTCCTCTATACCCGATACGGCAACAACCCGAACCAGGTCGAGCTCGCGCGGAAGTACGCCCTCCTCGAGGGCGCGGAGGCCGCGCTCTTCGCGGCAAGCGGCATGGGGGCGACCGCCCTCGCGCATCTCGCGGTGCTCCGGCCCGGCGACCACCTGATCTCGAGCTCCTGGATCTACGGCGGGACGCGGACGCTCTTCGACGAGGAGCTCGGTCGCTTCGGGATCGAGGTCACGTACGTGGAGCCGGACCAGCCGCGCAACTGGCGCGCGTCGGTGCGGAAGAACACCCGCGCCATCTTCGTCGAGTCGCCGACCAACCCGCTCATGCGCGTCCTCGACGTCGAGGGGGTGGCGCAGGCGGCGCGCGAGCACGGCCTGGCCCTCCTCGTGGACGCGACGTTCGCGAGCCCGATCAACTTCCGCCCGATCGAGCACGGGGCCGACGTCGTCATCACGAGCGCCACCAAGTACCTGAACGGGCACAGCGACGTGATCGCCGGGGCGGTCGCGGGCACCGCGTCGGTCGTCGAGGAAGTGACGCGCCTCATGCGCCTCTGGGGCCAGGCGATCGACCCGCACGCCGCCTGGCTCGTGGACCGCGGCCTCCGGACCCTCGCCGTGCGGATGGAGCGCCACAACGCGAACGGCATGGCGGTGGCCGCGTGGGCCGAGGGCCATCCGCGGATCGCGCGCGTCCATTATCCGGGCCTCGCATCCCACCCCGATCACGCGATCGCGCAGAAGGCGCTCGGCGGGTTCGGAGGGATGGTCGGGCTCGAGATCAGGGGCGGGATTCCCGCCACCGAGCGGTTCCTGAGGCGGCTCCGCCTCGTGGCGCACGCCCCGAGCCTCGCCGGCGTCGAGAGCCTCGTCTCGGAGCCGCGCCTCACCTCGCACAAGGCGCTCGGAGCGGAAGGACGCGCCCGGATGGGGATCCCCGACGGCTTCGTCCGCCTGAGCTGCGGCATCGAGGACGCCGAGGACATCATCGGGGATCTGGAGCAGGCGCTGGGGGAGTAGCTATCTTCCGCCCGTGATCCGCCTCTCTCACGTTTTCAAGACCTATCCCAACGGCTCGCTCGCACTCAAGGACGTGTCCTTCCACGTCCCGAAGGGCGAGTTCGTCTTCCTCACCGGCCACTCCGGCGCGGGCAAGTCCACGCTCATGCGGCTCCTCTACGCCGAAGAGCGGCCGACGCAGGGCGAGGTGCGCGTCGGGGGGCATCTCGTGCATGCGCTCAAGTCGGACGACGTCCCGCGGCTCCGGCGGCGCCTCGGGATCGTCTTCCAGGACTTCCGGCTCCTCGAGGACCGGACGGCGTACGAGAACATCGCCTTCGCGCTCGAGGTGACCGGCGCCCGGACGGACACGATCCCGGCGCGGGTGACCCGGGTGCTCACCCAGGTGGGGCTCGCCGCGAAGGCCCGGGCCCATCCGCGCGAGCTCTCGGGGGGCGAGCAGCAGCGCGTCGCCATCGCGCGCGCGCTCGTCAACGACCCCGCGATCCTCCTCGCCGACGAGCCCACCGGCAACCTCGACGAGCGTGCCACCCGCGGCGTCTTCCAGCTGCTCCGCGACATCAACACGTCCGGCACCGTCGTCGTGATGGCGA
>DASUXZ010000084.1:0-15058 GCA_036377655.1 Gemmatimonadales bacterium
AATCGTTGCATGAAGCGGCCATCCAGCCACGACTGGATGGCCGTTTCTCTTTTGACCGTGATCTGCCGCTCAGTCGCACCAGTCCACTGTGCCCCGGTACGCCCGCCTCCGGTCGATCTGCCAGATGGATCGCGCGCTCATCGCCTCGCCCCCGGCGAAGTTTTCGGGATCGCCGATCGCATCCGCCATGCTCGTGGCCTTCGCGCTCGCGTTGTCGGCGTAGTGCAGGATCTCTGCCTCGAGCGTCATCGGCGGCACGGCTGCGCCGAACTCGAGCTGGCCGTGATGCGAGAGGATGAGATGATGGAGGAGCGTCAGCCCTTCCGGCGAGCAGGGCGGCGTGGCTTCGCGCGCGAGGCGCTGCTCCAGCATGAGCGAGCCGAGCACGACGTGGCCGAGGAGGCGGCCCCGGTCGGTATACGCGAAGACGCCATCCCATGAGTACGACTCGAGCTTGCCAATGTCGTGCAGGAGCGCGCCGGCGAGGAGAAGGTCGCGATCGGCGCGGACGGTCTTGCCGATGGCGCGTGCGATGTGCGCCACTTCGCACACGTGCTTGAGGAGGCCGCCGAGCGCCGAGTGGTGCCCGGAAACGCTCGCGGGGCACTCTTCGAAGCGCCGCCGGAACTCCTCGTCCTCGAAGAAGAGCGCGAGGGTGGCCCGGAGCCGCGGCCCCTCGATGGCGGCACGCCACTCGTCGAGCTTCTTCCAGTATCCCTCCGTCTCTCCGACGGAGGGCATGAGCTGCCGGCGGTCCACGGTTTCCCGGGGGAGGACACGGATCGAGGTGACCGTGAGCTGCCTCCGGCCCTTGTACTGGCCCACCTCGCCGATCACCTGCGCCACATGGCCGCGCTCGAGGCCTGCGAGCTGCTGCTGGTCTCCTCCCCAGAACGGCGCCGAGTCGATCGAGCCGCTCGCGTTGCCGAGGGTGAGCACCGTGCATTCCTTGTCGGCGCCGTAGCTCCGCTGCTGGATGTCGAGCACCAGGAGCGGATCCTGGAGCCGGTCGCCGGGGTGCACGCGGCGCAGGTCTGGAAAGGGCATGGCGCTCAACTTACTCGATGCCTCCGACGGCGGCGACGGGTGGCGCGCCCGCACGGGGACCGTAGCTTTGGGCCATGGCCCTGCATGTCCTGGTACTCGACGACGATCCGGAGCGGCGGCAGGAGCTCGCCCAGCTCATCCGGAGCGCCGGGCACGTGGCGGCGCCCGAGGGGAGCTCGATGACGGCCGCCGAAGGGCTCCTCGCCGAGCCGGGGGGCTCCGCGCCGGGGTTCGACCTGCTGGTGGTGGACCTCCGCCATCCTGGAATCGACCTTGCCGCCCTCCGCGACGCGCTTGCTCCTCGCTCCGCTCTACCTCCCGATCCGCTCGACGCCGCGGAGCGGCGGCATATTCTCTCGGTGCTGGCCCACACCGGCGGCAACCGCCGGCAGGCGGCACGCATCCTCGGTATTTCCCGTTCGACGCTCCTCAGCAAGCTCCGCCGCTACGAAGAGGCGGAGCGCCATGCCACGCCCTAGTTCCGCTCGATCCGCACCCGCCCGAGCCGGGAGACGATGACCCGGCGGACCACTCCCCGGTACGACACCGTCCACGTCCCGTTCGACACGCCGTAGGTGATGCCGACGGGCGCGAAGAGCAACGTCCGGTCGGGCGCGGTGAGCCCCACGCCCGCGGCCGCGGGTCCCGGCTCGCGCCATTCGACGAGCGTGTCCGGGCCGTCCACGCTGCGGATGGTGATGCTGTCGCTGCCGATGCGGAGGAGGGTGACGCGACTCCGCGACACGGCGAGCATCCGCGCGCGCGTATGTGCCGCCGCGATGCGGTGCGCCTCGTGCTCCACCCGGATGGAGGCGAGCGGCCGCGCGAGGCGCGGCGCCGCGATGAGGCCCAGGAGGGAGGCGAGCGTGACCGCGATGAGGAGCTCGACGAGCGTGAGGCCGTTTCGCATGCGCTACGCTAGCCGGGGCGACTGCAGAACCGTGCATCCGAATCACGCACGCAGTGGCTGAAAACCGCCTCTTGCCCTCTCCCTTCCGAGTGGGCATACTAGCTGTCCTTCGCATCCATACTCCGGCCCGGGAGCGCCAGTCGAGTGTTCACGCGGAAGCGTCTCGTTCGCGCCCTGTCGTCCCGGGGGGGCGGGCAGCAGCACGTCTCCTTCCTGGAGCGGGCCAACGTCGAGCGGGGCGATCACGGCAGCCGCGGACGCGCGGCCCTCGGCGCCTACCTCGCCGCGCGTCTCGTGGACCGCATCCTCGACGCGGATGGCTCGGTCGCCGACGAATCGTTCATCCGCTGGCAGCTGCAGACCACGTGGGAATGCCTCGGCGACTTCGGAGGAGAGGACCTCGAGGCCGCGCACGTGCGGCGGCTGCTCGATGCCATCGCCCGGGCGCCCGCCGCGCGCGTCGCATCCATCCGCTCGGAGCTCCTCCGGTATTCGCGCTTTCTCGAGAATGAGGACCGCGGTGAAGAAGCCCTCGACATGCTGCGGCTCGCCGCGGCCTGCTCGGGGAGCGACATCCCGGCCGACGAGTTCTGCGAGCTCGCGCTGCGGGCGGGCAGGCTCAATCTCCGGCTCTCGCGGCCGGAGCAGGCGGCGGAAGCGTTCCTCGCGGCCGGCGAGGCCGCGCACAACGCGTCCGACGAGGCCGGCCTGCTGCGCGTGCGCCTGGGGGAGACCGGGATCGCGCGGCTGCGCGGGGACTTCGCGCGCGCCCGGGCGGGCGCGGAGGGAGTGATCCTCGACGCATCGAGCCGGCCGGAGCTCGAAACGGTCGCGCGGGATGCGTTCGCGGAGCTCGGTGCCGTGCTCGAGCGCGCCGGGCGGCCGGTGGACGCCCTCCGCGCGATCTACGAAGCCTTCTGTCGCACCACCGAGGCGGACGAGCGCGCCGAGCTGCTCTGCCGGCTCGGCGAGGGACTCGCGGCGCTCCGCGAGGAGGAGGCCGCGCTCGCCGCGTTCGATCTGGTGCACGGCTCGGAGGGGAGCCGCGGCGCACGCCTGCGCGCCGTCGTCGGCAGCATGTCGATCGCGTCGGCCCGGGGGGATCGCGTCGGGTTCGAGCGGATGCGCGCCATGGGGGCGGAGTTCGCCGAGCGGTCCTCGGCGGAAGGGCGCGTTAGATTCCTTCACGAGAGCGCGGTCGGACTCGCGCGGTTCCGGCAGTTCTCGCGGGCCGCGGATGCCTGGCACGAGGCACTCGACCTTGCCCGGCAGCACCGGCTCTCCCGCTGGGAGCGCCGGATCGAGCGGATCGTCGGGCACCTCGACGACTGCCGCGGCGAGCGCGTGGCCGAGCCTGCTCCCGCCATCGCGGCCGACGTCGCCCCGCTCTCGGCCGGGCTCCGCACGCTCGCGGCGCTCGCCGGCCGCTGAGCGGCCGGTTCACCCCTCATCGGACATCGTGATCTCCGCCCAGCCGTCGTCACCCGATCCACTCGCCACGCTGCGAGAGTACCGCCCGCTGGCTCCCTGGGGGCTCCGCGATCTCGCGGCGCTCGCGGCCGCGATCCTCGATGCATCGGGGGTCGTGCCCATCAACGCCGCGGCCCGCACGCAGCCGAGCGAGCGGACCATCCGCTTCTACGTGGCGCGCGGGCTCGTGAGCTCCCCGGAAGGGCGCGGCACCGCGGCGGTCTATACCTACAAGCACCTCCTCCAGGTCCTGGCCATCAAGCTGCGCCAGATGGAAGGCGCCACGCTCGAGACGATCGTCCGCGAGGCGGAATCGCTGTCCGGCGACATGATCGAGCGCCGCGTGGCGCAGTCGCTCGGCACCGCCCTGCCGCATCCCTCTCAGCTCGCCCTGCTGCAGGCGCCGGGCACCGGCCGGGGACGGGTGGGCCGCGCGCTGCAGGCGTGGATCGCCCCGCCGGACGCGGCGCAGTCGCGCGGGGTCACCTGCCGGCGGATCATGATCGCCCCGGGGGTCGAGCTCCTGATCGACGACCAGCACCCGGTGGCGCGCCTCCACGGCGGGAGCGAGGCGATCGGCGATGCCATGCGCCGCGCCCTCGCGTCCCTCATGCCCGGCGGGCCCGGGGGCGCCAGCCTCTCGTAGTCCGGCAGCTCGCCCACTTCTCGCGGAGCCGAAGCGATGGAACTGATCGTCCTCCTGGTCGTCGTTGCCGCGCTCGCCTTCTGGGTGATCGGCGCCTACAACGGGCTCATCACGCTCAAGAACCAGGTGCTCAACGCCTGGAAGCAGATCGACGTCCAGCTGAAGCGGCGCCACGACCTCATCCCGAACCTCGTCAACACCGTGAAGGGCGCCATGGAGTTCGAGCGCGGCACGCTCGAGGCCGTGATCGCCGCCCGCAACAAGGCCGTCTCCGCGACCACCGTGAAGGAGACCGCGCGCGCGGAGGGCGAGCTCACCCAGGCGCTCGGCCGCCTCTTCGCGCTCACCGAGGCCTATCCCGAGCTCAAGACCAACGCCAACATCCTCTCGCTGCAGGAAGAGCTCACGAGCACCGAGAACAAGGTCGGCTTCGCGCGGCAGCACTACAACGACGTGGCCACGTCGTACAACACCCGGCAGTCCACCTTCCCGACGATGCTCGTCGCCGGGATCGCGAAGGCCTCGCCGGCGGACCTCTGGGAGATCGAGGACGCGGCCGAGCGGGCCGTGCCCAGCGTCGACCTGTCGTTCGGCAGCACGCCGCGCCCCTGACCTCGCCACCCGGGCGTGGCTGACGTCAATCTCTTCGCGCAGCAGGAAGCCAACCGCCGGCGGTCGAAATGGCTCGTCGGCGGTTTCGTGGTCTTCTTCGCCTGGGTCGGGTTCGGCGGCGACCTCGCCGTCGGCCTGCTGACGGCGGACAACCCGCCGGGCTCCTACCATCATCTCTTCCCCTTCATCGGGCTCATGACGTCGGCGGTGGCGGGCGGGATCTGCTGGAGCGCCTGGCGGAACGGCGCGCGGCGGGTGCTCTGGTCCGCCGGGGCCTGGGAGATCCTCGAGCCGGCGACGCCCGAGCAGCGGCAGTACGTGAACGTGGTCGAGGAGATGGCCATCGCCGCCGGCCTGCCGCGCCCGCGCATCTGGCTCGTGCCGGACGACGACCCGAACGCCTTCGCCACGGGACGGGAGCCGTCCGAGGCGAACATCGCCGTGACGCAGGGGCTGCTCGACCGGCTGTCGCGCGACGAGCTGCAGGGCGTCGTGGCGCACGAGATGGCGCACGTGCAGAACTACGACACGCGCCTCATGACGCTCCTGGCGGGGATGGTGGGCGCGGTGCTCATCCTGTCGGACGGGGCGGGCCGCATCCTGCGCGGGGGCGGGCGCATCGGCGGCTCGGGCCGCTCGGCGGGCGGGCGGAAGGGCGGCGCGGGCGCGCTCGGGATGATCGTGCTCGTGGTCTGGCTCCTCACGCTCGTCGTGGCGCCCGTCATCACGCGCGTCCTCGCGATGGCGGTGAGCCGGAAGCGCGAGTACCTGGCGGACGCCACCGGCGCGCAGTTCACCCGCAACCCGATGGCGCTCGCGTCGGCGCTCGAGAAGATCAGCGGCGCCGAGGGCGCGACGCGCGCCATCACCCGCGGCGCGGCGCACCTCTGTATCGTGGATCCGTCGGAGCGGAAGTTCTCGGAGCGGGAAGGATTCGTGGGGGACCTGCTCGCCTCGCACCCGCCGATCCGCCAGCGGGTCATCCGCCTCCGCGGCATGGCGTTCCAGCAGGAGAAGCGCGAGGCGGCCGTCTAGTCGTCGAGCGCCTGGAGCTCCTCGCCGAGGGTGTACGGGTCGAAGGGCACGCGCACCACGAGGTCGGCCGAGATGCGCGCCGTGTCGTCGTCGTCGGTCACGAGCGCCACGGTCTTGAAGAAGCCCTCGCCGGCGGGAAGGGTCGCGAGCCCCTGGCCTGCGGCGACGAGGAGCGTCACGCCGACCGCCCGCGCGCTCTCCCCGACCGCCTCCGCGTCGCGGCAGCGCCGCACCTCCCAGCCCACCTTCTGCAGGACCCCCGTCACCACCTGCGCGAGCGGCTCGTCGTCCATGTGGACGATCGCCGTGCCGCGCGAGCGGAACGGCACCTCGATGCCCGCGCCGCTTCCCTCGTCCGAGAGGTCGATCATCCGGAGGTTGCCGGGATAGGGCGTGGTCCGCGCCTCGCGGAGCGAGCCGATGCGGCGCACGATGTCGCGGATGCGCTCGAGGTTCTCCCGGAGCGACTCGAGCGATGCGCGCTGGAGCGCGGTGACCGGGTCGTCGCTCATGAAGAGGAGGTCGAGCTCGGCGGTCGCGGCCATGAGCGGGTTGTTGATCTCGTGGTGCAGCGTCACGGTCATCTCGCCGATCGCGGCGAGCCGCTCGGCGCGCATCGCCTCGTGCTGCGCGTCGGTGAGCGCCGCCCGGAGGGCCCGCTCCCGGCGCACCCGGTCCACCACCTGCGGCAGGAGGTGCGCGAGCGACGCGTCCTTGACGAGGTAGTCGTCGGCCCCGCGGCGGAGCACGGCGGCGGCGAGCGCCTCCGTCCCGTTGCCGGTGACGACGACGATGCTCGGCGGGTGCGGCCGCGCGCGGAGGGGGCCGACCGCGTCGACGCCGCTCATGTCGGGGAGCTGGTGGTCGAGGAGGACGACGTCGAACTCGCCCCCGCGAGCGAGCGCATCCGCGCCGCGCGAGACGTGCTCGACCGCGGTGAAGCCGTGCTGGGCGAGGATCGTCCGCATGAGCCGCACCATGTCGCCATCGTCATCGACGATGAGGACGCGGAGCGGTGCGCGGCCTCCCCGGGGAACGCTCAGCCGGCGGTCTCGTCGAGGAAGGTCAGGGTGGGGCGGTGCCGGATGACCGTCTCGAGGGCGCGATGCACCGCGGGGTCGAGCACGGAGCCGATCAGGTCGCGCATCCGCTCCACCGCCGTTCCGGGAGGCATCTTCTCCTGGTAGGGCCGGGACGTGGTGAGCGCGTCGTAGATCTCGACCGCGCCGATGATCCGCGCGCCGTACGGAATCGCGTCTCCTTCCAGCCGGTCAGGGTAGCCGAAGCCGTCCCACCGCTCGTGGTGGCTCCGCACGAACGCGATCACCTCGCGGAGGTGCGTGAGGGGGCTCAGGATCTGGGAGCCGACGACCACGTGCTGCTTCACGTGCTCGTACTCCTCGTCGGTGAGCGGTCCCTGCTTGTTCAGGATCTCCTCGCGGATGCCGATCTTCCCGATGTCGTGGAGGCGACCCGCGGTCCGCACGCGCTCGATCGCCTCGTCGTCGAAGCCCATCTCCGCGGCGATGGACGCCGCGAGGTCGGCGACCCGCGCCGAGTGCCCGCGCAGGTAGGGGTCCTTCGCCTCGAGCGCGTTCACGAGGGCCTCGAGCGTCGCCACCGAGATCCGCTCCTGGTTGGCGCGCTCGGCGCGCACCTCCGCCGAGCGCACCGCCACCTCCTCCTTGAGCCACTGGTTGAGGCGCTGGTCCTCGAGCCGCGCATGCCGCCGGGACAGGGCGCGCTGGATGGCGCGCGAGAGCACGTCGAGGTCGATCGGCTTGGTGAGGTAGTCGAGCGCGCCGCGCTGCATGCAGAGGGCGGCCGCGGTCGCATCGTTCACCGCCGTCAGCATGAGGAGCGCGATGTCGGGCTCCGCCTGCATCACGAGGGGGACGAGGTCCACCCCCTTCATCCCCGGCAGGTTCACGTCGAGGAGCATGCAGGTAACCTTGCGGCGGCGGAGGATCTCGAGCGCCTCCTCACCGGTCGTGGCGAGCTCGACCTCGAAGCCCTGCCCGCTCAGGAAACGCCTGAGCGCGCTCAGGATCGACTGCTCGTCGTCCACCACCAGCACGGTGACGGGCCCGTCGGACAGCACCACGAATGACTCCTCGGTGGAATGGCGAAAAGCTAGGGATTCATGCGTCCCCGGGTCAAGAAATCACCCGACGAACTCGACGGGGACCCGTTCCGGGATGATGCCCGCCTCGAAGGCACGATCCAGCAGGAGTCGTACCGCCTCCCGCCCGCGATCGCCGTAGTCGACCGTCCAGGCGTTCACGTACATCCCGACGAAGGTGTCGGTCCGCTCCTCGCCGATGCCCCGGTTGAAGCGGCTCGCATGCGCGAGCGCCGGCTCGCGATGCTCGAGCGCATAGACGATGCTCGCGCGGAGGTCGCGGCCGACCTGCGCCACGACGTCGGCCCCGAGGTCGCGCCGGACGACGTTCCCGCCGAGCGGGAGGGGAAGGCCGGTCTCCCGGAGCCACCAGGCGCCCAGGTCCTCCCACAGGTGCAGGCCGTCGTCGGCGTAGGTGAGCTGGCCTTCGTGGATCAGGAGGCCGACGTCCACCTCGCCCGCATGCACCGCCGCCTCGATCCGGTCGAACGGCATCACCACCGGCTCGATCTCCGGCTGGTAAAGCCGGAGCGCGAGGAAGGCGGTCGTGAGCGTGCCCGGCACGCCGACGCGGCGCCCGCGGACGGCCTCGCGCGGGTCGCCGGGCGCGGGGGTCCGCGCCACGAGGCGCGGGCCGTAGCCGTCGCCCATGGAGGAGCCGGAATTGAGGAGGGCGTACGTGCGCCAGAGGTAGGCATAGGCGTGGATCGAGACGGCGGAGACGTCGAGCTCCCCGTCGAGCGCGCGCCGGTTGAGCGACTCGATGTCCGAGAGCTCGTGCACGTATTCGATGGCGCCGGTGTCGATCTTGCCCTCGGCGAGGGCGTAGAACATGAACGCGTCGTCCGAATCCGGGCTGTGGGCGACGCGGACGATGCGGGTCATGGGGCGCTCCTCGCGCGCTGCAGGAATTCGTCGAGCACGTTCCGGTGGTCCACGTACTCCGCGCGCGCCGCGCGCGACTCGGCCTCGTACGCCGCCAGGAAGTCGCGGAAGGCGCCGCGGAGCCGGGCCTGGTCGTTCCGGAGCTCGGCGACGTCCCCGCGGACGACGTAGGCGAGGAGGTACCCCGGCGTCGCCGCGAGCATCGTATCGGTGAGGGCGAGCGCCTCCTCGATGCGGCCGACCTGCGCCTGGAGCACCGCCGCGTGGTAGCGGTCGTCGTTCGTGGGGGCGGGAAGCTGCGCGTAGGCGCCGAGTGCCATCGGCGTGAAGTTCACGACGGTGGCGGTGTCCCCCCGGCCCGCAGCTTCCATCACGCGGTTGTTGAGCCGGATGAAGCGCTCCTCCGGGGTGAGGCTGCTGATGTCGGGCGCCTGGCCGGTCGGGAGGCTGCCGCCGGGGTCGAGCCCGGGGGCGCCGACCGGTGCCGCGTTGCCGGCGTTGGCCATGTCGGGCACGCGCCCGGCGGTCTGGCCGGTGACGACACGGTACGCCACCATGCCGACGAGGAAGAGGACGAGGGCGCCGGCCACGATCCAGGCGGTCTTCTCCGGCCGGGCCGCGCCGCCCGCGGCTCCCGGGGCGCGCCGGGCGGCGACCGGGGTACCGCAGCGGTGGCAGAACTGCGCGCCCGCCGACAGCTCGGCGTGGCAGGCGCCGCAGCGCGCGGCCCCGAGGGGCGCGCCGCAGCTCGAGCAGAACCTGCCGCTGCCCGGGGTGCCGCAGGCGGCGCATGGCGTGACGACTGGTGCGGTCATGGGCGGAAAATAAGCGGTCCCGACCGCCTTTGCGGGACGTTCGGGGCGCGGTAAGTTGGCGGGCATGCCGCACACCGACCTGTCCGATTTTCCCGCCGACCTGAGCGGCGCCTCGGCTGCCGACATCCTGCAGCTCGCCGAGCGGTTCGAGGTCGGCTTCCTGCGCCTCCAGTTCACCGACATCCTCGGCGTCAACAAGAACGTCGAGGTTCCCCGGAGCCAGTTCGCGAAGGCGCTCGACGGGGAAATCCTCTTCGACGGCTCGTCCATCGAAGGCTTCGTGCGCATCGAGGAGAGCGACATGCTCCTCGACCCCGACCTCTCCACCTTCCGCATCCTTCCCTACGGCGACGAGGGCGGCCGCGTGGCCCGCGTGCTCTGCGACATCCGGACGCCGGACCGCGAGCCGTTTCCCGGCTGCCCGCGCACCGTGCTCAAGCGCCAGCTCGAGGAGGCCCGGGCGCTCGGCTACTCGATGATGGCGGGCTGCGAGGCGGAGTTCTTCCTCTTCGAGCGGCCGGAGGCGGGAGGGTCGCCCACGAGCACGCACGACGACGCCGGCTATTTCGACCTCGGCCCGGTGGACCGCGGCGAGGAGATCCGGCGGGTCATCATCGAGCAGCTGGTTCGGATGGGCTTCGAGGTCGAGGCGGCGCATCACGAGGTCGCCCGCGGGCAGCACGAGATCGATTTCCGCTATGCCGACGCGCTCACCACGGCGGACAACCTCGCGACCTTCCGCTTCGTGGTGCGGAACGTGGCGGCGCGGCACGGCTACCTCGCGTCGTTCATGCCGAAGCCGATCGAGGGGATCAACGGCAGCGGGATGCACACGCACCAGTCGCTCTTCCGTGGCCCGGGCGACAATGCGTTCCACGATCCGAAGGCGGAGCACCAGCTGAGCGCCGTGGCGCTCTCGTACATCGAAGGCCTGCTCCAGCACGCGCGCGGCTTCTGCGCGATCACGAACCCGCTCATCAACTCGTACAAGCGGCTGGTCCCGGGCTACGAGGCGCCGATCAACGTCGCCTGGTCGATGCGGAACCGGTCACCGCTCGTGCGGATCCCCGACCGGCGCGGCACCGGCACCCGCTGCGAGCTCCGCATGCCGGACCCGAGCGCCAACCCCTACCTGGCGCTCGCGGTGCAGCTCGCGGCGGGGCTCGACGGCGTGCGGCAGCAGCTCGAGGTCCGCGAGCCGGTCAACCGCAACATCTTCACGATGAGCTTCCGCGACCGCCGGAAGTACCGGATCGACGAGCTCCCGCGCGACTTGCACGAGGCGCTCGAGCTCCTCGAGAAGGACGACGTCATCAAGGCCGCCCTCGGCCCTCACCTCACCGAGCGGTTCCTCGAGGCCAAGCGGAAGGAAGTGGAGGAGTACAACCGGCACGTGACGTCGTGGGAGGTGGAGCGGTATCTGGGGAGGTATTAGGGGGGTGAGAGGTGAGAGGTGAGAGGTGAGAGGTGAGAGGTGAGCGGTGAGCGGTGAGAGTCAGGATCTCCGGGGAGACTTGATCAGGCCCAGAATCAGGGCCTGACAGCGGCGGCAGTGGTCGAGTGCCTTGGACTCGGCTTCGGGGACCAGCTTCGATTCGAGTCCGAGTTCGAGTAGATCTGCCGTTTCGAGTGCGGAGCCGTACGCGATGTTGAGGTGCCGGCGAAACTGGGCGGAAGTCTTCAGCCCGTACCCTTCGGCGATGTTGACCTGAACGGAAAGTGCGGCACGCTGGAGCTGGGCCAGCAACCCTGCGCCGGCCGGAGACCAATGATTGCGCGAAAGGTGCAGGGCGGCCCGCGATACTTCACGCGCTTCCTGCCATGCGAGCAGTGTCTTGTGGTCGCGCATTCGGTCAAGCTTGTACCCCCTAGCCCCGGCGCGATAACCAAATTCCAGCGCCTTCAACCATTCTACCCGGCTGCCCACCTCTGCCTTCTCACCTCTGACCACTCACCACTCACCACTCACCCCTCACCTTCACGTCCCCCCATCCCACACCATCGCCACCCTCCCGATCGGCGTCGGCACCCTGAGCCGTGCGGGGATCCGCTTCGCGTCATCCGTCAGCCAGACGTCGCTCGAGAGCCCGGCTGCCGAGACCTCGAGGCGGAGGCAGCTCACTTCCGCGCCGGAGCCGAGCTCCACGCGCTCGCGCCCGACGACGCGCACCCGGACCGGGTTGTAGCCGTTCCGGAAGTAGCCGCGCAGGATGAAATCCTGCCCCGGCGCGAGGTCGAGCGTGCGCAGGTAGTAGAGCATCGCGAGCTCGTCGAGGGGACGGTCCGGCGTCACCCAGGCGCCGTCCTTGCCCTCGATGCGGTAGAGCCCCGAATCCGCTTCGATCCGGTAGCGGTCGTCGGTGCGGCGGCCGCGCAGCTCGGTCTGCCGGTGAAACCGGTGCGAGACGAACGGCGCGCCGCCCGCCCACGACGTCATGCGCGCGCTCGCGGAGAGCGCCCCACGCCCGCCGGCGGCCTCGAGGGTCAGGAGACTGAGCCGGCGGCCGCGGCCGTCCACCGTTTCAGACGCCCGGAGCGTCGCCGTGCCAGCCGGGATGATCCCGAGGCTCGCCTCGTAGCGGAGGGTTTCGGCCGCGAACGGCCCGTGGGTGGCCGCCGGCCCCGTGACGAGCGATGCCGCAACGAGCGCGGCGCGGATAACTTGGGTCAATGGACGCTCCCCTGGCGTACTGTTTCGACCTCGACGGGACGCTCTACCGGGGGGATGCCGCGATTCCCGGGGCCGTCGCAATTCTCGGACAGCTGCATGCCCGCGGTGTCCCCTTCCGGTGTCTCTCCAATACGAGCAGCCGTTCCCGGGCGGGGATCCTCGCGCGGCTCGCCGGGTACGGCTTCCGGATCCGTGCCGAGGAGCTCCTGACGGGGACGCTCGCCGCAGCGGCGCTGCTCCGCTCCCGCGATTGCCGGCGCCTGCTCCCGCTCGTCTCCGCCGACGCAATCCGCGACCTCGAGGGGTTCGACCTCGCCGGAGGCACGAGCGGGCGTCCCTCCGGGCCCGTGGACGCCGTCCTCGTCGGTGACCTGGGCGACGGCTGGAGCGATGCACTGATGCAGGAGGCGTTCCACGCGGTCATGCACGGCGCGGACCTCGTGGCGGTGTCCCGGGACCGCTACTGGATGCGCGGAAGCGAGCTCGTCCTCGACTGCGGGGCCTACGTCGCCGGGCTCGAGTACGCTACCGGGCGCGACGCGGTGATCGCGGGCAAGCCGTCCCGCACCTTCTATGCGGCCGCGCTCGAATCGCTCGGCGGCCCAGCGGCCGGGCGCGTCGCGATGGTCGGGGACGACCCCTGGAGCGACGTGGCCGGCGCGCAGGAGGCTGGGCTGCAGGGATGGTTCGTCCGGAGCGGGAAGGCCGATGCCCGGACCCTCGAGGCCTCCGGCGTGCGGCCCGACCGTGTGCTCGACTCCGTGGCCGAACTTTTCGAGGGGGCATGATCGCGAAGATTGCCGAGCACCCCCCGACCGAAACCACCGGCGAGGCGGCGCCGCAGGTCGCCGAAGCGGAGCGGCTCATCGGCGTCACGCTCGGGCTCGGGATCGTGGCGGCGCTCATCGCGCTCGCGGTCGTCTCGTGGCTCGCCGAGGTGATGCTCGAGGGCGAGACGGCGAGCTTCGACGCCACGGTGAGCGGGTGGGTCCATTCACTCGCCAGTCCGGCGCTCACCGACGTGATGTGGTTCGCCAGCCGCTTCGGTGGCCCCTCGCGCCTCGGCATCATCGCGGTGATGCTCTTCGGGATCTTCGCCTGGAAGCGGTGGTTCCGCGGCGCCGTGCTCCTCGTCGTCACGCTCGGCGGCGCGGGGCTCCTCGACGCGGTCCTCAAGCTCTCCTTCCGGCGCGAGCGGCCGAACCCGCTCTTCGAGTATCCGCTCCCCGAGTCGTACAGCTTTCCGAGCGGCCATGCGCTCTTCTCGTTCGTCTTCTTCGGATCCGCCGCCGTGCTCCTCGCGGGGCGCATCCGGAGCCGGCCGCTTCGCATCGTCGTCTTCGCGGTGGCGGCGGCGCTCGTCGGGCTCGTCGGCATCTCCCGCATCTACCTCAACGTGCACCACCCGAGCGACGTCGCCGCGGGGTACCTCGTGGCGCTCGTCTGGATCGTGGCGGTCGCGTTCGGCGACCGGCTCGCCGCGCGCGGCGTCTTCCGGCGCCGGAACTGGCGGAAGCTGATCCGGGCATGACGATCGCATTCATTCTCAACGCGCGCTCGGGGCGCGGCGCGGCGAAGCGGTCCGCCGAGCGGATCCGGACGCTGTGTGGCGAGGCGGGGCGCGAGGCGACGATCGCGCTGGCGTCCGGAAGGCGCATTCGCGAGGCGGCGCAGAAGGCGGTCGCGGCAGGGTGCGAGGTGCTCGTGGGCGGGGGCGGGGACGGCACGATCGGCACCGTCGCGGCCATCGCGGCAGAGGCCGGCCTTCCGTTCGGCGTGCTCCCGCTCGGCACGCGCAATCACTTCGCGCGGGACCTCGGCCTGCCGCTCGACGTCGACGGCGCGATGCGCGTGATCCTCGACGGGCGGACGCGCGCGGTGGACCTGGGCGAGGTGAACGGCCGCATCTTCATCAACAACTCGAGCATCGGCGTCTATCCACGGCTCGTGCGCATGCGCGAGCGCCTCCGGAAGTACGGACTCGCGAAATGGACCGCGGCGCTCTGGGCGCTGCTCGCGGTGCTCCGCCGGCACCCGTTCATGGGCGTCCGCATCACGGCCGACGGCGAGGCGATGGTGCGCCGCACCCCGTTCGTCTTCATCGGCAACAACGAGTACCGGATGGAGGGCCTCGCGGCCGCCCGCCGCGAGTCGCTGAGCGACGGGGTGCTCTCGCTCTACGTGATGAACGCGTCGGGGCGGCGGAGCCTGCTCTGGCTCGGCTGGCAGATCCTGAGGGGGCGGACGGCGGACCTCTCCGAGCTCGAGCGGTTCCACGTCGCGGAGGCGGAGATCGAGCTGCGGCGGAGCTCGACGCACGTGGCGCTCGACGGGGAGCTGTTCACGATCCGGGGGGCGCTGGCGTATCGGGTACTGCCGCGGGCGCTCGAGGTGTGCGCGCCGGAAGAGGATGCGCCCGGCTCGACCTGACGCCGGGCGCTCCTTCGGGGAAAGCGCACCTACTCCCGCGGCTCACCCTCCGGCACCGTATCCACGTCCACCTGCATCACCGGCACCGAATCCGGCGCCGCCTGCGCCGAGTCCTTCCACATCCGCACCTGCAGTTCGAACTGCGTGGCGAAGTCCTCGAGCGTGAGCTCCTCCGCGCCCGGCACCTTCGCGAGGGCGGCCACACGGTCGCGGCTCACCGCCGCCTTGCCGTAGGTGCTGTCCGCATCGAGCGCCCGCTCGAACGATTCCTTCGACGCGCCATAGTGGCCGGTCTGCTCGAGCGCGATGCCGAGGTTGTTGTGGAACACCGGCGCCGTGGGCCGGAGCTCGACGGCGCGGGCGAGCGGGCCGATCGCCTCCGCCGGGCGCCCGAGCTCGATGTAGATGAGCCCGA
>DASUXZ010000085.1:0-6386 GCA_036377655.1 Gemmatimonadales bacterium
TCACCATGCCGTTGCCGACGAAGCTCACGCTGCCGGGCGAGTGCCCCGGCGTGTGCCGCACCTCGAACGCGTAGCGCCCGACGCGCACCTCCTGCCCGTGCGAGAGCGCGCCGTCGGGAGCAGGGGGCGCGGCGAGCCGGAGCCCGAACCATTCCGCCTGGCGCGGGAGGGCGTCGTAGAGGTCGCGATCGGCCGGGTGGAGCAGGATCGGCGCGCCGGTCCGCGCGTGGATCTCCGCGACGCCCATGACGTGATCGATATGGGCGTGCGTGAGCCAGATGGCGCGGAGCGTCCAGGCGCGGGTGTCGAGCTCGGCGAGGAACATCGCCGGCTCCTCGCCGGGATCGACGATGACCGCCTCGCGGGTGCCCGCATCGGCGAGGAGGTAGCAGTTCTCCGCGAACTGGCCGTTCGGCAGCGCGACGACGTCGAGCTCACTCACGGCCGTGCGCTGCGGTCACCGCGTGACCGCCTTCTCGCCCGTGGCGAGTGCGGCGCCGTAGGGCTCGGCGCCGCCGGTCGCGGCTTCGCCTTCTGGCGCCTGCGCGCGGGGCACGCCGATGCCGCCGAGGATCGCCGCCACCGGGTCGGGATGGCCGGTGCGGAGCGCCTTGATGTAGCGGTCGGCGGCGATGGCGGCCGTGGTGGCGTCGCCCTGCGCCGTCGTCACCTGGCGCGTGAGCTGCGCCCGCATGTCGCCGGCCACGAAGAGGCCTGGAATCGAGCTGTGCATCGCGAGATCGGTGACGACATAGCCGCCGGCATCGTGGACGTAGTGGCCGTCGATGATGCCCGTGTTCGGGCGGAAGCCGATGAAGACGAACAGGCCCGCCGCCTCGATGGTGCCCGCCTTCCCGGTCACCACGTTCCGCACGCGGAGTCCCGTCATGCCCTGCGCCGGAGTGCCGACGGCCTCTTCCGCGACGGTATCGAGCACGACCTCGATCTTCGGATTGGCGAAGACGCGCTCCTGGATGATGCGCGACGCGCGGAACTCGGAGCGGCGGTGGACGATCGTGACCTTCGATGCGAAGCGGGTGAGGTAGTCCGCCTCCTCGCACGCCGCGTCACCGCCGCCGACCACGATCACGTGCTGGCCACGGTAGAACGCGCCGTCGCAGACCGCGCAGTAGGACACGCCGCGACCCGCGTACTCGAGCTCGCCCGGGATCCCGAGCTTGAGCGGCGTGCCGCCGGCCGTGACGATGACGGCGGGGGAGCGGTAGGTCGGCCCCGACTCGGTCGTGGTCTCGAACGTCCCGTCGGCGAGCTTCCGGACCTTGTCCACGGTGACGCCGAGCTGGAAATCGGCGCCGAACTCGACGGCATGGTCATGGTAGCGCTTTGCAAGGTCGCGGCCGAGAATCTTTTCGAACCCGGGGACGTCCTCCAGGAACTCGGTGTTGAGGAGCTCCCCCCCGGGGACGCCGCGCTCGAGGACGACGGTTTCGAGCATGGCCCGGCCGGCGTAGAGCGCCGCCGCCATGCCGGCCGGGCCGGCTCCCACGATCACGACATCGACATTGCGCGTCCCGCTCATCGCTCTTCGTCCGCTCCCGGGTAGGGCGATCGCTCGCCGGAAATCCCTCGCCCGCCTGCACGGGCAGCTTCAAATATACCGGCCTCGTTCCCCGCCGATGCGCCGATCGCGAGGAGGCCGACCGCGCCGTGGCACGCCGAGACCGTGCCCACCGGGATCACGACCGCCCGCCCCGGCGCGCCCGCGTCGGCAACGAGCCGGTCCGCAGCGAGCACTTCGGCGGCATCGAACATGCCCACGCCGAAGGTCCGGTGGCGGCACCGGAGGATCGCCGGCCCTGCGACCGACCGCGTGGCACCGATCCGCCGCGTGAGCTCCCCGAGCGCATCCGACATGTCCCAGGTGCGAGGCGCCCGGATCATCGGGCAGATGGCGGGCTCGATGCAGTGGGTCGGGCAGAGCCAGTCGGCGTACGACGCGTACCGGTTCCCGTCGGGGGCCGCCATGTCGTACGGCGTCCGCATCTCCTCGGCGAGCGGCTCGGCGCCGACCGGCCGGCCGGGCCAGCGCCGTCGCGCCCGGCGCACGAGCCAGTCGAACATGAGGTGCGGCATGAGCGGCGACGGCACGATCGCGTCACCCTCCGCCGCCCCTGCGGCGAGCCACTCGTCGAAGAAGTCCGCCCACTCGCTCGCGACGAGCGTCCGGTCCCCATCTCCCTCAACAGCGGCGCGGCACCGGGGGTTCCGGTCCACGATCAGGAGGCGCCGGTAGGTGACCCGCCCGCGGGCCCGGGCGCGCTCGAGCTGCGCGGCGTAGAAGCTCCCGTAGCAGCCGCCTCCCACGATCGCGATGTCGCGGAAGGCGAGCTCAGCGGAGGAGTCGTCCGCCATCCACCACGAGGACCTCGCCGGTCACGAAGTCTCCCCGCTCGACGAGGTAGAGGAGCGCCTCGACCGCGTCCTCCGGCTTGCCGAGCCGGCGGAGCGGCGCCTCGCGCGCGAGCCGCTCCCGCTGGGCCTCGTCGTACGAGTCGGGGACGAGCACCGTGCCGGGCGCGATCGCATTGACCGTGACCTCGGGCGCGAGGGAGCGCGCGAGCACGCGCGTCAGCATCACCACCCCCGCCTTGCTGAGCGAATGCACCGCGTAGCTCGGCCACGGCTCGAGCCCGCCCAGGTCGGCGATGTTCACGACCTTGCCGTGCGCCTCCCGCAGGAACGGCGCCGCGCCCTGCGTCACGAAGAAATGCGCGCGCAGGTTCAGGTCCATGATCGCGTCGTACTGCTCGACGCTCGTCTCGGCGAAGGGAATGCGGTGCATGATCGCGGCGGAATTGACGAGCACGTCGAGACGGCCGAAGGTGCGGGCCACTGCCAGGGGCAGCTCGCGCGCGCGCGCCGCATCGGTGAGGTCGGCTTCGAAGCACTCGGCGCGCCCGCCCGCCGCGACGATCTCGGCGCGCAGCGCCTCGGCACCCTCCGCCGAAGCGTTGTAGTGGATGGCGAGCGCCATGCCGCGGCTCGCGAGCGCCGATGCGAAGGCCCGGCCGAGACGCTGGCCGGCGCCGGTGACGAGCGCGACCCGGCCGGCGAGCTCCATTCAGCTCGCCGGGCCGGCGATCGCCTGCACGTGGCCGGAGATGCCGGACGCGGCGTCGCTCGCGAGGAAGAGCACGCCGTCCGTGATGTGCCGCATCTCGACGTACTGGGCATCGTCGCCCGAGGCGGCGGTGTTGTCGGCGGTGCGCACCATGGCCGGGGCGATCGCGTTGACCCGGATCCCGCGGGGCGCGAGCTCCACGGCGAGCGCCCGCGTGAGCCCCGCGACGGCCGCCTTGGCCATCGAGTAGACGGCGAGCGACGCGGACGGCTCGAGCACGGCGATCGACGCGAAGTTGACGATGCATCCCTTCGTCTGCTCGAGCGCCGGGATGGCCGCCTGTGCGACGAAGAACGCGGTCTTGGCGTTGATGGCGATCTCGCGGTCGAAATCGGCCGGCGAGGTGCCCTCCACCGGCCCGTACGTCGTGAGCCCGCCCGCGACGTTGACGACGACGTCGAGCCGGCCGAACTCGCGCACGGCGGTCTCGACGGCGAGCATCGCGATGTCGGGCTCGGTGAGGTCGCCCGCCGCGGGCCGCGCTTCGATCCCCTGCTCCACGAATTCCCTGACGCGCTGCGCGACGCCCACCGCATTCCTGTCGCACGCCACGATCCGCGCGCCCGCCGCGCCGAAGGCGAGCGCCACCGCGTTCCCGATCTGGCCGGCGCGTCCCACGCCGGTGACCAGGACGACCTTGCCCGCGAACCCGTTGCCGCCGCTCATCGCCCGCTACGCCGCGCGCCGCGCTTCGAGGGCGCCGAGCCACTCCGCCGGCACCGCCTGCGATCCGATCGTTCCGTGCGTCGCGTCGGCGAGGGCATCGCCGTGCCAGTCGCTGCCGCCCGTGCGGAGGAGCCCGAGGCCCAGGGCGAGGTCGGTGAGGCGGGCGCGCTGGTCGGGGCCGTGGCTCGGGTGGCGCGTCTCCACCGCGTCGAGCCCGTCCGCCCGGAAGCGCTCGAGGACGCTCCGCGTGGCGCGGTCCTTGAGGTGCGCCGCCGACACGAGGCCACCCTCCCCGTGCACCACCCGTGCGACCTCACGGAATTGCGGCAGGTTCTTCTCGACGAACGCCGGGCGCCCGCGCCCGAGGAAGCGGTCGAACGCGTCGTTGAGGTCCCGTGCCGCGTGTGCCGTCACGAGCGCGCGCGCCACGTGCGGCCGCCCGACCGCGCCGCCGCCCGCTGCAAGGAGGACGTCGTCGAACGTGATCGCGATGCCGAGCGCCTGGAGCTTCTCCACCATGGCGCGCCCGCGCCGGATCCGGTCCTCCCGGCAGGTGAGGAGGAAGGCCTCGAGCCGCTCGGACCCGGTGGGAAGGAAATAGCCGATCACGTGCATCTCCCCCCAGGGCGCCGCGACGGAGAACTCGCAGCCGCCGATCACCCGGACGCCGAGTGCCGCGCCCGCCGCGATCGCCTCGGGCACGCCGGCCATCGTGTCGTGATCCGTGAGCGCGATCGCCGACAGGCCGACCGCCTGCGCGCGGGACACGACTTCGGCAGGGGGAAGCTGGCCGTCCGATGCGGTCGAATGGAGGTGCAGGTCGACCGTTGCGGCGAGTGGGGAGGCGGTCAGCGGGAGTACCCCATCTCCGGCGCGGTCCAGGCGGGCTGGCTGCGGGTCAGCAGCCGCCGCAGGTCGTCGTCGGTGAGGGTGGACAGCGAGAGCTCGCGGGTCTTCGGCCCGACCGGCGAATAGCGCGCGACGCGCTCCTCGCGCCCCTCGCCGGTGCCGCGGGCGAAGATGAGCCCGAACTCGTCCTTCTGATACTGGGTCACGCGGCCACTGATGGATACGCGCCACTCGGCGCCATCGGCGTCGAAGATCCGTCTTGGCATGTCAGCCTTTCCGTTCGGTCAGTGGGACGTGCCGGGCGCGAGCTCCTCCCAGACCTCTTCGGCGTCCGGTCCGTAGAGCGCAACCACCCGCATGCGGCCCTCGAGCTCGATTTCCTCGGCCGTGCGGGCCCCAGCCCGGCCGTCCTCGGTCTCGGTGAACTCGAGGAAGGCGCCGGGCGTGCTCCGGCTCCGGAAGCACCAGAAGCGGGCGCCGCGGCGCCGGGCCGCAGCCGCCCGCTCGGCGAGCAGGCCCAGGTACTCCGCCTCCCGATCCGGACGCACCATCGCACGAGCCGCGGTGAGCGTCCGCGCCACCTCAGACCGCGCTGTCGGGGAACGCCTGCAGCGTGGCCTTGACGTCCGCCATGAACCGGTCGGCGTCGGCGCCGTCCACGATCCGGTGGTCGAAGGCGAGCGAGAGCAGGCCGCGGGTGCGGATCGCGATGCTGTCCGCGCCGTCCACGCTCACGACCGCCGGCTGCTTCTCGATGGCGCCGACGCAGAGGATCGCGACCTGCGGCTGGTTGATGATCGGCGTGCCGATCACCGACCCGAAGACGCCCGGGTTCGTGATCGTGAACGTCCCGCGCTGCACCTCGTCCGGATTGAGCTTCTTGCCGCGCGCGCGCTCGCCCAGGTCGTTGATGGCACGGGCGATGCCGAGGAGCGAGAGCTCGTCCGCATGCCGGATGACCGGGACGCTGAGGCCCCAGTCGAGCGCCACGGCGACGCCGAGATTGATGTCGCGGCGGAAGAGCGTGGCCTCGGACGCCACGGCGGCGTTGAGCACCGGGTGCTTCCGGAGGCTGTCCGCCACCGCCTTGGCGATGAAGGCGAGGAAGGTGAGATTCACGCCGCGCTCGGCGTATTCCTTCTTCTTCTGCGCGCGGAGCTGGGCCACCCGGGTGTAATCCACCTCGAAGATCGTGTTCACGTGCGCCGACACGCGGCGCGACATGATCATGTGGTCCGCCGTGAGCTTCCGGATGCGGGACCACGGCTCGACCCGGTCTCCCTCCCACGGATCGACCGCCGGGTGCACGATGCCACCGGTGTCGGCGCGCGCAGGTGCGGCCGCCGGAACGGCGGCGGGCGCAGGGGCGGCGGCCGGCGCAGGGGCAGCGGCCGGCGCGGGCGCGGCGCCCGCCTCGAGGTAGCCCAGGACGTCGTTCCGCGTGACGCGGCCGGCGAGTCCCGTACCGGGAATGGCGCTGATGTCGAGGTTGTGCTCCGCCGCCATCTTCCGGACGAGCGGAGTGGACCGGCGGCGGAGGCGCTCCTCCGCCGTCTCGGCGCCGTTCCCGGCCGTGGAAGGCGCCGGCGCGCTCGCGGCCGCCGGCTGCGGCGAAGCCGGGGCCGGCGCGCGAGCGGCCGGGGCCGGCGCGGCTGGGGCTGGCGCAGGGGCCGGCGGTGCGGGCGGCGGCGGCGCGGCCGCAGCGACGGGCTTCTCCGGTGCGGCCGCC
>DASUXZ010000086.1:0-3783 GCA_036377655.1 Gemmatimonadales bacterium
TCCACCGGGACATCAAGCCCGACAACATCCTCTTCGCGGGCCGGCACGCGCTCGTCGCGGATTTCGGCGTCGCGAAGGCGGTGAGCGCGTCGTCGGGCCCGAAGCAGACCACGCTCACGCTCGGCGGGATCGCGCTCGGCACCCCGGCGTACATGGCGCCCGAGCAGGCGGCGGCCGACCCGAACGTGGATCACCGCGCCGACCTGTACGCCGTCGGCGCCGTCGCCTACGAGCTCCTCACCGGCCGCACCCCGTTCATCACGGCGACGCCGCAGGCGATGCTCGCCGCGCACGTGACGGCCACGCCCGATCCGGTCACCGCGCACCGCCCGTCCATTCCCGCCGAAGTCGCCGCGCTGGTGATGCGCTGCCTCGAGAAGCATCCGGCCGACCGGTGGCAGTCGGCGCCGGAGCTCCTTGGCCGTCTCGAGGCGCTCGCGACGCCCTCGGGCGGATCGACGCCGGCGGCAACGGCGCCGGTCGCCGCGGTGCGGACGTCCGCCGAGACGGCGATCCGCCGCGCGCACCCGGCCCGCGTGGCGGGCCTCTTCGCGCTCGCGACGATCGCCGTGACCGCCCTCGTCTACGGCGCCACCCGCGTCTTCGGCCTGCCCGACTGGATCTGGGTCGCCGCGCTCCTCGTGATGCTCGCCGGACTTCCGGTGATGCTCTACACCGGCCGCCTCGAGCGGCAGCGGGCCCGGCAGCGCGCCACCGGCGCCTTCCGCTACGAGCCGGAGCCGGCGCATCACCAGCTCTTCACCTGGCGGCGCGCGTTCCTCGGCGGGGTGGTGGCGCTCGGTGCGATGGTGCTCGTCGCCGCCGGCTACGCGGTGTCACGGGCGGTCGGCGTCGGGGCGGCGGCCACATTGCTCAGCTCCGGGCGGCTCGCCGATACGGACCGGATCGTGCTCGCCACGTTCGCCAATCGTACCACCGATTCGACGCTCGCGACCTCCGTGCTCGAGGCGCTCCGCGTGGACCTGGGGCAGAGCCGGGTGGTCAAGCTGCTCGAGCCCGGCGAGATCCGCTCAGCGCTCGAGCGCATGGGACGCGATCCGGCGAGCGAAGTCGAGGAGACGCTCGCGCTCGAAGTGGCACGGCGGGAGGGCGCGAAGGCCGTCGTCACCGGCGAGATCTCGCGCTTCGGGGAGGGCTACGTCCTGAGCGCGCGCATCGTGTCGGCGGACTCGGGGACGACGCTCGTGCCCGTGCGCGAGACCGCGGCAGGGAACGAGGAGCTCATCGACGCGCTCAACCGGCTCTCCATCAAGCTGCGCGAGCGCATCGGCGAGTCGCTCAAGAGCATCCGTGCGAGCGACCCGCTGCCGAGGGTCACCACCGCGTCGCTCCCGGCGCTCCAGCTCTATGCGCGCGGCTACCGCGCCTTCGACGAGTCCCGCTACCCCGAGGCGCGCGCCCTGCTCGAGCGCGCCGTGGCGATCGACACGAGCTTCGCCATGGCATGGCGCAAGCTCGGCGCCGTCTACAACAACCTCGGCGCCGACGAGTCCCTCGTGAGCAACGCCGCGCGCAAGGCCTTCGCGCACCGCGACCGGCTCCCGCCGCTCGAGCGGCACCTCACGTCCGCGAGCTACTTCTGGAACGTGGAGTACGCGCCGGACCGGTCGATCGCCGAGTACCAGGCGGTGCTCGACATGGCACCCGAGGACCCGACGGCGCTCAACAACCTCGGGATGATCCTCGCAGCTGAGGGACGCGCCGCCGAGTCCGAGGTCCCGCTCCGCCGCGGCCTCGAGCTCCAGCCGCGCGCCACCTTCTTCATCAACCTCCAGGAGGCGCTCCTCAAGCAGGGGAAATGGGCGGCGGTCGACTCCATCACCGCCAGCGCCGAGAAGGCCTTTCCCGGCGAGCCGCTGCCGGACTTCCTCCGCACGGTCACCGCACTGGCCCGCCGGGACATCCCGACGGCGGACAGCATCGTGCGCCACGCGCTGGCCCATCGCGGGCCGCGGACACCATGGCGCCCGTTCATGTTCATGCGCGCGAGCGCCGCCGCCTACCAGGGCAAGCTGGGTGAGACCGAACGCCTGTTGACGGAAATCGCGGAGGCTTCGCGGCGCGACGGCGACGCGGGCAATGCGCTCGGCGAGGCCGCGGCCGGCGCGTACTTCGACGTCGTGCATCGTGGGCAGCCGGTTCGAGGACTCGAGCGGCTGGCCGACGTGCTGGCGCAGCATCCGCTCGACTCGGTCGTGCCCCGCGACCGGCCGTACTGGGTGCTCGCCGAGACCTACGCGTGGGCCAACCGCCCCGCCGAGGCGCGCGCCATGCGGGCCGGCTGGGAGCGGGCCTGGCCCGTCGAGGCTCGGCGGCCGGGTGACGACGAATGGTGGGACGGTCTCATCGCGATGTCGGAGGAGCGCTGGCGCGATGCGGCAGCCGCGTTCTCGCGGGCCCGCGAGAAGCTCCACTGCAGCCCCTGCGGCGAGCTGTTCTCCGCCATGGCATGGGACCGGGCGGGTGAGCCGGACTCCGCGCGCATCCGGTACGAGCGCGTCTATCTCGCTCCCGTCACCGACGAAGAGCCCGAGGACGGCGCCTTCATGCCGATCGGCCTCATGCGGCTCGGCGAGCTCTACGAACAGAAAGGCGAGCGCGCCAAGGCGCTCGCCTACTATGAGAAGTTCGTGGATTTCTGGCGTGACGCGGACCCGGAGCTCCAGCCGAAGGTCAGGGAAGCGCGGGAGAGGATCGCGGCCCTGAGCGCGGAGCCGCGCCGGATCGAATAGACCGCTACTCCTTCCGCTCCCGCTCCGCCTCCTCCTCTCCCCACGTATTCTCGTCCGGAAAATCGATTCCCTCGTGTCCGCGCGCGCCCGACGTCGCCCCGGTGCTGTGGCGGGTCCAGTCGCCGTAGCGGGGCGCATCCTCTTCGTTCCCCTGGCCCTCGAAGACGCCGCCGCCCGTCGTCGAGGCGCCGCCCTCGTCGCCGGTGCCGCCGGTTTCCGGATCGGCCTCGTCGGGCTCGCGCGTCTCGCGGTCGTCCGCGCCCGGCGTGCCGATCGTGCTCCGGTTCCGGGCGGCGGTCCACTCGTTCGGGGTATTGGTGCCGGCGCCGCCGTCGCTCGTGAACTCGTTGACGTTGTCCTCCCAGGTGCCGGCGGGCCCGCTCGGGAGGTCGCCCTCCTCGAGGAGCTGGCTCGCGCCCGATGGTGCGATCCGCCGCTCCGGGCCGTTCCACTCGCGCCCGTCCCGCCGCCGCTCCCTGCCGGTGTATCCTGGCATGGTCATTCCTCCTCAGGCCTCGCCGCGGGTCTCGGCGAGCTCCTCCGCGCCGCGGGCCCCCGTGTCGGGATTGCCGTCGTCGCCGTCCGGCTGGGCGGTGGGGTCGTGATGGGCGGGCTCGAGGGCGCTGCCGAGCTTGTCGCCGTGCGACTTGAGGCCGGGCGCCTCCTGCTCCTCGGCGGACAGCTCGGTCGGCAGGCCGAGGCCGAGGTCGTCGGCCGCGCTCGACGGCGGGGGCTTGGGCGGCTCGTGGTGCTTGCGGTCTCCCATGTGAGCTCCTTGCTCGGGTGATGGCTGCTATCACCCTAGCAGGCGGAGCGCCGGAGCGTGGTGGCATGCATCACTGACCCCGCTGAGCAAGGCACCTACTCGGCCTTGTCCGTCTTCCCCGACACCCGGTCCACCTTCACCACGCGCTTCGCCTTCCCGATCTCGGCCGCCGCGGGCCCGCGCGGGTGGCGGCGCCTGATCGCCATCTCGACGATCTCCCTCAGTGCCGACGAGAACGTGTACCCCGCCTCCTCCGCCGAGTGC
>DASUXZ010000087.1:0-13996 GCA_036377655.1 Gemmatimonadales bacterium
ACGGGCGTCCTCGTCACGGCCGGCGGGCGGCCCTGGGCCGTGCGGAGCGGCTCGCTCATCCTCCTCGGCAGCCGTCTCGAGCCGGAGTGGACCTCGCTCCCGGTGTCGGCCGAGTTCATGCCCTTCATGGACCGCCTCCTCAACCGGGTGGCGCGCGGCGAGGTGGCCCTCGTGGACGGAGTCCCGGGTGTTCCGGCCCCGCTTCCCGATCTCGCCACCGAGGTCCGGCAGGCCGAGCGGAGCTGGCGGGTGGACGGCGGCGGGCTCTTCCGGCCGCAGGAGCCGGGCGTGCACTTCATCCTGGCCGGGCGGGACACGATCGGCGCACTCAGCGCCGGGATCGATCGCCGCGAGTCGGAGCTCGCCCCGGCGGAGGATCGCCGGCTGCGAGAGCTGTGGCCCGGGTCCCGCACGGTGCCGCTCGCCGAGGCGGCCGACGCGGCGTTCTCGTCGGGCGCGCGCGGCGACCTTCGAGGACCGCTGCTCCTCGCGGCACTCCTTCTCGGTCTCGGCGAGGTGCTGCTGGCGAGCGGCATGCAGCGGCGCGCATGAGCCTGGACCGGATCCTCGAGGCCGTCGGGCGCGCGCCCGCGGCGCAGGCGCTCATCGAGCGGATGCCGGGGCGTGGCGGACTGGTGCGTCTCGGCGGGCTTCCCGGGTCGAGCGGCGCGGCGGTCGCGGCGTGGATCGCGCGGCAGTTCCCGCAGCGGATGCTCGTCGTCGTCGCGCCGACGCCGGGCGAGGCGGAGCGGTGGCTCGCGGACCTCTCGCTCCTCGCCGGCGTGCCGGTCGCGCTCTATCCGCAGCGCGAGTCGCTCGGGGAGGAGGAGTCGCACTACGAGATCGCCGGCGAGCGGGCGGAGACGATCGCGGCACTCCTCTCCGGGCGGCTTCCCGTGCTCGTCACCACGGCGCGCGCCACCGCCGAGCGTACGCTCGTTCCCGCGGCCGTCGAGCGGCTGCGCGTGCGCCTCGCCGTCGGCGAGGAGCTTCCGCCGAAGGCGCTCGCGGAGCGGCTCGACACGATGGGCTACGCCCGTGTGCCGACGGTGACCGAGGTCGCGGAGTACAGCGTGCGCGGCGGCATCCTCGACGTCTACGGCTTCGGCATGGCGGCTCCCGCGCGGCTCGAGTGGTGGGGCGACGAGATCTCGTCGCTCCGCGCCTTCGACCTCACGAGCCAGCGCTCGCTCGAGGAGATGGCGGAGGTGACGGTGCTGCCGATACGGGCGGACAAGGCGGACGAGGCGGACGAGGCGGAAGCTGCGTACGGCTCCGCCTCGTCCGCCCCCGCCCCCGCCCGCCGCACCCTCCTCGACCTCCTTCCCCCCGACGCGCTCATCGTCGAGGAGGCCACCGGCCCGGATGCGGACGAGGTGGCGCGCGCGTGGAACGAGGCGGCGCATCACCTCGATGTCGCCCGCCGGCTCGGGGAGGAGGTCCCGGCGCGCGAGGAGATTCTCGAGGAGCCCGACGCCTGGCGGCGGCGGCTCGCGGCATTTCCGCGCCTCTCGATCCGGGACGACGTCGCCGACCTGCAGATGGGCTTCTTTCCGCCGGAGCGCGTGGATCGCGACCTCGCCCGGCTGCGCGCGCTCCTCGCCGGCGCGCCGCCCACGCTCATTCTCTGCGACAACGAAGGGCAGCGCGAGCGCATGGAGGAGCTGCTCGAGGACGGCGGCCGCCGGAGCTCGAGCGCCATGCTGGCCGTGGGCGCGCTCGACGGCGGGTTCGTGCTGCCGTCGCTCCGCGTCCTCACCGACCACGAGATCTTCCGCCGCGCCCGTCGGCTCCGGCGTCCCCGCCGCTATCGCGAAGCGGCGCCGGGCATGGCCACGGGGACGCTCTCGGAAGGCGACTACGTGGTCCACCTCGACCACGGCATCGGGATCTATCGCGGCATCGACACGATCATGGTGGGCGAGAGCACCCTCGAGGTGGCCATCGTCGAGTACGAAGGCGGTGACCGGCTCAACGTCCCGCTCTACCGCCTCGACCAGCTCGAGCGCTACCGCGCCGGCGGCGACGACGGCGAGCGGCCGCCCCCGCGCCTCCACAAGCTCGGCGGGACGAGCTGGTCCCGCGTGCGCGACCGGACCCGCCAGGCCATCCGCCAGATGGCGGCCGAGCTCCTCGATCTCTACGCCCGCCGCTCGGTGACGGCCGGCTACGCCTTTCCGCCCGATTCGCGGTGGCAGCGCGAGCTCGAGTCGAGCTTCCTCTACGAGGACACCCCGGACCAGCGCACGGCCACCGAGAGCATCAAGCAGGACATGGAGCAGCCCCGCCCGATGGACCGCCTCCTCGTGGGCGACGTGGGCTACGGCAAGACGGAAGTGGCCGTGCGCGCGGCGTTCAAGGCGGTCCAGGGCGGCAAGCAGGCGGCGGTGCTCGTCCCGACCACGATCCTCGCGGAGCAGCATGGCCGGACCTTCGCCGAGCGGCTCGCGGACTTTCCGGTGAAGGTCGAGGTCCTCTCGCGCTTCCGCACCGCGAAGGAGCAGAAGCAGGCGCTCGGCCGGCTCGCGGACGGGCAGACCGACATCATCATCGGCACCCACCGCCTGCTCTCGAAGGACGTCGTGTTCAAGGACCTGGGACTGCTCGTCGTGGACGAGGAGCACCGGTTCGGCGTGCGCCACAAGGAGCGGCTCAAGGAGCTGAGGCTGCAGGTGGACGTCCTGACCCTCACCGCGACGCCGATCCCCCGGACGCTGCATCTCTCGCTCGCCGGCCTGCGCGACCTCACGCTCATCGAGACGCCGCCGCGCGACCGCTCCCCGGTGCTCACCTTCGTCGAGCCGTGGGACGACGCGCTCCTCGAGGAGGCGTTTGCCCGCGAGCTCGACCGCGGCGGCCAGGTCTTCATGGTGCACAACCGGATCGAGACGATCGAGACCATCGCCGCGCGCGTGCGCGCGCTCGCCCCGCGGGCGCGGATCGGCGTGGCGCACGGCCAGCTCCCGGCGGAGGAGCTCGAGCGGGTGATGCAGGGGTTCGTGGCGGGCGAGGTGGACATCCTCGTCACCACGATGATCGTGGAGTCGGGGCTCGACGTGCCGAACGCCAACACGATGGTGGTCCACGACGCGCACCGGATGGGCCTGGCCCAGCTCTACCAGCTGCGCGGCCGCGTGGGGCGGAGCCATCGCCGGGCGTACTGCTACCTCCTCGTGCCCGACATGGTCGATCCCGACGCCGAGGAGCGGCTCAAGGTGCTGGAGCACCACACCGAGCTCGGCGCGGGCTACCGGATCGCCCTCAAGGACCTCGAGCTTCGCGGCGCCGGCAATCTCCTCGGGAGCGAGCAGTCGGGCCACGCCCACGCGGTCGGCTTCGACCTCTACATGCGATGGCTCGAGGAGACGGTGACGGCGCTCCGGGGGCAGGGCGGCGTCGCGGCCCCGGTCGCGCCGGACGTGGTGCTCGACCGTCCGGCGCACCTTCCCGAGGCCTACGTCGCGGACGACGAGGCCAAGCTCGACCTGTACCGGCGACTGGCGCGAGCCGAGTCATCCGGCGACATTGATAGGCTTGGCGAGGAGCTGCGCGAGCGGTTCGGTCCACTCCCCGACGAGGCGATGACGCTGCTGGACCTGACGCGACTGCGCGTGCTCGGCGCAGCGCTCGGGCTCCAGCACGTCCTCGTGCGCGGGAACGAGGCGCGCCTCACCTTCCGCGCCGGGACGACGCCGCGGATGGCCGCGCTCTCCTCCGCGCTCGACGACGTGCAGCTCGCCGCGGACGTCCGCCGGACCGTGCCCCTCTCGCTCCGGCTCGAGCGGCTCGGCGGCGAGGCGATCGTCCCCGCGCTCGTCCGCGCGCTCAGGACCGTTGCGAAGTAGGCCGCGTCCGCGGCCGTGGATCCCTTTTCCGGAGATGGCATGCGCCGACTGCTGGTGATCGTAGGAGCGCTCGCGAGTGCGGGATGCTCGAACTTCCGCGATGCGTTTTCCGCCCACGCCGACACCGCGGCGGAAGCGGGCACGATGACCCTCACGCCCGAGCGGCTCGGCGAGATCCTCGCCGGCCCCAAGAACGTGCGGCTCAACAGCGACGCCGCCAACCTCGTCACGGCGATGTGGGTGGACTATGCGCTCTTCGCCCAGGCGGTGGCGGAAGGGAAGCTGCCGACCGACTCCGCGTCGGTCGCCGAGGCGCTCTGGCCGATCATCGCCGAGATCCGCGAGCAGCGCTGGCACGACTCGCTCGTCTCCCGGCGGGCCGCGCTCACCGACGCCGACGTGGACAGCATCTACGGCGGCAACGACGTCCGCGTCTTCCAGCACATCCTCTTCCCGGTGGCCCAGACGGCCACGCCCGAGGAGCGCGCCGCGGCGCGCCGCGAGGCGGAGCGGGCGCTCGAGCAGGTCGGGCGCGGCACCGACTTCGGGCAGCTCGCCGCGCGGCTCAGCAAGGACCCCCAGAGCGCCCGGGACATGGGGTACCTCCCGGCCTCGCAGCGCGGGCAGTTCGTCACCTCCTTCGACAGCGCCGGGTGGTCCCTCGCGCCGGGGCAGGTGAGCGGCATCGTCGAGACGCCGTTCGGCGTGCACCTCATCAAGCGGCCCGGGGTGACCGAGGTGCGGGACCGCCTCCGGCAGGCGGCCCAGGCGCTCGCCGTCCGCCAGCTCGATTCGATGTACGTGGACAGCCTCGCCCGGAGCAACGAGCTCGAGGTGAAGTCGTCGGCTGCCGCCACGCTTCGCGACGCCTTCGAGGATCTCGATCGCGCCCGCGCCTCGAAGAAGACGGTGGCCACCTGGAAGGGCGGGGAGCTCGCGCTCGGTGACGTGGTGCGCTGGGTCGACCAGATCCCGCCGCAGTTCCAGGCACAGATCCGGGCGCTGCCGGATTCGCAGCTCACGACGTTCACGCGAACCGTCGCCCAGAACGTGCTCATCCTCCGCCAGGCCGACTCCGCGGGCATCACCCTCACGCCGCTCGAGTGGCAGGGCATGCAGCAGCAGTACCAGGCGGAGGTCGATTCCCTCCGCGCCGAGATGGGCCTCGGCAGCGACGTGAGCGATTCGACCATCCCGGTGGAGCAGCGGCGCGAGATGGCCGCGATGAAGGTCCAGACCTACTTCGACCGCCTCCTCGCGGGACAGGTGCGGCTGCGGCGGCTCCCGGCGACGCTCGGGCAGGTCCTCCGGGACAACCTCTCGTACGACGTGCACCCGGCAGGCGTCGCGCGCGGGCTCGAGATCGCCATGGCCAAGCAGGCGAGCGACACCACGGGCGCCGGCGCGGCGCAGATGCCGCAGCTCCAGCCGTCGCCGGGCCCGGCGCCGGCGCCGGCCGATCCGTCGGCCGCGCCGGACAGCGCGGCGCAGAGAGGGCAGTGACCGGCATGCCGTGTCGCGGGATCCGCGCCGCCCTCGTCTCCGCCGCGTTCCTTGCGCTCGGGGCGCGGACCGGTGCGGCGCAGGACGAAGGCTTCATGCTCCAGGGCGACACGTCGCTCGTGGTGGACCGGATCGTCGCCGTGGTCGGGAACCAGCCGATTCTCGGCTCGCAGGTCGAGGAGCAGCTCTATACGGTGCTCGCCTCGCCGAATGCGCCGCCGCTCGCCACCGCGGCGGACACGGCCGCGCTGAGGCGCCGGCTGCTCGACGACATGGTCGAGGAGGAGCTCGTGGTGCAGGAAGCGCTCCGCGACACGGCGGTCAAGGTCACGGAGCAGGAAGTGAACGAGGCGGTCAACCAGCGTATCATGAGCCTGCGGAACCGCTTCTCCTCCGAAGTGGACTACCGCAACGAGCTGCGGAACGCCGGGTTCCAGACGCCCGACGAGTTCCGCCGGTACCTCGCCGACCAGCACCGGCGCCGCTTCCTCCGCGAGCGGCTCATCGAGCGCCTCAAGGCCATGGAAGTGCTCCGCCCGGTCTCGCCGACCGAGCGGGAAATGCGCGACTTCTACGCCGCGAACGCCGCCGAGATGGGCCAGCGCCCCGCCGCGATCTCGTTCCGCCAGATCGTGGTGGCGCCGCAGGCGTCCCCGGCGGCAAAGCAGCGCGCGTTCGCGCTCGCCGATTCGATCGCGCGGGCGCTCCGGGAGGGCGGCGATTTCGCGACGGCCGCGCGCCGCTTCTCGCAGGATTCCGGCTCGGCGGTGCAGGGGGGCGACCTCGGCTGGCAGCGCCGCGGCACCTTCGAGCGGCCGTTCGAGGAGGTGGTCTTCCGGCTCCGCCCGGGCGTGATCTCCGATCCGGTCGAGACGGTGTTCGGCTACCACGTGATCCAGGTCGAGCGCGTCCAGCCCACCGAGGTGCAGGCGCGGCACATCCTCATCATCCCCGAGACGACGCCCGAGAACGTGGACAGCGCGCGGGTCCTCGCCGACAGCGTGGCGGCATGGGCCCGCGCCGGCGCCGCATTCGATTCGCTCCAGGGGCGCTACCACGATCCCGCCGAGGAGCGCGAAGCGATCGGCGTGCCGCTCGAAGCGCTGCCGCCCACCTACACGCAGACGATCGCGACCGCCGACTCGGGTGCGGTGGTCGGGCCCTTCCCCCTCCCGGGTCCGGGAGGCCGCGTCAAGTTCGCGATCCTCAGGATCACCGGGCGGCGGGAGGCCGGTACCGCGACCTACGCCGACGTCGAGGAGCAGCTGCGCCGCCACCTCGCGGATGCGATGGCCATGGACCGCTACGTGGATCGCCTCCGCGCCTCGACCTACGTGGAAATCCGGAACAACTGATGCCGCGGGTGGCGGTGACGCTCGGCGATCCACGCGGGATCGGGCCCGAGATCACCGCTGCCGCGCTCGCTGCCGGGATCGACGCCGAGGTGACGCTCGTCGGCGCCGACGACCAGATCGCCCCGCTCCCGGCCGCGCGCAAGGTGTCGGTCGGGATCTGGAACGCGGGCAGCGGCGATTCGGGCGACCATGCGCGCACCCTCCGCGCCGGGCGCATCGCGGGCCACTCCGTCGAGACGGCCGCGCGCCTCGCGATGGAGGGCAAGGTGGACGCGATCGTCACCGCGCCCGCCCACAAGCATGCGCTTCACCTCGCCGGCTTTCCCTGGCCGGGGCACACCGAATGGCTCGCGCACCTGGCCGGCGGCGTCGAGGTCGCCATGATGCTCGCGGCGCGCGAGCTCCGCGTGGTGCTCGTGACGACGCACGTGCCCCTCCGCGACGTTCCCGTGCTCCTCTCGTCGGACCGGATCGTCCGGACCGGGCGCGTGACGCGGGCGGCGCTCACGGAATGGTTCGGGATCGCGGAGCCGCGGCTCGCGCTCTGCGCGCTCAACCCGCACGCGGGCGAGTCGGGTCTCTTCGGGGACGAAGAGCAGCGGGTGCTCGCGCCGGCGGCGAAGGCGCTCGGCGCCGCGGGGCCGCTGCCGGCGGATACGATCTTCGTCCGCGCGATGCGGGGGGAATTCGATGCGGTGCTCGCGCCCTATCACGACGTCGGCATGACGGCGATCAAGGTCGCGGCGTTCGGACGGGCGGTGAACGTCACCCTCGGCCTTCCGTTCCCGAGGACGTCGCCGGACCACGGAACGGCGTTCGATATCGCCGGCAGGGGGAAGGCCGATCCGTCGAGCATGCGCGAGGCACTCGAGCTCGCAGTGCGGCTCGCCGCCGGCCGGGCGCCGGAGCGCTAGGAGGCCGGCTCCCCTTCCTTCGGTGTCGGCGCCGAGATGATGCGGAGCTGGTCCACGCGCCGTCCATCCATCGTCGCCACCTCGAGCACGATCTCCGCTGCCGTGACGCGGTCCCCCGGACGGGGGAGGCGTCCCAGCTCGCCGAAGACGTAGCCGCCGATCGTCGTGTAGTCGGTGTCGTCGAGCGACACGTCGAATCGCGCGTTGAACTCCGAGATCGACATGCCGCCCTCGAGCACCGGGGCGCCCTCCGCCGTCGTCGGCGCGACCGCCTGGTCGTGCTCGTCGAAGATGTCGCCGACGATCTCCTCGAGCAGGTCTTCCATCGTCACGAGCCCCGCCGTGCCGCCGTACTCGTCGAGCACCACCGCGAGGTGGACCTTGAGACGCTTCATGTCGGTGAGGACGTCCTCGACCTCGCGGGTGCCCGGGACGAAGAACGGCGCGCGCATCACCGAGCGGATCGTGCCCCGCGGGTCCTTCCGGAGCGCCCGGAGGATGTCCTTCGCGTGCACCACCCCGACGATCTCGTCGAGCGAATCGGTGTAGACGGGGTATCGCGACCGTCCGTGGACGGCGACCTCGTCGGCCGCCTCCTCGATCGTGAGGTCCGACGCGAGCGCTTCCATCTGCGTCCGCGGCGTCATCACTTCCTGGGCCGTCTTCTCGCTGAACTCGAAGACCCCCTCGAGCAGCCGCGCGTCCTCCTTGAGCAGGCTTCCGCCTTCCTCGCTCTGCTCCACGAGCATCCGGATCTCCTCCGGCGAGTGCAGCCGCTCGTGCTCGCCGGGCGGATTGATGCCGAAGAGGCTGAGGAGGCGGTTGGCGGTGCCGTTGAGGAGGGCGATCGGGAGCGCCATGATCCAGGCGAACCCCATGAGCGGCGCCGCCACCCAGCGGCTCACGTCCTCCGGGTAGAGCAGGGCCATGGCCTTCGGCACGAGCTCGCCCAGGATGATGTGCAGGACGGTGATGATGCTGAAGGCGATGATCGACGCGACGGTATGCGTCGCGAGCTGCGCCGCCGATTCGGGCAACCACGCGAACCCACCGTCGATCAGGTGCGCGAGCGCCGGCTCGCCGATCCAGCCCAGGCCGAGGGAGGCGAGGGTGATGCCGAGCTGGGTGGCGGAGATGTACCGGTCGAGCGATTGAACGGCGCGCCGGGCGAGCCTAGCTTTTCCGTCGCCGGCCCGGGCGAGCTCGTCGAGCCGGGTCTTCCGGGCTCCCACGAGTGCGAATTCGGCGGCCACGAAGAAGGCGTTGGCCAGCACGAGGACGACGACGCTGAGGAGGCCGATCCCCATCGGGATGGACTGTGAGCCTTCCATATCGCTCAACTGTAACCGGGATCAGGCGTTGCCGCGAGGAACGCCGGCCGGGCCCGGCCGGCCGGGCGGGGTGCCGATGACGGACTGCGCCCAGCCGGATCCGCACGCCGGCGCCGAATCGCCGAGGGGGCGGCTGCTCTTCGTCCTCGCGCTCACGGCCGCCTTCATGGTGGTCGAGGCCGTCGGCGGGTGGCTGAGCGGCTCGCTCGCCCTCCTCGCGGATGCCGGCCACATGCTGACCGACGTCGCGGCGATCGGCCTCTCGCTCGTCACCGCGATCCTCGGCGCGCGCCCTGCCGACGCGTCCAAGACCTACGGGTACCGGAGGTTGGAGATCCTCGCGGCCCTCGTGAACGGGGCGGCGCTCTTCGGGATCGCCGGATGGATCATCGTGGAAGCGTTCCGCCGCCTGGGGGATCCCGTCCCGGTCCGGGCGGGGCTCATGCTCGGCATCGCGGGGGTGGGGCTCGTGGTGAACCTGGTCGCCCTCCGGGTGCTGCATGCGGCCCACGCGCACAACCTCAATACCCGCGGCGCGTACCTGCACATCCTCGGCGATCTGCTTGGCTCCGTGGCCGCCATCGCCGCCGGGGCCATCATCTGGCTCACCGGCTGGACGCCGGTGGATCCGATCCTCTCGGTCGGCGTGGCCCTGCTCCTCCTCGTCGGGGCGTGGCGGCTGGTCCGGGAGAGCACCGACATCCTCCTCGAGGCGGTGCCCCGCGGGGTTTCCATGTCGGACGTGGAGCGGCGGATGCTCGAGGTGCCCGGCGTCGAGGCGGTGCACGACCTGCACGTCTGGACGGTGGGAAGCGGGCTCGTCGCCATGAGCGGGCACGCCGTCGTTCCCGACCTCGCCCGCCATCCCGCGGCGCTCGAGGGAATCCGGGACGCGATGCGGGGCCTCCGGATCGGCCACGTGACCATCCAGCTCGAGGTGGAGCGGGGCTGCTGAGCGAACCCTCCGGGCAAGCCCGGACCCGCTGTTCCCCGCCCATTGCGCCCCCTACCGCCCCTGTCTATATATGCGCCGCTCAGCCCCCAGCCCCGGCGGGGACCGCCGGGGAAAGGGCTGCTACGACTCATGCCGGGACGTCAGGTGTCAGAGAAGATCCGCAACCTCGCGATCATTGCCCACGTCGATCACGGAAAGACGACGCTGGTGGACCAGATGCTCCGGCAGGCCGGCGCATTCCGGGCCAACCAGCAGGTCGCCGAGCGGGTGATGGACTCGAACCCGCTCGAGCGGGAGCGCGGGATCACCATTCTCGCCAAGAACACCGCGGTCAACTGGCACGGGGTCAAGATCAACATCGTGGACACGCCGGGCCACGCCGATTTCGGCGGCGAGGTGGAGCGCATCCTCCGCATGGTGGACGGCGTGCTCATCCTCGTGGACGCCGCCGAGGGACCGATGCCGCAGACGCGGTTCGTGACCCGGAAGGCGCTCGCGCTCGGGCTCCATCCGATCGTCGCCATCAACAAGATCGACCGCTCCGACGCCGAGCCGTTCCGCGTGCACGACGAGGTCCTTGGCCTCTTCATCGACCTCGACGCCACGCACGAGCAGCTCGACGCGCCGTTTCTCTACACGTCGAGCCGCGCCGGCACCGCCACGCGCGCGCTGGACACGCCGGGCACCGACCTCACGCCGCTCTTCGAGACCATCCTCTCGCACGTTCCCGCCCCGACGGGAGATCCCGAGGGCCCGTTCCAGATGCTCGTCTCGACGCTCGATTTCTCGAGCTTTCTCGGCCGGATCGCGATCGGCCGGATCGAGCGCGGACGCATCCGGGTGGGAGACCAGGTGGCCCTCCTGCCGCTCGGCGAGCCGGGCCTCGTCGCCGACGAGGCGATCGAGCGCAACCGGGTAACCAAGCTCTATACCTTCGACGGGCTCAACCGGGTCGAGGTGGACGAGGCGGAAGCGGGAGACATCGTGGCCCTCGCGGGCTTCGAGGGGATCGAGATCGGGAAGACCTTCACGTCCGTGGACCGGCCCGAGCGCCTCGCGGGCATCGCGGTGGAGGAACCCACCATCTCGGTGGATTTCATCGTGAACAACAGCCCGTTCGCGGGCCGGGAAGGGAAGTTCGTCACGAGCCGCCAGCTCCGCGACCGCCTCTTCCGCGAGCTCGAGCGGAACGTGGCGCTCCGGGTCGAGCCCACCGAAAGCCCCGATACGCATTCCGTTTCCGGCCGCGGCGAGCTGCACCTCGGCATCCTCATGGAAACGATGCGGCGCGAAGGATACGAGTTCCAGGTCTCGCGCCCGCGCGTGATCACCCGCGAGGGGGAGAACGGCGAGCGGCTCGAGCCGTACGAGGAGCTCATGATCGACGTGCCCGAGGAGTTCATGGGCGCGGTGATGGAGAAGCTTGGCCCGCGGCGCGCGGAAATGGTGGAGATGAAGAATCCGGGCCAGGGCATGGTCCGCATGACCTTCCGGATCCCGGCGCGCGGGCTCTTCGGGTACCGCTCGGAGTTCCTGACCGACACCCGCGGCACCGGCATCATGCACCACCGCTTCCTCGACTACGGCCCGTGGGCCGGGCCGCTCTCGGGCCGGAAGCGCGGCGTGCTCGTCGCGGACCGGGAGGGCGCCGTGGTGGCGTTCGCGCTCGGCAACCTGCAGGAGCGGGCGCAGATGTTCGTCTCGCCCGGGGACCTCGTGTACGAGGGCATGCTCGCGGGCGAGAACTCGCGCCCGAGCGACCTCGACGTGAACGTCACGAAGGAAAAGAAGCTCACCAACATGCGGACCACGGCCTCGGACGAGAACATCATCCTGGAGCCGCCCCGCCAGATCACCCTCGAGTACGCCCTCGAGTACATCGACGAGGACGAGCTGATCGAGGTGACCCCGCAATCCATCCGGCTCCGGAAGCGTCAGCTCGCCGCGGTGGACCGGAAGAAGGCCGCCCGGGCCGCCGCCCGGGTCGAGAACGCGTCATAGGACGCCCAACCCTGCGTAATCGCCATGCACACCCATCCTGTGGCGGAGGACATCATGCTGGCCTGGGAGACCTCGGTGGAGTCGCTCGAGATGCGCCGCCGGTTCGATGAAGACGAGGACGAGTTCGAGGACGGCTTCACGTTCGACGACGAGGAAGAGGACGAGCTCGACGAGGACGAGGACGACTTCGACGGCGAGGACGACGAAGACGAAGACCTCGACGACGAGCTGATCCTGGACGAGGAGGAGGAGGAGTAGTCGGCGACCGCAGCTCGCACTCACGAGGCCCTGGCCGCTCAGGTCGGGGCCGACGTGCATGATGCCGCGGTCGCCCGGGAATCAGGTCGGCCCCGCTCCATTCCGGGTTGCGCCCGCGTAGCCTGTCGGCTATTCTCCTGTCCCGCAATCCTGCAAGGGCCTGTAGCTCAGGTGGTTAGAGCGCACGCCTGATAAGCGTGAGGTCGGTAGTTCAACTCTACCCAGGCCCACTTCCCTTCGCACGCCGGAACGCTTCGCGACCTCCCCGCCATCGTGGCAGGGAGGTCGCGTGCATTGCGCCCCAGCCTGGAACGGCAGGTCCTTCATCCGCGGCTCACGAACCCTTCATGCCCGCTGTGGTACGCTGGCTCCAACCCCAGCAGGAGCTGCGCATGGCTCGCCCCGGCTTCGTCGTCTTTCTCCTGTTCTTCGGCATAGCGGCCCTCGACGCCCTCCGCGGCGGGGAGTGGCCGATGATCGCGTTCTGGCTCGCCATCGCCGCGCTCTTCTGGCTGCTGGACCGCGGATCCGTCAGGGGGCGGCGCAACCAGCCGCGTCCGGCAAATCGGGTGTGATCCAGGTCACATTCGTGCTCCCCATTCGGCCCCAGACTGACAGCCGGCGCCGCCGCAGGCGGCAGGACTCAGCCAGGGAGGGCCAATGAAGAACGATCGAAGCAGGGGCAACGCGGGCGCGATGTTCGCGGCAGCGGGCATCGGAGCCGCGCTCATGTACTTCCTCGACCCGGAGCGCGGGGCCACCCGCCGCGCCCACGCCCGCGACAAGGCGGGGAGCCTCTTCCGCGACGGCGGCGAGGCGTGGCAGAAGCGCGGCGAAGACCTCCGGAACCGCTTTCGGGGCGCGGTCGCCGAGGCGCGGTCCCGCTTCGCTGCCGACGACGAGCCGACGGACGTCCAGCTCATGGAACGCGTCCGGGCGGCCCTCGGGCATCACACCGAGCGTGCCGGGTCGATCGAGGTGCTCGTGCACGACGGGGTCGTGACGCTGCGCGGCGAGGTGGCCGGCGACGAGCTGCTCGAGATCCTCGGCACCGTGCGGCGGGTGCGCGGCGTTCGCGAGGTCCGCGACGAGATGATGGTCCGGCAGGGGGCCGGCGGGTCGGTCGGCTGAGCAGAGCGGTTGCATGACCGGGCGCCAGGGCTGCCTGACACGGCGGCCCTGGCGCCCGCTGTATTCCGCCCCAGCGGCCTACCAGCGCATGTTGCGCACCGGGTACCGGCCGTCGAACCGGATCGGAAGCGGTTCGCCACCGAGCGGCTGCTCCGGAGGGCCCGGTCGCTGGGCGTGGATGTGCAGGTGCGGCTCAGCGCTGTTTCCGCTGTTGCCGAGCCGGCCGATCGGCCGGCCGGTTTCCACGCTTTCGCCGGGCCGGACGGCCACGCTGCCGCGCTGCAGGTGCGCGAGCACGATCCAGACGCCGTTGCATTCGAGGATGACGTGGTTGCCCGCCATCGCTCCGCGGTTGCGCTGCGGCACCTGCTGGTCCGGCACGCCGTCGGTCACGCTGACGACGGAGCCGTTGCAGGGCGCCAGGACCGGAACGCCGAATCCCGCATAGGCCGCCGGATCTCTCGGCAAGAGGCCGCGCGCGCGCAGGCCGAAGGCCCCGACCCGCACGATGTCCACGCCGTAGCTCTGGCCGCGCCAGGGTCGGTAGCGAGGCTCCTCGCGCAGCGTCAGCACGTGGGCGCTCAGCACGCCGTTCCTCCCGCCGTTCACGACGAGGTCGGTGCCGCCTTCGAGCGGAAACGCGACCTCGACGGCGGCCTCGGGTGGCCGCCGCCCGTCGAGCGCCCACGCGATCACGCCGAGC
>DASUXZ010000088.1:0-4570 GCA_036377655.1 Gemmatimonadales bacterium
TCACCGGCACGGACGTTTCGGGCTCGCGGGCGCAGCGGCTCCGCTCCACGCCCGAGCGCTTCGACGAGCGCGACTGGCTCGACATCTTCCGCCCCGACACCTTCGAGCAGTACGGCAGCGGCGTCTACCTCCGGGGCACCGACGGGGCCGTCGTCACCAACGTCACCGCGCGCGGGGCGCAGAACGGCATCGGCCTCTTCGCGGCGCGCAACTCGTACGTCGCCGACAACGACGTCTCGGGCAACAGCGGCTGGGGCATCCACCTCTGGCAGTCGTCGCAGAACGCGATCCTCCGGAACCGCGCGCACCACAACGTGCGCTGCGAGAGCGAGCGCTACCGCCGCGGCTGCGACTCCGCCGGGATCCTCCTTCGCGAGCAGAGCGACTCGAACACCATCGCCGACAACGACCTGTCCCGCTCGGGCGACGGCTTCTTCCTGAGCGGCCACCGGCCGCTCGTCAAGCCGTCGGTCGGGAACCTCGTCATCCGGAACGACGCGACGGGCGCCTGGCACAACGCCTTCGAGTCCACCTTCAGCTGGGGCAACACGTTCATCGACAACCGCGCCGACAGCTCGGACTACGGCTTCTGGCTCGGGTACTCGAGCGGCACCCTCGTCCGCGGCAACTCGATCGTCGGGTCGCGCACGGCGGGAATCGCCATCGAGCACGGCGGCGAGAATGCGCTCGCGGCGAACGTCATCATCAGCGGGCCCGTGGGCATCCGGCTCTTCACCCGGGCCGAGCAGGGGGAGCCGAGCCGCGGGTACACGGTGGACGACAACGTGCTCGCGCGGCTCGACAGCGCGATCGTCCTCCGGAACACGACGCGCGTCCGGATCCGCGGCAACCTCTTCGACGGGGTGGGCGACGGGCTCGTCGTGGATTCGGCGGGCCGCGAGGCGGCGGTGACGGGGAACGTCTTCCTGCGCGCCGCGCGCCGGTTCATCGCGGCGCCGGAGCTCGATGCGGGAGGGAACTACTGGGGTCTGCCGGAGAGCGCGGCGAAGGACCGGGTCACCCCCGGCGTCACGATCGCGCCGTGGCGTCCGGCGCGGGCGGCTGGCTACTGACGAGGCTCACGCCGAGCACTTCCTCCGCGAGCGACCGGAGCCGCCGCACGTCGAACGGCTTGCTGACCCGCCGTCCCTCCCCGCGCGCGCCCACCACGACGATCCGCTCGGCCCACCGCGGATCGGATTCCCGGAGGGCGTCGATGAAATGCCCTCCGCCCGGCGATACGAGCGAGGCATCGGCGATCACGAGGTCGTAGTCGGCCGCCGCCGCCATCGCGAGCCCTTCCGCGCCGTTCCGCGCACCCTCCACGCGATACCGATCGGTCGGAAAGAGCGCCGACACCACGCGATGCGCCGTCGGGTCGTCGTCCACGATGAGGATCCGCCGCTTGCGGGCCGGCGGCGCCGGCTCCCCGGCTGCGGGCAGCGCGGCTGCGGGAAGCTCGATCGTGAATTCGGCGCCGCCGTCCGGCCCGTCCTCGTAGGCGAGCGTCCCGCCGTGCGCCTGGATCAGCCCGTAGCTGAGCGACAGGCCGAGCCCGGTGCCCTGGCCGGCCGGCTTGGTGGTGAAGAACGGCGTGAAGAGGTTCGGCTCGAGCTCGGGCGGCACGCCGTCGCCGGTGTCGCGCACGGCGAGGATGATCCGGTCCTCGACGCGCGCGGTCTCGACCGTGATCCGCCGGAGGCGCCCCGGGGGCAGTGCCGCGAGCGCCTGCACCGCGTTGGTGAGGAGGTTGAGGAGCACCTGCTGCAGCTCGTGCGGGTCGCCGAGGACCACGAGCGGCAGCGGATGGAGCCGGGTGACGAGCTCGACCTCGCGGAGCCGGATCTCGTAGTTCACGAGGAGCACCGTCCGCCCCACGACGTCGTTCACGTCCACCGGCGCCTGCTCGGGCGTCCCCTTCCGCACGAACGTGAGGAGGTTCCGCACGATCCGCCCCGCGCGCTCGGCCTGCTCGTGGATGATCCTGAGGTGCTGCCGCGGCGCCTCGTGGCCGGCGTCCTGCTCGAGCAGGAGCTCCGAGAGGCCGGCGATGGACGTGAGCGGGTTGTTGAGCTCGTGCGCCACGCCGGAGACGAGCTGGCCGATCGCCGCCATCTTCTCGTTCTGGAAGAGCTGGGCTTCCATCGAGCGCTGCTCGGTGACGTCCTCGACGAGCGCCACCATCGAGCCGCCCGGGCCGGCCTCGAGGTCGAGCGGGGCGATCGTGAGCCGCAGGAAGCGATCGCTTCCCTCGGGCCGCAGCACGACGGGCGGCGGCGACTCGCCCTGGTGCGCCGCCTCGATCAGCGCGGCGGCGGCCTCGGTCTCGCCGAAGAGGAGCTCGCGGAAGTTCCCGCCGAGCAGCTCCTCTTCCGCGGTGCCGGCCATCCGGGCGAGCGAGGAGTTGGCGCGCTGGATCGCGCCGGCCGGGGTGATCACGGCGATCCCCTCGCGCAGCGCGTTGAAGGCGGTCTCCCACTCGCGGCGCCCCTGCTCCACGATGCCGAAGAGCCGGCTGTTGGCGAGCGCCACCGAGGCGTTCGTGGCGACGGTCGAGAGGAGCCAGAGGTCCTCCGTCGTGAACGGCCCGCCGCGCCGCTCGGTCACGGCGATCGCGCCGATCCGCTCCCCGTGGAGCCGGAGCGGCACCACCGCGGCCGACGCCGCCCGGATCGTCCCGAACACGACCACGTCCCGTTCCTCGGCCGCCTGCGCCACCTCGATCCGGCCCCGCTCGATCGCCGTCGCGACGAGCGATCCCGCGGCCGCGCTCGCCACCGAGCGGTGGCCCGCGAGCGTCCCCTCGGCGGCGGCCACCTCGAGCATCGTCCCGCCCGGCTCGCCGAGCACCACGATCGCCCCCTCGGCCTGAAGGAATCGCGCGGCGTATCGGGCGACCTGCTCGACGATGTGCTCGAGCTCGAGCGATTCGGAGAGGACGTAGCTCAGCTCGCGGAGGGAAAAGAGCTCGCTGATCCGGCGGTCGAGCTGCGCCGCCGTCTCGTCCCGCACGCGGGCCGACTCGACGAGGGCACGGCGAAGCCGGCGCGTCTCGAGGACGAGGCCGACGAATGCCGTGAGGATGGGAAGGACGAGGAGCCACCAGGCCGAGAGGCCGAGTGCGCGGAGGAGGAACCACCCCGCGAGGGCGATCCCGAGCCCGATGGCCGCCGCGGCCGCGAGCGGCGGCACCGGGCGGCGCGGCCCGTTCAGGCGGAGCCGTCTCCCGGGCGGCGGCCGACCCGCTCGGTCACGTAGGCCTCGGGCGGCGCGTTCGGCTTGACGCGGACGGACTTGGCCGGAATGCCGACGTTCACGTGGAAGGGACGGACGTCCTTCGTCGCGAGCGCGCCTGCGCCGACCATGCCGTTCCGCCCGACCCGCACCCCGGCGAGCACCGTCGCGTGGTAGGTGATGCGCACGTCGTCCTCGAGGACGGTGCGCACGCTCGTCACGTCCTTCTGCTCGACGATGCTGTGGGTATGGCTGTAGATGTTGGCGTAGTCCGAGATGCTCACCCGGTCACCGAGCGTGATGCCGCCCCGGTCGTCGAGGAGCACGTGCCGGTGCACCACCACGTCGTCCCCGACCTCCAGGTTGTACCCGAACGAGAACTCGGTGTGCTGGAAGCACTTGAAGTTGCGGCCGCAGCGCGCGAAGATCCGCGGCGCGAGGAGCCGGCGGAGGCGGACGCCGAGATCGACGTTCTGGCCTCCCGCCGGCGAGCGGTCGAACGAGTACCAGAGCCAGAGGAGCGGCTTCACCCGCGCGAACTTCTCCTGATCCACGTCCCCGTAGTACTCGGGCTCGAGCGTCACGTTCCGCGGATCGAGCGCGGCGAGGGACGCCTTCGTCGCCGCGGGAACCGCGGGATCGTCGAGCCGCTCGGCGAGGTCGATGCCGGGGGCGAAGAGCGCGACGAGCGTGTCGCGCGCGATGGCGTACCAGTCGGCGCCCGTCGCGCCGAGCCGCTCGTCGAGCTCGCCGAGCCAGGAGGCGTAGAGGCGCTCGGCGGGGTCGGGGAGGGAAAGCGGCTTGAGAGGGAGATTGACCATCGTTTCCCGTCCCGGGGGCGTCAGCGTCCCGTCGCGGCGAGCCGGTCCCGCTCGCGCGCGAGCGTGGGGAGGCGGCGCTCCCAGTCGTGCGAGGTGAGGGTCTCGTAATGGACCGTGAACGGCTCCCAGACCGGGAGCAGGTCCTCGAAAAGGTACACGGCCATCGCGCTCTCGCGCGCGGAGAGCTGCGCGGCGCCGAACCGGGCGCTGAGCGGGACGATCGCGAGCGGGCGGAGGAGCTGGTTGCGGGCGGTGATCGTGAGCAGCTCGGGATCGAACCGCACGCCCTGCTGCAGCCCGAAGAAGGTCACGAGCGCGAGGCCCGGCTCGGAGACACCCGACGCACGCCCGGCGGAATCGATCGATGGGCGGTGCCGCTCGACGAGCCGCTGCAGCGACTCGGCGCCGTCGCGGGCAAGGAGCGCCGTCACGCGGAGGTCGAGCGGAACGAAGCGGATCTCGAGCTCGTCGGTGCGGAGCCGGACGGCGATGTCGTTCTGGCTCAGCTGCCCGGA
>DASUXZ010000089.1:0-3903 GCA_036377655.1 Gemmatimonadales bacterium
CGCCGCGCCGGGCGCGCCGACCGTCCGGACGCCGCCGCAGATCACGCCGCGTGAACCGGCGTGATCTGCGTGTCCGGCCTCCTCAGGGCACGGCGAGCGCCGCTATCGCACCCGCCGCTCAGCGCCGGCGTACGCCTCGGACGGTCCGAAGCGGCGCTCGGGGCCGGTGAATCCGGCGATGGTGCGGTTTTCGCCCGCGCGCCGGCCCGAGAGCGAGCTCGGCGAATTGAGGTGCGCGCCGTCGTCCACCCCGACGCCGAGACGATCCACGAGCTCCCCGCCGAGCCACCCGGTACCCGCCGCAAGCAGGAAGCCGAGGAACGAGAAGAGGAGTGACTCGATCGGAGGATCCTGCGGATTGACGCGCCGCAGGAGCCAGCTCGCCCCGAAGAGGGCCACCACGACGACGTTGCCGACGCCGTGGAGGGTGCCCACGTACCGCGCGCGCGTGCCGCGCGGTATCGCGAAATAATCGATGGCCCCGAAGATGGCGGCCACGAGGCCGGTGAGGACGCCCGCGGCGATCATGTAGTACGCCATGAGCGACCACACGCCGTCCGGCCTGAACAGCCCGATCACGTCGAAGACCACTGCCGTCGCGAGCAATCCGAGCGGAAAGACGATCAGCATCTGGTGAATCGGATGCCCGAGGAGCTTGGCCCTGCTTTCCATGGCGTCCTCTCCGGGGTTACTGCTGGCCCTGCAGCCGCTCGATCATCGAGAGGTGCTGGCGCAGCGTGGGCAGCGTCTGCTGGACGAGCGTCCTGACCTCCGCATTCCGTGCCGCGGAGGAGAATTCGCCCTCGAACGCCTGGATGTTCTCTTCGTGGAGCTTCTTCTGCCGGGCAAGGAAGGCCTCGTCGAACTCGGCCCCCGTCTTCCCGGCGAGGTCCGCGTTCTTGTCGGGCGCCTGCTCGAGCGCATCCTTCCGCGCCTCCGGGCTGTCCTGCCCGACCTGCTGCTGCAGCGCGCGCACCTTGTCGAGGCTCATCGCATGGTCGCGCTCGAGGGTGCGAGCCAGCTCCTTGACGCCGGCCGACTGCGCCTGCTCCTGGGCGAGGCGCGCCTCCTGCACTTCCATCTGGTTCGCGACGGCGATCCGCGAGAGGATGCCCGCATCGGTGAGCGTGCCTCCGGTCCCCGGAGCCGCGCGCGTGTCCCCGCTCCCGCCGGACATGGCGCCGGTGGTGCCGATGCCACTCGTGCCGGTCCCCGCCGTCGTGTCGTTCGGCCCGCCCGCGCGGACCTCGTAATCGCCGTCGACCGCTCCCGTGTTCCGGTTGCCCGCGCCATCGGGATTGCATGCAGCGGCTGCGGCAAGGGCCGCCGCCGCGATCAACATTCGCTTCATGGACTACCTCCTGCTGGCCCCGCCTCCCGGCACCTGGTGCGTCCCCGCCGATCGCTCGTCGGGCGGCCGTCCCGCGTTGCCGTCGGCGGCGGGGTGGTGAATCGTGCTGCCGGTATCCCCTGGGACCCGGCCGGAGACGGCCGCGGTATCGGCGCCTCCCGTGACCTCCAGCTGTTGCTCCGGAGCCGCCCCCGCCGCTTCGGCGCCCGTGACGTCGGCTGTGCCCGCGTGGTCGTCGTACTCGGGTTCGCAAGCCGCCAGTGCGGCCGCGACGGCCGCTGCGAGGAACATCCGCTTCATCAGTTCTTCCTTTCCGGAGTGTGATCCGGCGCGCTCATTATCGGGACCTCGGCGCCGGTGTTATGTGACCGATGACCATCGGGGACGCGCCCGGCCGCGGCATCGAGCACCGCCCGGATCCGCCCGAGGAGGCTTTCTGCGGCGAAGGGCTTCTGGAGGAAGTGGGTGGCGGCCTGCACCCCCGGGACGAGCTCCGTCCCGGTATAGCCCGACATGAAGACGACCGGCAGGTCGGGCCGGATCTTCGCGAGCCGGTCCGCGAGCTCCACGCCGCTCATGCGGGGCATCACGACGTCGGTGAGGACCAGGTCCACGCGCTCGCCGTCGTTCACCACGTTGAAGGCCTCGGCGCCGTCCGCGGCGCGGATCACCCCGTAGCCCGCATCGGAGAGGACCCGGGAGGCGAGCGTCCGCACCGTTTCCTCGTCCTCGACCACGAGGATCGTCTCCGTCCCGCCCGGCGCCGCCGCCTGGGGCATTGCGGCGGAGGGGAGCAGGCGTCCGGAGGCACGCGGAAGGCAGATGGTGAACGTCGTCCCCTGCCCCGGCTCGCTGTCCACCCAGAGGAACCCGCGCGACTGCGTCACGATCCCGTAGACCACCGACAGCCCGAGCCCGCTGTTCTGCGAGGAATTCCGGGTGCTGTAGAAGGGCTCGAAGATCCGGGCCCGCACGTCGGGCGGCATGCCGTGGCCGGTGTCCCGCACCCGCAGCAGGACGTACCGCCCGCTCGGGATCTCGAGCCCGGTGGTCCGATACGACTCCTCCCGGTCGAGCTCCGCCTCGTCGGTCCAGATCTCGAGCCGGCCGCCGGCCGGCATCGCGTCGCGCGCGTTGAGCGCGAGGTTCATCACCACCTGCTCGAGCTGCCCGCGATCGGCGGCCACGCCGCCGATCTCCGGGCGGAGCCGGGTGACGAGCCGCACCCGCTCGCCGAGGACCGAGCGGAGCATGAGCTCCATGTCGCGCACGGCGCGGTTGAGGTCGGTGATCCCGGGCCGCACCGGCTGGGGCCGGCCGAACGCGAGGAGCTGGCCCGTGAGCGCTGCCGCGCGCTCCGCCGCCTTCCGGATCTCCTCGGCGTCGACGCGGCGCTCGTCGGCCGGATCGATGGACTCGACGAGGTAGTCGGCGAAGCCCATGATCGCCATGAGGATGTTGTTGAAGTCGTGGGCGACGCCCCCGGCGAGGCGCCCGAGCGCTTCCATCTTCTGCGCCTGCCGCACCTGGTGCTCCGCGCGCTCGCGTTCCGTGAGGTCCTGCACGTTCGCGGCGAAGCAGGCGACCGTCCCGTCGTCGTTCCGGATCGCGGTGAGGTCCATGAGCACCGGGAACTCGGCACCGTCGCGGGTCACGTGACGGGTCTCGAAGACGACGCGGTCCCGCTCGCGCGCGATCTCGACGTGCTCCGCGATCGCCTCCCGGCACTCGGCCGCGACGAGGTCCAGGATCGGGCGGCCCACGAGCTCGTCGGGCTCGAAGCCGTGCATGCGGGCGAACGCCGGGTTCACCGCTTCGAGGCGCGTCGCGGTCGCATCGCCGATGAGGACCCCCCACCCGGCGTGCCGGAAGATGCTCGCCCAGCGGGAGACGTCGGCTTCGGCGCGCGCGCTCCGCTCGAGCTCGCGCTGGGCGGATTCGTAGAGCCGCGCGTTCACCACCGCGAGGGCGGCCCGGTCGGCGAGGCTCCGGATGAGGTCGACGTCGCCCTCGTCGTACCGGCGGCCCGAGCCGCAGAAGCAGAAGGTGAGCGCGCCGAGCACGGCGCCGTGCGCCACGAGCGGGGCGGACACGAGCGAGATCGCGCCGATCGCATCGAGGTACGCCAGGTGCCCGGCATCGCGCGCCACGTCGCGCCGCGCGCCGGGCGTCACCTCCCGCACGAGGACGGTGCGGCGCGACCGGATCGCGCGCGCGATGGAATGGACGTCCGCATCGAGCGGCGGCGGGTACCGGCGCGCGAGCTCGAGCAGCTCCGCGTCTCGCCCGGGATTCGAGGTCACGAGCTCGACGCGCTCGAGCGCGCCGTGCTCGCCGAGCAGGTCCACGAGGCAGCAGTCGGCGAGCGCCGGCACCGCCATGTGCGCCACCGCCGAGAGCGTCTGGGCCACGTCGAGCGAGGAGTTGAGCGCCGCCGTGACCTCGGCGAGGAGCTGCTGGGCCCGCTCCTCCCGCCGCCGGCTCGTGATGTCGAGCAGGGTGGCGACGGCGCCCCGCGGCGAGCCGTCCCCCGCGAGGAGCGGCGCCGCAAT
>DASUXZ010000090.1:0-2182 GCA_036377655.1 Gemmatimonadales bacterium
GTGCTGCCGGTTCTCCTGAGACCCCCCGAGCGCACGGCGCGTCACCTCGCCGCGTGGGCGTCCGCCTCCTGGCTCGGTATGCTGGCCTTCACGGGGTGGGCCGTTCAGCCGGCGCCCGCCCCTGCCGCCGCCTTCGTCCGCGTCGCGCCGGCGGTGCCGCACCTCGACCGGTTCGCCGGCCGGGTCTCCGAAGTGCGGCTCGACGGAGCGCCGACCCGGGGCCGCACCAGTGCGCCGATTCTCGCGGAGGCGCTCGAGCGGCGCTCGGTGCGCCTCGACGCCGACGCGACCGTGCGGACGTGGACCGACCAGTTCGCACCGATCGCGGACGTGGTGGATGCCGGCTGGAATCCGACGCTGCAACTGGGTCAGGTGGGGCAGAAGATCGTCTTTTCGGTGCGCGCACGGTCGGAGGCGCTCCGGCTTCGGGCGCCTTCGGTCAAGGTGTACCGCGCGCTCCCGCCGCCGGAGGGCCAGCCGATCGAAGCGGGCGGCGCGCTCGAGGGAATGGCGCTCAGCGCCTATGCGATCGCGGACGGCGTGGAGCACCGTGCCCGCACCCGGCTCACGCCCGGACTCGGCTGGATGCTCGTCCTGCCGCTCGGCTTCTACCCGTTCGACTACCGCCCCGACCTGACGAGCGCCGCCTGGACCGCGCTGCCCCTGCTCCTCGTGGGCTTCTGGGCACGGCGCTCAGGCGCCGCGCCATTCGTCGTGCCGGGCATGGCGATCGTGCTCGCACTGGGCCTCCTCGCGATTCCACCCCTCACCGGCGCGGGCCGGGAGGGGTGGGTGGCGTGGATCGCGTGCGCCCTGGCGCTCGTCGGGGGGTGGATCTCGGCGCGCTACGCCTCCACCGTCACGGTCGCGGAGGTGCCGCCGAGCGCGCGGAGCGCCTCTTCCCCGTAGAAGAGCCGGATGTACTTCGACTGCGGTGCCGACAGGCGGCGCACCGCCCACGAGAGGTGCACGAAGTGCGGCTCGTGCGGCGGGACGACAGGGTGCATCCCGCATTCGGACGGAAGCCGGTTCCCCTTCCGCGTGTTGCAGGTGCTGCAGGCCGTCACGACGTTCTGCCACTCGTTCCCGCCGCCGCGCGAAAGCGGCACGACGTGATCGCGCGTGAGGCACTCGCGCGTCCGCAGCTCGAAGTGCGCCCGGCTGCAGTACTGGCAGCGGTAGCCGTCGCGCGCGAAGAGGAAGGTGTTGGTGACCTGGCGGCGGAAGCGGCGGGGAACGTGCACGAACTTGACGAGGCGGATGATGGCAGGTCTGGGGAGCGTGAGGCGTTCACTTCGCACCACCCCGCCTTCGTCCGATTCGACTATCTCGGCTTTGCCCTCGATGACGAGCCTGAGCGCACGGCGCACAGGCACCATGGTCAGCGGCTCGAACGAGGCGTTGAGGGCAAGGCAGCGCACTGGCAGCTCCGAGGACGGTAGTGAGCTTCGGCCGGGCACCGTCCCCGGCTCATGTACGCTAACAAGAGCGGCATTCCTGCCGCAACGGCAGCGAGGTCCCCGGCTCACCCTTCCGTCCTGAAGACCTCCCGCCCGGAGACGAGCGTGGCGATCACCTCGGCCGGGCCGGTCGCGAGCGCGCGCTCGAGGGCAGCGGACGGATCCGATGCGCTCCCGATCCGGAGGATCGCGGCGTCGCCCCACTTTCCCGCCGTGAGCGACCCGAGCTCCCCCTCGAGCGCGAGCGCACGCGCCGCACCGATGGTGCAGAGCGCGAGCGCGCCGGCGGCATCGAGTCGCGCGAGCGCCCGGGCGGCGCGTGCGGCCGCGAGCAGGTCGAGCGACCCGACGCTCACGACCGAGTCCGTCCCGCATCCCACCCGGATCCCGGCCTCGAGCAGGGCGCCGATCGGCGCGTCGCCGTGCGCGTGCACCCGGTTCGACAAGGGGCAGTGCGCCACCGCGACGCCTCGACGTGCCAGGAGTGCCACGTCGGCCGCCGCCGCGTGCACGACATGGACGCAGAGCACCGATGGCCCGAGCGCGTCGTGCCGGTCGAGCCATTCGACCGGCGTCGCCGGACGGTCCGGAAGCGGAATGCCCCGGCGCGACCACATGGCAGCGAAGGCGCCCGTGGCGTCGCGGAAGAGCGCCGCCTCCCCCGGCGCCTCGGCGAGATGCGTGGCGACGGGAAGCCCCTCGTCCCGCGCCCACGCGGCGAC
>DASUXZ010000091.1:0-9329 GCA_036377655.1 Gemmatimonadales bacterium
GTGAGCCGCGCGAGGTCCAGCGAGAGGCCGATCTCCCGGCCGCGATTGTTGTTGAGCGTCTGCGGGAGGATAAACGCGCCGAGCGTGTCCTCGTCGGCCCGCACGAGCGGCCGGCTCGTGAGGCTCCGCGAGAGCACGAAGTTGCTCCGCGTGGTGAAGCGGGGGCGGAGCCAGCTCGTGATCCGGGGCGTGAGCGCGAGGCTGGTGTTGAGCTGCCGGTCCCGCTCGACGCCGACGTCCATGCCGAGGAACGAGCGGCGCGACGCACCGGCGAGCCGCCCGATCGGCGTCGAGTCGGAATATTCCCGGAGGTCGCGGGTGCTCGCGATGTCGCCGGTGGCGAGGAGCATGCCGAGCGGCTGCCAGGTGAGCCCCGCGCTGTTCCGCCAGACGTGATTGAGGGCGAGCGTCGGGACGAGGTCGGCGTCGGTGGCGCGCTCGATCGGCACCTGGAACGACGTGAACTCGCCCCGGTCGCGCGTGAGGCCGCTCGTGAGCCGGATGTTGGTCGGCGCGAGCGCCACGAGCGTCCGCCGGAGCGTGGCTCCTCCCTCGGTCCGGCGGAGGAAGCCGGGGACGATCCCCGAGAGGTCCACGACGGGCCCCACCCGCGGGATCACGAGGTTGTAGCTCGCGTTCACGCCGGCCGCGCGGGACTCGGCGTCGCTCAGCTCCGTCGTGGAGTGGCCGGTGACGAGGTTCGCGGTGATCGTGAGCGGGTCCACCAAGCCGCGCACGAGCCAGTCGGACCCTCGGCGGCTCCGGCGGATCGTCATGGCGTAGGAGGTCGTGGCGGCGCTCGGCTGGCGGAGGCCCGTGAGATCGTCGCCGCGGATGTCGGTGCCGCTGAGGAGCTGGGGATCCACGCCGGTCCGCACGTGCGAGATCGACACCGGCATGGCGATCCCGAGCGACGCGGGCAGGAAGCGGTCGAGGCGCCAGTTCCCGGCGAGCTGCATGGTGTTCGTCGTCCGGAACGTCGGTGTCTGGCCGATCTGGCGGAACTGGCCGTCCTGGCGGACGAGCGAGAGCGACACGTCGCCCACGTCGCTCGCGACGAGGCGGGCATCCACCGCCATGGCCCGCCCCGCCTGCGCGATCGGCTGCGTGAGGCGGATGTCGCCGATCCAGACCTCCGCCTCGGGCAGCGCGCCGAGGTCGGCCACGCGCAGCACGCCGGCAGCGATCTCCTGCACGGCGGCGAGGTTCGGCGGATTGATCCCCGGGTCGCCGAGGTGCACGATGTACGGCCCCTCGCAGATCACGTACGCGTCGGGATCGCCGCCGCACTCGGCGGCGCCGCCGCGGGGCTCGCCGTTGAGCCACCGCACCTCGAGCTGGCCGCGGAGCCGGCGCCAGACGTCGAGGTCCACGATCATCTCGGGCTCCCAGCTCGTCGTGTTCGCCGGGGCGCGATACATGTAGAAGTTGCGGTCGTCGCTGCCGATCTTGACGAACGCCTGCAGGTCGCCGCGCTCCCAGCCGGCGCCGCGGCCGCGGGTCCAGACGCGGAGCTCGCGGTAGTTGAGGAGGTTCTGCGAGCCGGCCGGGAAGCGGAGGTACGCCTCCGCCCGCTCGTTCAGGAGCAGGTCCTGCCCGACGATCCGGAGCGACTTCTCGTTCACCTGCGTCCCGAGCGCACCCTGCCCCGCGTTGCGGTCGTTGAGCACGCTGCCCGCGCCCGGGGGCGAGGTATAGCCGAGCTCGATGTTCTCGGTGGAGACGATGGCGGTGAGCACCTCGCCGTGCGGCTCCCCGGTCGAGCCCGCGATGCCGGCGATCGGCGTCTCGGCGCGGCGCACCCACGGGGCGCCGACGAACCGCATGCGCGCCATGACGAAGCGCGCCACGACGTCGGGACCGCCGTCGTCGGGCGGCGCCACGAAGGTGAAGCGGAGGTGCTGGATGAGCCGCAGCGTCGGCGCCCCGAGCTCGATGGCGTCGGGACCGCGCAGCGGCACGCGGTAGAGCGTCCATCCCGCCTCGCGCCCGAGCGCGTCGATCGTCTTGAGCCCGCGGTTCGGGACCTTGTACCGCTCGTCGGCGAGGTCCACGACGTAGCGGAAGACGTTCTCGTTCGGGCCGCGCGCGTCGAGGAGGAGGTCCCCGTTGAGGTCCTCGGTGTCGAGGTGACCGTTGCCGTTGGTGCAGCGGGAGCTCAGGTCGCCCCAGGGAAAGACCTGGACCACGCTCGAGAGCTGGCGCCGGCAGAGCGTGGGCTCGAAGACCTGCGCGCCGTCGATGACGAGGGAGTCGGGCCGGTCGCCGAGGATGCCGATGTCGTCTTCCGCCGCGTTGAAGATCCCGTCTTCGGCGCGCTCCGTGTCGAGCCGCCCGAGGCCCGCGTACTGCCGGCCCTCGAAGAGGCTGTCGGCGCCCGCCACCTCGAGCGTGACGGGAGCGAGGGCCAGCGCGTCCTCGCTCACCGAGCCCAGGTCGATGACCATCTGGAGCCCGGCGGAGTCCGCCGGCTTCGCGCCGGACTGAAAGACCCAGAACTCGAGGTACTCGGCGCGGGAGAGGTCGATGCCGGTGGAGCTGAGCGGCGTCACCATCGATCGCCACCGCGGCCGGAAGGGGCGCGCGGGGAGCGACCATTGCGAGCTGTTGTTGTTCCGGACGAACCCGCCGGCGGTATCCGCGTGGAAGGTGACGAAGAGCGCGGTCTCGATCTGCTCGCCGCGCCCGGCGAAGACGAGCGTCGTGTCGATGTCCTGCGGCCGGAGCTGGAACGGCTCGCCGGTGGCGGACGGGACGACGTTCTGCCAGGTGAGCTGCACCGCGTCGTCCCGATCGAACTGCGGCCCGAAGCCGAGCGTCGGGTCGAGGCCGTCGGTGCGCTGCGGCATGCTGCCGAACTCCCACGCGAGCGCCCCGAGCGAGATCGGGGTGCCGAGGTCGGCCTCGAACTCCTCGAGGTAGGCGGCGCCGGAGCGGTTCGGATCGGGACGCGAGAGGGCGATCTCCGCGTTGATGTCGAGCGCCGACGGGGCCACGGCCGGGGTCGAGGTGAGCCGGTCGAAGAACCGGGTGACGGCCGAGGGGCGGAAGCGGAGCGCCGTGTTGACGCCCGCAATCAGGTTCGCCTTCGCCTCGAAGCCGAGCTGGGGGCGGTTGTAGGCGGTCGCCTCGCGCTGGAAGACGCCGATGAAGTTGATCGCCCCGAAGGTGCCGAGCGAGTAGGACGACGACAGCCCGAGGATCGTGGTCGGCGCGATCGCGAAGAGGTCCTGCTGCTCGAACCGCGCCGTCACGCGCGACGCGCCGGTGCCGAAGAGCGCGTCGGGACTCGAGAAGGTGACGAGCCCGGTTCCGTAGTCGATGGAATAGTCGGTCCCCCGCTGGAGGATCCGGCCGTCCACCATGATCTGCTCGCTCCCCTCCTTGATCTGCAGCGCGTCGAGGCTGACGCTCGACCGGTCGGTGCCGCCGACCGCATCGTACCGCAGCCGGATCTGGAAGCGGCCCGGGGGGCCCTGCGTGAGGAGGAGGTAGAGCGGCGTCCGGTAGAGCGAGTCCGATCGCTCCTGCGGCGCGAGGCGCGCGGGATCGGCGAACGGCTGGAGATGGGGAAAGACGATGTACGACTCGCCGAGCACCTGCTCGGCGCCGGGGTCCCGGAGCCGCGGGAAGAGCCGGTTCTCGCGGTCGAAGAGGCTCGGGTCGGTCGGGATCGCGATGCCGAGCTGCGCGAGGTAGGTGCTCGAGCCGAGGGCCGGGCGCTCGGAGCGGTTGAGCGAGACGGCGATCTCGAGCGAGCTCCGCTGGAGGTCGGTGCCGGCCACGCGGTAGACCTGGCGCATCTCGTGACGGAAGGTGCCCGCGTCGGGCCCGCGCAGCGGCTCCACGATGAGCGCGAGGGAGTCGATCGCCTCCGGGCGGTCGGCGGAGGGGAACGACCCGACGGAGCCGCCGCCGGCCGTCGTGTAGCTCACCGCGAGATAGTCGCGGGTGTCGAGCCGCGCGGCGAGGGCGATCCAGAGCGACGACGGATCGATGTAGTAGTCGCGGCCCTCGACGAGCAGCTCCCATTCGACGCCTTCGTCCGGGGCGAGCTGGCCGAGGGTCTGGGTCGGGTCGGAGGGGTTCCGCGCAAAGGCGTGGATGCCGCCGAGATTCGGGTTGACGGCTCCCGTCGTGGGGGCGCGGTACCGGTAGACCCGCACCTCCTGCGGCCGCGCCGACGCCGGCAGCACCCCGGGATCGACGCCGAGGATGTCGATCGCCGGATACCCGGGAATCGACTGCGGGTCCACCACCCAGAAGAACCGGCGCGCCTCGAAATCGAGGTCGCGCACCGCACGGTCCTGCGGCTCGGTGGCGCCGCTGCCGCCGACGGTGAACGTCCGCTCCGACACGGCGCTCCCCTTCTGCGTCGCGAAGAGGGTCTGGAACTGCATCGGCCCCACCTCGAAGAGGCCGTTGATGCCGAAGTTCGAGCTCGGGACGGCCGCCGTGAGGAAGCGGGACGGCGGCGGGCGGAACGTCACGGAGCCGATCTCGACCCGCCGCACGATCTCGTCGCTCAGGCCCTCGTAGTAGACCTGGATGTTGTTGTTGGCGTTGAAATCGCGATCGGCGTCGTAGTCCACGAGGACGTGCACGCGCTGGCCGATCGTGCCGCCGGAGCGCACGCTGATCTGGTTCTCGAGCTGGGGCAGGCGGATCCGGCCCGTGCAGCCGGCATTCGGGTCGGACAACTCCTGCTGCGTGCACCGCTCGTTCCGGACCCGCTCCGTCCGGATGTTGAGCGAGGCTTGGCCCTCGAGGGAAAGATCGGCATACTTGAGCGGCACCCCCATGATCTCGCGGGGGGCCGCGGCGACCTCCGGGCCCAGGGCCGAGTCCGCCGGGCTCACTCCGTAAATCGAGGCCGACCGGAGCGCCGAGGACCGCGCGAGCCGCGACGAATCGAGCGCGGCGGACATCGCGCTGTCGAAGGCCACGATGGCGTGCGGCGGTGCGCCGAGCCAGCGGGCGCGAAGCTGGGCGGGCTCGCGCAGCTCGAGCGGCGCCAGGTTGAAGCGGAGGCGGACGCCCGGCAGGGTGTCCGTGGCCTGGGCCGCGACAGCTGCCGGGACGAGCGCAATCAGGACGAGGAGGGCCGCGGCAGACCGCGCCAGGCTAGTCAATCAACCGATTCCGGATGCTGGTGGAAGGATGAGCGAAATATAATGGCGACCAGAACCCGTTCCCAAGACGCCACTTAGCCCGTGCGACTGCTCTCCCGCTACGTCCTCGGGCGGCTCGTCGCACCGTTCGGCTTCGCGCTCGCCGCGCTCACCGGGTTCATGCTCCTGAACCAGGTGGCGCGCCGCTTCGACACGCTCGCGGGCAAGGGGCTCGACTGGACGGTGATCGGCGAGGTGTTCGTCCTCTGCCTCCCGTTCATCCTGGCCCTCACCCTGCCGATGGCGGTGCTCGTGGCGGTCCTCTTCGCCTTCAGCAACCTCGCCGCCGACAGCGAGATCACCGCGATGCGCGCGAGCGGAGTGAGCGTGGCCCAGCTCGTCCGCCCGATCTTCTTCTGGGCGCTCGCGATGGCCGTCTTCACCTTCCTCTTCGTGGACCAGGTGCTGCCGCGGAGCAACGCCCGGCTCCGCACGCTGCTGTTCGACATCAGCCGGAAGTCACCCACCTTCCAGCTCCACGAGCAGGTGGTGAACACCATCCCCGAGTCGCAGTACTTCCTCCGGGCCGGCGCGATCGACCAGAGCCGCGGCGCGCTCCGCGACGTGGCGATCTACGACCTGAGCGGGCAGTTCAGCCGGCGCATCGTCTACGCCGACAGCGGCACGATGACGGCGCTCGGCGGCGGCAGGCACCTCCAGCTGATCCTGCATTCCGGCACCGTCCACGAGTTCCGGGGCGACGAAGAATCCGCCTTCCGCCTCACCGGCTTCGTCCGGAACGAGGTGATCCTCCGGAACGTCCAGGACTCGCTCGAGCGGCGCACCGGCGACGTGATCCGGGGCGACCGGGAAATGAGCACGTGCGAGATGCTCGAAGTGGTCCGCCGGGCGGGAGCCGAGATCGGCGAGTCGCGGGTGACGCGGCGCGGGCTCCTCGAGCGGGACCTCACGCTGCTGCTCGGCAAGACCCCGGAGCCGGCGCCGGCGGACACGGCAATCGCCCCCGGCCCGCTCCCCCTGTACTGCAGGGCGCTCGGGGTCATCGCGGCTCTCGTGACCCCTAAGACGGCGGAGGCACAGGCGCCCGCACAGGACGCCGGACGGCGCCCCCGGCTTTCCCAGGCGACCAACGTGGCCTCCTGGCCGGAGGTGAACGGGGCCGCCTCCACCGAGCGGAGCGCGAAGCGCCGGGCCGACAAGTACCTGGTCGAGGTGCACAAGAAGTTCTCCATCGCGGCGGCGTGCATCCCCTTCGTCCTCGTGGCCATCGTGATGGCGCTCCGGTTCCCGCGCGGGGGCATGGGGCTCGTGATCGGCGGGGCCATGGCGGTGTTCTCGGTGTTCTGGGTCGGCCTCACTGCCGGGGAGGCGCTCGCCGACAAGGGATACATCCACCCCTGGCTCGCCATGTGGAGCCCGAACATCCTCCTCACGATCGCGGGCGTCGCGGGCCTCGTCTGGGTCAACCGCGAGTCGGGGAGCACGCGCGGCGGCGACTGGGAGGAGATCGCGCAGTGGGCCGGCGACCTCGTCCGGAGGTTGCGCCCCGCGCGATGAGCCAGCTCCGGATCCTCGACCGGTACATGCTCCAGTCATGGACCCGGCTCTTCGTCGTGACCGCCCTCGGCTTTCCCGTCGTCGCGGTGCTGACGGAGGCCGTGGGCGAGCTCACGAACCTCCTCAACCGCGGGCTCTCGGTGAAGCAGATCGCCGTGAGCTACGTCTACGGGATCCCGGCCTGGGCGTCGCTCGTCATGCCGGCGGCGGTGCTCTTCGCCACGATCTTCACCGTGGGCGGGATGGCGCGGCACTCGGAGATCACCGCGGCCAAGGCGGGGGGGCGGAGCTTCCACCGGCTCGTGCTCCCGCTCTTCGCCGCCGCGGTCGGCGCGACGGGGCTCGCCGTGCTCGTCGGCGAGCTCGCGGTCCGGTCCACCGAGAAGATGACCACCCTCCAGCGCGACCCGCGGATCCAGACGGCGGCGTCGCGCTTCAACTTCGTGTACCGCGCGGACCAGGGATGGGTATATGCGGTGCGCTCGCTCGACGTCGCGTCGAGCACCCTCCGCGAGCTCATCTTCGAGCGCGAGGGGACGGGGGCGGACTACCCTACGCTCGTCATCCGCGCGGACAGCGCCACCTGGAGCGACTCGGCGCAGGCGTGGCGGCTCTGGAGCGGGGAGAGCCGGCTCGTGGCGGGAACGCCGCCGGCGAAGAACGCGACGGTCGCCTTCGAGTCGCTCGAGCTCGCCGCGATGACGCAGGAGCCGCGCGACCTCCTCGCGGAGGCGAAGGCACCGGCCGCGATGCCGTACGCGGAGCTCGGCCGCTACATCGAGGCGATGCGCCGGGCGGGCAACGAGACCGGCAAGCTCGAGGTCCAGCGCGCCCAGCGGATCTCGGTCCCGGCGGCATGCCTCGTGATCGCGCTCTTCGGCGCACCGCTCGCGATGGCCGCGCCGCGGTCGGGCTCCGCCTTCGGTCTCGGCGTAAGCCTCGCGGCGACGGTCGTCTACCTCCTGCTCGCCCAGATCGCGCTCGCGATGGGAGACAGCCGGATCGTGGACCCGGTGGTGCTCGCGTGGATGCCGAACGTGGTGTTCCTGCTGGCGGGGCTGGTATTGCTCAACAGGGTGAGGACGTAGGCGGGGAGGTGAGAGGTGAGTGGTGAGAGGTGAGCGGTGAGCGGTGTGGTGAGCGGTGAGGTGAGGTAGGGGGGCGGGCAGACGAAGGGGCGGACGGCATCGATTCTCCGAGCCATCCGCCCCTTCGCTGTCGTCATGCCGCCTACTGTCTACCGCCTACTGCCTACTCTCTACTGCCGACTGTCCCGCCTCAGAAGGCCGCCCGCACCCCGATCTGCACCTGGTACGAGTTCCCGAGCGTCGACGTGACCGTGTAGCGGTTGTCGAGGTTGACGGGGTCGAAGTTGAAGACCGGGAGGCCGGTGCCGGCGTCGGCGCCGACCTGCTGGAGGACGTCCTCCTCGTAGAACACCGTGCCGCCGACGGCCTTCACGCGGCCCCAGTCCTCGTTGAGCAGGTTGAGGAGGTTGAAGATGCCGACCTCGAGCGTGAGCGTGCGGCCGCCGATCGAGGGGAGCGACTGGCGGATGCTCATGTCGAGGAAGCTCTGCCAGGGGTTCCGGCAGCTGTTCCGCTCCATGATCTGGCCGCGCTGCCCGTCGAGGCAGCTCTCGCCCGAGATGAACTCGTCGAACGCCGCCGCCTGGTCGGCCGCGGTGACCACGCCGTCGCTCGTCGTGAGGTCGGCGAAGAACATGTTCGGGTCGGCCGCCCCGGTCGGGATGTAGATCGGGTCGTTCGTGTTGGTGCCGTCGGCGTTGAGGTCGCCGCGGCCGCCGGCGCCGCCCGCGATGTAGGTGTACGGCTGGCCCGACTGGCCCACGTAGGTGAGCGAGATGTCGGTCGGGTAGTTCTTCCAGGGCGCCGTGTACGACGCGCCGATCACGATCCGATGCGGGCGCGAGAAGCTGCTCGTCGTGGCCACGTCGTCGCGGAGGTCGCCCGAGGGCTTCCACGAGTTGCGCCAGTTGGAGATGGCGCGGCTCGACGTGAAGCTCTGCACGTCCTTGGCCTGGGAGTGGGTGTAGCCGGCCGTCATGAAGAAGCTCGAGGTGAAGCGCTTCTGCAGCTGGCCGGTGAGGCTCCACGAGTAGTTCTCGCTCGTGTTGAGGAGCTCGTAGACACCGCCGCTCGAGGACGGGCCGTAGATCGTGTTCACGTACGCCGGCGACGACTGGCCCGACCCGTTGAACGTCCCGTACACCGTGCGGCCCACCGGGTCCGACGCGACGACGGGCGCCTCGAGGTTCCGGTTGATGATGAAGTAGTCGTCGATGCCCTTGGTGTAGAGGCCCTCGATCGTGGCGGTGAAGCCGGCGCCGATGTCGCGGTCGAAGCCGAGGTTGGCGCGGAGCACGCGCGGGAACTTCGTATCCTGGCCGATGAGGTCCACTTCACCGACGGCGCCGCCCGGCTCGATCGCCGTGCCGTCGAGGCAGGCCATCGGGGGGGGCAGCGTCGGCGAGAAGGCCGGCGTGTTCCCGACGGCGCAGGTGAGCTGGGCGAACTTGAGGCCGGTGTTGGCGTACGCGTTCGACATCCAGACGAACGCCGGCGCGCCGGCGAAGATGCCGAGGCCGCCGCGGACCTGCGAAACGCTGTTGCCGGGCAT
>DASUXZ010000092.1:0-5715 GCA_036377655.1 Gemmatimonadales bacterium
GCCATCGCGCTCATCGCGTTCCTCGCGGGCGCGGAGCTCGAGTGGGGCGAGCTCAAGCGACGGGGGGTGGCGCTCCTCAAGATGACCGGCACCGAGCTCGCGGTGACGTTCGTCGCGATCGTCGCGGCGCTCCTCGCCATGCAGGAGTACGTGCCGTTCCTCGAGGGCACGAACACGACGGCGATGCTCACCTTCGCCGGCCTCTTCGCCGCCATCGCGATCGTCCACTCGCCGGCCGTCACCATGGCGCTCCTCACCGAGACCGGCGCGCGCGGGCCGCTGGCGCGCACGACGCTCGGCGTGGTCCTCGTCGCGGACGTCGTGGTCGTGCTGCTCTTCAGCGGGGCGCTGTCGCTGGCCCGGGCGCTCGTGCCGTCGGGCGGTGAAGGCGTCGGGAGCTTCATGGCGACCGCCTGGGAGATCGGCGGCGCGATCCCGATCGGCGCGCTGCTCGGCGGGGCCGTGGCGCTCTACCTGAGGTTCGTGCGCGCGGAGCTCTTCCTCTTCGCGCTGCTCGTCACGTTCTTCGGGCTCGAGATCTCCCGGCTCGCCCACGTCGAGACGCTGCTCACCCTCCTCGTGACCGGCTTCGTGGCGGAGACGGCGGCGCCGGGCAGCTCCGGCCGCGCGCTCCGCCATGCGATGGAGCGGTCGGCGGCCCCCGTCTTCGTCGTCTTCTTCGCGCTCGCGGGCGCGAAGCTGGCCCTGAACGAGCTCGTGTCGCTCTGGTGGGTGGTCATCCCGATCGCGCTCGCGCGCGGCGCGGGAATCTGGGCGGGGACGCGGCTCGGCGCCCGGGTCGCCCGACTTCCGAAGGAAGAGACCGGGATGCTGTGGATGGGCCTCGTGTCGCAGGCGGGTGTGGCGATCGGGCTCGTGACGGTGGCGGCGGAGGCGTATCCCGCCGTCGGTGGGGACATGCGCACGATCCTCCTCTCGCTCATCGCCGTGAACGAGACCGTCGGCGCGGTCCTCTTCCGGCGGGCGCTCGTGCGCTCGCGTGAGGTGCATGCGCCCGGCGGCGGCCGTCCGTCCCCACAGCCCGCCGAAGCGGCCGCGGAGGCGCCGGCCGGATAGGCCAGCGCCCCGGCGCACGTGCCGGGGCGCGGCCTGGTCAGGTGACTCGCCGCATCAGCTCGCAGGATAGAACCGGACCTGGAGGATCCTGAGCCCGTTGTTGTCGTACTTCCAGAAGTAGTTCTCGAGGCACGAGTCGAACAGGTCGACGCGGATCGGGGCGTCGTCCCCGTCGGTGTCGGTCCCGCCGCAGGCGGTGTACGCCGTGGTCTCGCCGTACGTGGCGGTCACGTCGTCGTCGATCACGATCGTGGTGAGCTCCTGGGTCACGTTCTCGAAGCGGCTGCGCCCGGATTCGCGCACGAACACCTTGTTCTCGGTCGAGCACACCTCGTCCTCCACGTACACCCCGTCCACCAGCACCTGCTCCGCGCAGGTCGTGATCCGCGCCATGCCACCCGGCGTGCCGAGCGGCCGGGCGTAGACCTGATAGGCCGTGCCTCCCGCCGGCGCCGGAAGCTGGAAGCCCGCGCGGCCGTCGGTCCCGTTCTTGTCGAGGACGGCGAACTCCCCTTCGCTCAGCATGATCTTGGTGCTCACCGCGTCGCCCGTCCGACTGCCGAGCCGCACGAAGATGACGTGGCCGCCTTCCTCATCCATGTTCGCGCTCTTGTCGCGACCCATGCCGATGATGTTGAGGGTGAAATGCGCGCCACTCGGCGCGCCGTTTCCGGTCTCGCCCGGCGCGAACGACGGCGCGGCCGCTGCCGGCAGCGGCGATTCGTCGGTGCTGTTGCAGGCGGCGAGGGAGAGCGCGGCGAGACCCGCGAGAGCGCGGGCACTGAATCGGGTCATGAGATCCTCCAGGGGTGGGCCGACGCGCGGATGCGCGCAACGCGCGGGCCATCCGACGGAGTGCAGGAATTCGCAGTGGGACGTTCCGGGCCGTGGCCGACGCCGTCACGACTTGGCCGAATGCGATGCAAGGAGGTGCACGTCGAGCCCGATCGTGGGCGGCCGCGAGCGGTCCCGGCATCTGCAAGGGGCGGGGCAGATTGCGGCCCCGCCTCCCGCGGATGCTGCTCGGTCAGGCCGTCGGCAACGGCCGCGGCCGGGGAACCGGCAGCGGGGCGGGACCGATCGTTCTCCAGAGATTGTAGATGAAGCAGTAGGCGCCCGCGGCACTCAGCGCCGCGCCCGCCCCGAGGACGAGTGGCCATCCGGCGGCCTGGTGGGGGCGCAGGATGAAGCCGAGCGCCATGAGCGCGAGCCCCGCGTTGGAGAATGCGAAATGCCATCCCGCGAGCCGGCGCGCGTGCAGCGGATGCCCCGTGAAGCGCGGCACGACGTGATAGGCCACGCCGAAGATCATCATCGCGACGAACCCGAGCAGGTTCATGTGCATGTGCGCCGGCCGGTAGACGATCCACGGCGCATGCACCGCCATGCCGACGCCGAGCGAGACGCCGAGGCCGAGCCACGCGAGCGAGCTCCGGAGGAAGCCGCGGACGAACCATTCCATCAGCGGGTCCCCGGCCGCGGCGTGATGAGCGCCGCGATGATGAGCTCCTCCGCCTCGGCGCGCATGCCGTGGAGCTCGTGCGGCTCGAAGGCGGCGATCGTGCCGGCCTGCACCGGCACCTCGCCGGCGGGCCCGGCGATGAAGCCGCGGCCTGCGGCCACCGACAGGAAGACGCTCGAGGCGCTCGTGTGGCTGGGCACCGCCTGGCCCGGCGCCAGCCGGAAGATCACGAGGCGGCCGTCGTCGTGGTCGTGCGCCAGTGCCATCGCCGGGCGCGTCGGGTTGGCGGCTACCGCGTCGCGCGCGATCGCCGCGGGTTCGTAGAGCTTCATGAGGCGCCCGGCAGCGTCGGAGCGAGCGCCGTGACGAGGTCGTCGAAGGCGACGCCTGCAGCATCGGCGGCGGCCTCGAGCGGGAGCCCGCCCCCGCAGCAGGTGTCGATGCCGAAGCAGTTGAACACCGTGCCCGAGGCGGGGGCCGCCCGCAGCACGTCGTTCACCGTGAGTCCTGCGAGCCTCGCCCGAGCGCCCGCGTCCATGCCCTCGAGGGGCGGGTTGATGGAAGTCATGCCCGAGTATAGCCCGGAGATGGCAAAGAGAAGGGGAAGGCCGACTTAAGAAATCTTCATGCAGGGATGCGATATGAGGATTTCACGACGCTTTCATCCTTTCATCATCGCGCGGGCGCTACACTGCGCTCATGAAACCACCCATCCGGCTCACATTGATCGCGGGGATCGCCATGGCCGCTCCCACTGCAGCGCAGGCGCAGGACGCCGCGCACGCGCATGCGCCCGCCGCGCGGGCCTCATCCATCGGGATCCCGGCCGACATGAAGGCCGAGCACGATGCGATCCACGGGCGCCTGGTCGCGGCCACGACGCTTCCCGGGCGCACCGGCGAGGCGGCTCGCGCGCTCGCCAGGGTCCTGCACCCGCACTTCGTTCGCGAGGAGGAGATCGCGCTCCCGCCGCTCGGCCTGCTCGAGCCGCTCGGGCGCGGCGAGTTCACCCCGGACATGGCCGCGGTGCTCGCGATGACCGATGCGCTCCGCGAGGAGCTGCCGCGCATGCTCGAGGAGCACGCGGCGGTGCGCAGGGCGACCATGCATCTCGGCGAGATGGCCCGGAGCGAGGGACAGGCGGACGCCGCGGAGCTCGCGGTCGAGCTCGCGGCGCACGCGCGGGCCGACGAACAGATCTTCTACCCCGCCGCGATTCTCGTCGGCGAGGTCGTCAGGAATCGCGCGGCGGCGCAGGAGCGCTAGCCGCGCCTGAAGGATCGGAGAACCCGCATCATGACCGCCATTTCCGGATCGGCACCGGTGCTGCCGACGGTCCAGCCCCCGCGGCTCGAAGCGATGCCGTCCACCGCGGTGACCACGTTCGTGCCCGCCGCCACGCTTCGCGCGGCGCTCCCCGGGCTCGCGCTCGCGACCTGCGCGATCCTCTTCGGCTTCCTCATGGGGGGCCTCTTCGGCCTGAATGAGGCCGCGATCAAGGACCGGCTCGCAACCTCGGCCGCAGCCGTCACGGCCACGGTCTACCAGGGCGACGCCGCGAAGGCGGAGCCCGTGATCGCCAAGTCCTGGGAGTACATGCAGCGCGCGCACCTCCATGGCGGGGCGATCGGCACGGCCGCGCTCGGCCTCATCGGCGTGCTCCTGGTGATCGGCGCTTCGCCGCGCCGCATCCGGATCCTCGGCGTCGCGCTCGGGCTCGGTGCCCTCGGATACTCGGTCTTCTGGATGTGGGCCGGGTTCATCGCGCCCGGCCTCGGAAGCACCGGTGCCGCGAAGGAATCGCTCCGGTGGCTCGCGATGCCCTCGGCAGGAGCGCTCATGCTCGGGACCGTGGCGGTCGCCGTCCTGACCGTGAGGGCGATGTTCGCCGGAGATCGCTCGACGACCTGAGCCGCGCTCCTGTCAATCGTCGTCGTCCCGGTCGGTCCGGCCGAGCTCGACGGGAGAGGCATCCCGCTCGCCGAGGGACCGGTCGGCATGCGCGGCCGCCGCGCCATGGCGGTAGACCAGCTCCCCGCCGCTGTGCCCGACCTGGGCGCCCGCCACGACGAGGCCGAGGGCACCGGCCGCCGCGGTGAACCGGAGCACGCCCCCGGCCCTTCCGCCGAGAAGACCGGCTCCCGCGAGCACGAGCATCCCGCCCGTGAGGAAGAGGAAGCGCTCGGCCGCTTCCTCGTGACGCTCGACGGGCGCGTCCCCCGCAATGCGCTCGGCGGCATCCTCGTCGCGCTCGCCCGTCTGGGTCGCCACCCAGGAGCTGAGCGTGAGGGCGGCGGCGGTGAGAATGACGAGCGGCCAGGTCCGCTTCACCGGCCCGCCGCGGCGGATGCGCCAGAGCGCGAATCCGGCGGCGAGCGGAAGCAGGAAGGTCAGCACGATCGGGAAGTGCACGACGGCGGGGTGCAGCGGATCGGGAAGCATCGGGTGACTCCGGTAAGGGTTGGAGCACACGGTGCATCGGCCCGCGAGCCGGCGCCATCCGACATTCGCAGGAGCGGAGCCCGCCGGAGGCCAGATGCGCCCGCATCCGGCGGATGACGGACCGACTGGAGGGCCGCTCGATGATGGAAAGCGAGACACTGGCACCGCGCCTCAGGCTGCCGCTCACGCTGCTCCTCCTCGCCGTCGTGGCGGGTGGGGCCGGGGACCTCGCGCTCGACGCCCCGTCCGACTGGCGCTCCTTTCACGTCCTGTACGAGCTGGCGTTCATCGCCGGCGCGGCGGGGATGGCGGCATGGCTCTGGCGCGGGTGGTGGCGCGCGGAGCACTCGGCGAGCGCGCTGCGCCGCACCCTCGCCGAGCGCCAGGCGGAGCGGGATGCGTGGCGGGCGCGGGCCGAACAGGCGCTCGAAGGGCTGGGCCGGGCGGTGGACGAGCAGTTCGCGGCCTGGAAGCTCACGCCGGCCGAGCGGGACGTGGCGGTCGCCCTGATGAAAGGGCACGGGCACAAGCAGATCGCCGCGGCGAGCGGGCGGAGCGAGCGGACGGTGCGCCAGCATGCGGTGGCCGTCTACCAGAAATCGGGGCTGCAGGGGAGGGCGGAGCTCGCCGCCTTCTTCCTCGAGGACCTGATCGTGCCCGGTACCGCGGACCCTGCGCCCTCGGTATATTCCCGCCTCTCCCGAACGGGCCCGTAGCTCAGCTGGATAGAGCGC
>DASUXZ010000093.1:0-6090 GCA_036377655.1 Gemmatimonadales bacterium
CGCCGATCCGGCCGGCGAGCGGCGCTCCGTCGAGCAGGACGAGCACCCGCTCGGATCCGAGGCCCTGAAGGATGACGCCCGCGCCGGATCCGACGACCGGATCGATCTGGACGCCGGGCACGTCGCGGAGGACCGTCGTGAGGTCGGTGCCGGCCCGGCGCTCGAGCTCCGCCCGGTTGACGGTCCGGATCGCCGCCGCGGCGTCCGATGCGCGACCGCGGCCGCGTTCGGCGGTGACGACGATCTCGTCGACCTCGACCGGCGCGCGCGTCGAATCCTGGCGTGCGCTGAGGGAGTCCTGCTGCTGGGCCGCGAGCGGGGCTGCCACGGCGAGGGCTGCGATGGCGAGGAACGGAAAGGTGAGCTTGTGCACCGGGTTCTACCGTTGAGAATTCAGTTGAGAATCGTTATCAATGCATAGACGACCAATCCTATAGGAATTGTGAAGACCGGTCAATCCGGAGCGTTGCGGAGGCGCTGACCGCCGGTGGCGGGCTCACTTGCCCCTCGGTTCCACCTGCCTACGCTTCACGCATGGCCACGCCCACCCTCTCCCGGCACGAGCTCGACGGAACGCTCGGCCCCATATTCGTCGACGTCCGGGCAGGCGGGAGGGCCGCGCCGCGCCCGGCCGTCGTCATCGTGCACGGATTCAAGGGCTTCAAGGACTGGGGATTCTTCCCGCCGTTCGCGGAGCGCGTGGCGCGCGCCGGCATGACCGCCGTGACCTTCAACATGAGCGGAAGCGGTGTCGATGCCGGCGGCAGCCCTGCGCATGCCGATCGCTTCGGCCGCAATACCTATACGGCCGAGCTGCGGGACCTCGATACGGTCGTCGCGGCGCTCCGGCGGGGCGACCTCGGCACGGTGCCCCCCTCCACGCTCGGGCTCGTCGGCCATTCGCGCGGCGGCGCCGTGGCGCTGCTCCATGCGGCCGCCGACGACGCCGTGCACGCGCTCGTCACGTGGGCAGCGATCGCGCGCGCGGACCGCTGGGACGACGCCACCCGGCGCGCCTGGCGCGAGCGAGGCGCGCTCGACGTCGCGAACGTGCGCACCGGGCAGGTGATCCCCGTCGGCACCGCGCTCCTCGACGAGGTCGAATCGGATGACCCGTCGCTCGACATCCTCGGAGCCGCGCGGCGGCTCGACGTGCCGTGGCTCGTCGTGCACGGGACCGCCGACGAATCGGTGCCTGTGACGGAGGGCGAGATGCTGGCCCGGGCGGCCGGGCGCGAGCTCGCGACCTGGCTCCCGGTGCCGGACGCGGGACACACGTTCGGCGCGGCGCATCCCTGGAAGGCGCCGGTGCCGCCCGCCGACGCCGTCTTCGACGCGACGCTCCAGTTCCTCGCGAGCGCACTCCTCCGCTCCACTTGACGGCTCGCGGACAAGCCGCGAATCTCCGCCCATGCCCATCTACGATTACCACTGCACCGCCTGCGGCGCTCGCTTCGAGCGCCTCGTGCGCGGCACACGCAAGGTCGCCTGCGATTGCGGGAGCGCGGAGGTCGAGCGCCTGATGTCGCTCACCGCACGCCCGGCGTCCGGTGCGGTCCCTGCGCGCGCCGAGGCGGCGCCTGCCTCGCGGAGCGGCGGATGCTGCGGCGGCGGGTGCCACACGCACACCCACTGACGTCCTTCGAGCGCCTCGCGAGCCGGCTCGCCGCCCAGGTCCCGGTCGACGTCGACGAGCCGGGGCTCTACTGGGCCGCCGTTGCCGTGATCCTCGCGCCCGGCCCCGACTCGATCCTGCTCATCCGGCGCGCGCATCAGGAGGGAGACCCCTGGTCCGGCCACATGGCGCTTCCGGGCGGCCGGCGTGAGGCGGGGGATCCCGATCTCGTCGCCACCGCGATGCGGGAGACGCGGGAGGAAGTGGCGGTCCCGCTGGAGCGGGCCGCGCTCGTCGGCGCGCTCGCCGACGTGATTCCCCGGACCCCCGTCCTCCCGCCGATCGCGGTCCGGCCCTACCTCTTTCATCTGGAATCCCGGCCGCCGCTCTCCCTGAGCGCGGAGGTCGCCGCGGCCGAATGGATCCCGCTCGACGTCCTGCGGGCGAGCCGGCAGGAGCGGGCCACGGTCGAGGTGGCCGGCATGTCCCGCTCGACGCCGGCCTTCGTGACCCTCCATGGCGTAGTCTGGGGGATGACGGAGCGGATCCTGGCCGACCTGCTTTCCCGCCTCGACTGACCGCTCGACTGTCGCCATGGCGTCACTACGGTGGCGCCATTATTCTGCATGCCGCTTGACATTAGCACTGACGATTCACAGAATTAGGATACACTAATTCTGGGATTCGTATGAACGCAGTACAGGCGTCCGATTCGTTCACCCGCTCGGTCGAGGACTACCTCAAGGCGATCTACCGGCTCTCGCCGGAAGGGCGGCCCGCCACCACGAGCGACATCGCCCAGGCGCTCGACCTCTCGCCGGCGTCCGTGAGCGGGATGATCAAGCGGCTCTCGGAGCAGCGCCTTCTCGACCATGCGCCCTACCGCGGTGCGCAGCTCACCGAGGAGGGGCGCCGGGTGGCCCTGCGGATGGTTCGCCGGCACCGCATGATCGAGTCCTACCTCGTCGCCCATCTCGGCTACAGCTGGGACACGGTGCACGACGAGGCCGAGCGCCTCGAGCACGCCGTATCGGACACGCTCGTCGAGCGGATGGCGGCCGCGCTCGGCCACCCGACGAGCGATCCTCACGGCGATCCGATCCCCGCCGCCGACGGCTCGATGATCGAGGAGGCCCTGTCGCCCCTGTCGGATGCGCCCGAGGGCGTGCCGCTCGTCATCCGGAGGGTGAGCGCGGAAGACCCCGGCCTCCTGCGGCATCTCGCCGAGCGCGGACTCCGGCCCGGCGTCACCGTCACGATCGCGGAGCGGCAGCCGTTCAGCGGCCCCATCTCGATCGCGGTGGAGGACGAGGTGCAGGTGATCGGCGCCGAGCTCGCGCGCCACCTGCTCTGCGCGGAAGCGGAGGGAATGGCATGAGCGACCCGGCCAGCCGCGACGGCGGTCCGCTCGAGCGCCCGATATCCCGTCGCCGCCTCCTTGCCGCCGGCGCGCTCGGCGGTGTCGGACTCGCCACCGGCGGGAGCGCCGTCGCCCTCCAGCAGTCGCGCGACGTGCTCGCGCCGGACCACGCCACGCATCACGACATGATGGCCGTCGGCGATATTCGCCCTGGCGCCTTCGATCCGGGCGCGTTCCTCACGGCGTTCGACTACGGCCGCGAATCGCGGCTTCCCTCCGGCCAGGTGCTCCGCGAATACGAGCTCGTCGCCGAGGATCGCGAGATCGAAGTGGCGCCGGGCGTGTTCTATCCCGCCTGGACCTACAACGGGCAGGTCCCCGGCCCGACGATCCGCTGCACCGAAGGCGATCGCATCCGCGTCCGCTTCGTGAACCGCGGCAGCCATCCGCACTCCGTGCATTTCCACGGGATCCATCCCGCCAACATGGACGGCGCCTTCGAGATGGTGCCCTCCGGCGGGAGCTACACCTACGAGTTCGACGCGGAGCCGGCAGGCCTGCAGCTCTATCACTGCCACACCGTCCCCATCAAGCGCCACATCCACAAGGGACTCTACGGCGTCTTCATCATCGATCCGAAGGATGGCCTCCCGCCCGCGCGCGAGCTCGTCATGATGATGAACGCCTTCGACACCAACTTCGACAACGAGAACGAGGTCTACGCGGTCAACACGGTCGCGTTCCACTACCAGAAGTACCCGATCCGCCTGCACCGCGAGGAGCTCACGCGGGTCTACCTCGTCAACATCACCGAGTTCGACCTGCTCAACTCGTTCCACCTGCACGGCAACTTCTTCCGGTTCTACCGGACCGGCACCAACCGCGAGCGGTTCGAGTGGACCGACGTCGCCACGCTCGCGCAGGGCGAGCGGTGCGTCCTCGAGTTCACCTACAAGCACACCGGGCCGTTCATGTTCCACGCGCACCAGAGCGAGTTCGCCGAGCTCGGATGGAGCGGCATCTTCGACGTGCGGGAGGCGCCGCATGTCTGATCCCGCCCTGGCCGCGGCCGACGCCGTCGGCGCGGGCCGTGCGCGGCGGCTTCCGCTCTGGGCGCTCGGCCTCGGGCCGCTGCTGCTGCTCGCGCTCCTCGTGGCGCTCTTCCTGCGCGCCGGGCCGGTCGGCGTCTTCACGCAGGCCTTCCCGCCGGTCGAGGAGCTGACGATCGAGCGGATCGCGCTGCCGGAGCCGGGCCTCGTCGAGATCACGGTGGTGAACGGCGGACCCGAGCCGGTGACGGTCGCCCAGCTTTTCGTGGACGATGCCTCCTGGGTGCACAGCCTGAGCGGGAGCCGCACCCTCGGGCGGCTCGAGCGCCGCACGATCCGCGTGCCGTATCCCTGGGTGGAGGGCGAGCCGCATACCGTCACGCTCATCACGAGCACCGGGCTCACGTTCAGCGGGACGGTGAACGTGGCGGTCGAGACCCCGCGCCCCGACGCGCGCTATCTCTCGACCTTCGCGCTCCTCGGCACCTACGCGGGCGTGATCCCGGTGCTGCTCGGCCTTCTCTGGCTGCCGTTTCTCCGGCGGCTCGAGCGCCGCTGGCTCGACTTCTTCCTCGCGCTCACGGTGGGACTGCTCGTCTTCCTCGGTGTGGACGCGCTGACGGAGGCGTTCGCGCTCTCGGCGCGGGTGGCGGGGGCGTTCCAGGGGGGCGGGCTCGTCCTGCTCGGGCTCGTCGGCACGCCGCTGCTCCTCGCGGGCATCGGCGCACACCGGAAGTCGCACGGGAAGGCGCGGGGCGGGCTCTACGTGGCGACGCTCGTCGCCATCGCGATCGGCCTGCACAATCTCGGCGAGGGCCTCGCCATCGGCAGCTCGTACGCCACCGGCGAGATCGCGCTCGGCACCTTCCTCGTCATCGGGTTCCTGATCCACAACACGACCGAGGGGCTCGGCATCGTCGCACCGCTCGGGAACGAGCGGCCCGGCCTCGCACGGCTCCTGCTGCTCGGCGCCATCGCCGGGATTCCGACCGTGATCGGCGCGTGGATCGGCGGGTTCTCGAGCTCTCCGGTCTGGACCACGCTGTTCTTCGCGATCGGGGCAGGGGCGATCGTGCAAGTCGTCCATGAGCTCGGGAAGCTGCTCGTCCGCGGGCGGGAGGGCTCGTTCCTCTCTCCGCTCAACACCGCCGGCGTGCTCGCGGGACTCGTCCTCATGTATGCGACCGGCGTGCTCGTAGGCGCATGACCCGCTCGAAGCCAGCTGGCGTCACGCTCGTCGCGGCCGCGCTCGCCGCCGCCGCGATTCCGGCTGCCGCCCAGTCGCCGATCCAGGACAACAGCTTCCTGCTCGAGGAGGCGTACAACCAGGAGCGGGGCGTCGTCCAGCACATCAGCACCTTCGAGCACGACGGTGACGGCGCCTGGGAGTACGCGTTCACGCAGGAATGGCCGCTCGGGGGACTGCGCCACCAGCTTGGCTACACCCTTCCGCTCCTCGACCGCGGTCTCGGGACGGGTGTGGGAGATTTCGCCGTCAATTACCGGATGCAGGCAGTCGGGCATCCTCACGCGACGCTCCTCGTTGCGCCCCGCATCACCCTCCTCGTCCCGACCGGAGACCCTGCCGAAGGGCGAGGCTCGGGTGGTCCAGGCGTTCAGCTCAACCTCCCCGTTACCGCCGTCCTCGGGCCGCGGCTCGTCTCCCACTGGAACGCCGGCGCGACGTTCGTGCCGTCCGCCGACGCACCGGATGGCGGCACCGCCGCGACCCGGTCGGTCAACCTCGGTGCCGGCGCGGTGTGGCTGCTGCGCCCGGCGCTCAACTTCCTTCTCGAGGCGGTCTGGTCGAGCGATGCCGAGGCCGTTTCGGGTGGCGTGACGGCCCGGTCAGAGGCGGCGTTCGTGAGCCCGGGAGTTCGCGGAGCGGTGAATCTCGGTGGGATTCAGGTCGTGCCGGGGATCGCGTACCTGGTCGGGGTGGGGCCGAGCGAGGGAGCCACTTCGGTCTTCCTTTACCTGAGTCTCGAGCACGCCTTCTCGAGGCAGGCCCCCTCATCCTTCCGGCCGATCCGCCATATCTTGGAAAAGCGGCCTTCGGGCCGATG
>DASUXZ010000094.1:0-11116 GCA_036377655.1 Gemmatimonadales bacterium
ACGAGATAGTTGACGTCGAGCGGGAGCGGGTAGATGTCCACCGGCCGCGGGTTGGTGTTCCTCGGCGTCCAGCTGAGCCGGAGCCGCACGAGCGAGCCGGGCGGCAGCATCTCGGGGATGTAGGCCACGACGATGCCGAGCGTCATGTCGGAGCTCACCGGCATGCCGACACCGCCGGGAAGCGTGACCGGGTCCGTCTCCTGCCCGGCGGCCCACATCCGCTCGACCCCGCCGTGCACGAGCTGCCGCCGGCTCAGGTTGAGCAGGTTGAAATGGTGGAGCGCGCGCTGCGGAACCGGCGTGCCCGACGGGTCGAAGAGCTCGAGATGCGCCGCGCGGAACCACCCCGTGACCGGGGACGGGAACCGGACCATGCGCTGCATGTGCGAGGCGTGGCCGCCGTGCGCGTGATGATCGTGCCCCGCAGGCATTTCGCGGATCCGATACTCCACCACGATCTCGTGCCGGGAGGAGTCCGTCTCGACGCGAACGGGGGGAGTGCTGCCGGGAGAGGTCTGCAGGACGCCCGCGAGCGCCAGCAGTCCGACGAGGTGGACCATGCGGCTCCTCCTGATGCTGCCCGGCGGGCGACGCGGGGCGCCCCGGAGTGCTGGCGCGCGGCGGCCGCCGGACGGTGTGAACGGTTCGGCGTCAACGTTCTGCAGTCGCCGAGCCCAAGTCAAGCGGAAAACGCCGGGGCAGCCCGACCGGTTCCCGGCGGGCGCACGGCCGCCGGCGGGCGGGGCGGAAGCGCTTGACACGCCGGGAGCGCCGCTTATCTTCCGCTCCGACGTGCTGGCAGTCCCGGAGCCAGAGTGCTAATGCATTGAAGCATCCGCAGTTACACCACCATCAAAGTCGTGGAGGAAGCGATGTCCGCCGGTACCAAGGCCAAGCCCAAGATCAAGCTCCTGCCGCTCGAGGACCGTGTCGTCATCATGCCCGCCGACGAGGCGGAGTCGATGCGCGGCGGCCTCTACATCCCCGATACCGCCAAGGAAAAGCCCACCCAGGGTGAGGTGATCGCCGTGGGCCCCGGCCGCATCGAGAAGGGCGAGCGGGTCAAGATGGACCTCGCCGTGGGCGACAAGGTGATCTACGGCAAGTACAGCGGGACGCCGTTCACCGTCGAGGGCGAGGAAGTCATCATCATCAAGGCGTCGGACGTCCTGGCCAAGGTCGGCTGAGCGTTCCGGACATCACTTCAGGAGAGACTGCAATGGCTGCCAAGGAGTTGCTGTTCAACACCGATGCCCGCGCCAAGCTCAAGAAGGGCGTCGACGCCCTCGCCGAGGCCGTGAAGGTCACCCTCGGCCCGAAGGGGCGGAACGTCGTCATCGACAAGAAGTTCGGGTCGCCGACGGTCACCAAGGACGGCGTCACCGTCGCCAAGGAAGTCGAGCTCACCGACCCGATCGAGAACATGGGCGCGCAGATGGTGAAGGAGGTCGCCACGAAGACCTCCGACCTCGCCGGCGACGGCACCACCACCGCGACCGTGCTCGCGCAGGCCATCTTCCGTGAGGGCCTCAAGAACGTCACCGCCGGCGCCAACCCGATGGAGCTCAAGCGCGGCATCGAGAAGGCCGTCGAGGCCATCGTCGAGGAGCTCAAGTCGCTCTCGGTGCCCTCGGCCGGCAAGAAGGAGATCGCGCAGGTCGGCACCATCTCCGCGAACAACGACAAGGAGATCGGCAACCTCATCGCCGAGGCGATGGACAAGGTCGGCAAGGACGGCGTGATCACGGTCGAGGAGGCCAAGGGCCTCGAGACCACGCTCGAGACCGTGGACGGCATGCAGTTCGACCGCGGCTACCTGTCGCCCTACTTCGTGACCGATCCGGAGAAGATGGAGGCCGTGCTGGACGACGCCTACCTCCTGATCCACGACAAGAAGATCTCGGCGATGAAGGAGCTCCTCCCGGTCCTCGAGAAGGTGGCGCAGAGCGGTCGCCCCCTCCTCATCATCGCCGAGGACGTCGAGGGCGAGGCGCTCGCGACGCTCGTGGTCAACAAGCTCCGCGGCACGCTCAAGGTCGCGGCCGTCAAGGCGCCGGGCTTCGGTGACCGCCGCAAGGAAATGCTCCGCGACATCGCCGTGCTCTCGGGCGGCCAGGTGATCTCGGAGGAGGTCGGCTTCAAGCTCGAGAACGCGACGCTCGGCGATCTCGGCCGCGCCAAGCGCGTCGTCATCGACAAGGACAACACCACCGTCGTGGACGGCAAGGGCAAGGAGAACGACATCCAGGGGCGCATCGGCGAGATCCGCGGCGCGATCGAGAAGAGCACGAGCGACTACGATCGCGAGAAGCTCCAGGAGCGGCTCGCCAAGCTCTCGGGCGGCGTGGCGGTGATCAACGTCGGCGCGGCCACCGAGACGGAAATGAAGGAGAAGAAGGCCCGCGTCGAGGACGCGCTCCACGCGACCCGCGCGGCCGTCGAGGAGGGCATCGTCGCCGGCGGCGGTGTCGCGCTCATCCGCGCCCAGCGCGCGCTCGACAAGATCCGCGGCACCGACGACGAGAAGATCGGCGTCGACATCGTCCGCCGCGCGATCGAGGAGCCGATCCGCGCCATCGCCGTCAACGCCGGGGTCGAGGGCTCGATCGTCCTCGCCAAGGTGAAGGAGTCGAAGGAGAAGAACTTCGGCTACAACGCCGCGAACGACGATTACGAGGACCTGGTGAAGGCGGGCGTCATCGACCCGACCAAGGTGACCCGCACGGCGCTCCAGAACGCCGCGTCGATCGCGGGCCTCCTGCTCACCACCGAGTGCGTCGTCGTCGAGAAGAAGGAAGACAAGCCGGCGATGCCGGCCGCGCCGGGTGGCGGCATGGGCGGGATGTACTGAGCCGAGTCCCGCACGTGATGAGGGGGCCGCCGCGAGGCGGCCCCCTTATCTTTTCCGGGGTCGGCGGAGCGCCCTTCCACGCGGAGCGTACCACTTGGACCTGATGCACGTCGTCGGAGCACGGCCCAATTTCCCGAAGCTCGCCCCGGTGCACCGCGCCGCCACCCGCGCCGGACTCTCGCAGATGGTGATCCACACCGGCCAGCATTACGACGACGCCCTCTACCGGAACCTGCTCCGCGACCTCGAGCTCCCCGCGCCCGAGATCGACCTCGGGGTCGGCTCGGCGAGCCACGGGGCGCAGACCGCGCGCATCCTTGAGCGGATCGAGCCGGTCATCGCGGCGCACCGGCCGCGGTGGCTCGTCGTCTACGGCGACGTCAATTCGACCGTCGCCGCGGCGCTCGCCGCGGCGAAGCTCGGCGTGCGCGTGGCGCACGTGGAAGCCGGCCTCCGGAGCGGCGACCGGTCGATGCCCGAGGAGATCAACCGGATCGTCACCGACCGCATCGCCGACCTGCTGCTCACGCCCTCGCGGGACGCCGATCGGGTCCTCCGCGCCGAGGGCGAGCCGGAGGAGGAGATCGTCTTCGTCGGGAATGTGATGATCGACAGCCTCTTCCGGACGATCGAGCGGCTCGACGGCCGCGCCTCCGTCACCTCGGGGAGGGCGGGGCATGCCGTCGTCACGCTGCACCGCCCGTCGAACGTGGACGATCCCGGCCGCGTCGCCGCGATCGCGGCCGCGCTCCGCGAGGTGGCCGCCGAGCGCGACGTCGTCTTCCCGATGCATCCGCGGACGCGCGAGGCGTTCGCGCGTGCCGGGGCGCGCACCGGCGCCGTGGAGGTGCTCGGCCCGCTCGACTATCCCGACATGGTGGCGCTCGTCCGCGACGCGGCCGTCGTCATCACCGACTCGGGCGGCCTGCAGGAGGAGACCACGGCGCTCGGCGTGCCCTGCCTCACCGTGCGGGAAACGACGGAACGTCCCATCACCGTGACCGAGGGGACCAACCGCCTCGCCCCCGACCCGGCCGAGCTGCCGGCGCTCGTCCGCGGCGATCTCCGGCAGTGGTCGGGGCGCCGCCCGGAAGGGTGGGATGGCCAGGCCGGCGTCCGGATCGTGGAGGCGCTGCGGGCACGCCTCTAGTCCAGTCCTCTCCCCCCTCACGGGTTCAAGAGCGCACCCCCGGTTGTCGGGTGTGGGCCCGAGAATCCGATCCTTATATCGGGACCCCGGTTCCGGGGACTCGATTGCTCGACCAGCCAGGAGGGGCTCGTGCACGACACCGAGGGGCATTGCGTCGGGCGGCTGCTCATGATTCTGCTCGCCGGTCTTCTCACTGCGTGTGCTGCGGAGGATGCGACCGCTCCATCCGAAGTGGCCGCCTTCCGGCGCGGTGAGACGAGCGCCCTCGCCGCGGAGGTCCGGCGCCTCGCCGCGGAGCGGGGCATCACGCCCCTCCCCCGGCCTGCCCCGATCCGGCCGCAGCTCGTGAGTCTCGGTCGCTTTCTCGCCTTCGACAAGGAGCTAAGCGGCAACCGCGATATCGCCTGCATGACCTGCCACCTTCCGCGGTTCGGTACCGGCGACGGTCGCAGCCTGTCGATCGGGCAGGGAGCCGCCGGCCTTGCGCTCGACCGATCGCATCCGGCCAGCGCATTCATCCCGCGCAACGCACCGCCCGCATTCAACCTGTTCGCGCTGCAGTCGTTCTTCTGGGACGGCCGTGTCGCGAGCGCCGCCGCCGGGGTGGTGCATACCCCCGCCGGAGATGCGATCTCGGCGGACATGGCAGCCGTCTTCGAATTCGGAGCCCTTTCCGCGCTTCCCCTGTTTCCGGTGCTGTCCCGCGAGGAGATGCGGGGGAGTGACGGCAACGAGCTGGCCGACGTGGCAGACCACGATCCGCGAAGCGTCTGGGCGGCGCTCATGCGGCGGCTGGCAGCGTATCCCGAGTACCGGCACCTCTTCGAGGCGGCCTACCCCGGACAGCGGCTGGAGAACATGACCTTCGCGCATGCGAGCAACGCGATCGCCGGTTTCCTCATTGCGGAGCTCGCGTTCAACGACTCGCCCTGGGACCGGTTCCTTGCCGGGAACGATGCGGCTCTTTCCGAGGTGCAGCTGGCCGGCGCGAGGAACTTCATGTCCGCTCGCTGCTCGGTCTGCCATAACGGCCCGGCATTCACGGACAACCAGTTCCACAACGTGGCTGTGGCACAGCTCGGGCCCGGGCAGGGCGACGGCCTCGAGGGCCGGGACGATTTTGGGCGCATGCGCGTCACGGGGCTCGAGGCCGATCGCTACCGGTTCCGCACGACGCCGCTCCGGAACGTCGAGCTCACGGGGCCCTGGGGCCATGACGGCGCCTTCACCGACCTGCGCGCGTTCGTCGATCACTACAGCGAATCGGACCTCAAGCTGCGGGCGTTCGACGGGGCGCAGCTCGAGCCGATGCTGCGGGGGCTCGTCCTTGCGAACGTCGATGCGATCCTCGCGACCCGGGATCCCCTCCTGGATGGCGTCGTCTTCACGCCCCAGCAGGTCGACGAGGTCACGGAGTTCATGCGGGCGCTTACCGATCCCGGTGCCCGGAATCTGGCGCGCCTGACCCCGCAGCGCGTGCCGAGCGGCCTGCCGGTCGACGACACTCACCGGGAGCCCATCGACCGTCCGGGCCCACGCTGAGCGCGGCCACTCCCTCCCACAGTGCCGGACCACACCCCTTTCAGGAGAATCCCATGAATCCGAAAGAGACCACGCGCCCCGTCCGGATCGAGCTCACCGAAGACCAGAAGGCGCAGATTCGGCAGGCGCTCGGCCGTTCCGATATCGAGTTCGAGCTCGAGGTCACCGAGCTCGAGGAACGGATCGCTCCCAGGCTGGCCTCGAATCACAATGAGGCTATCCTCCGGTAGCCGCCCGACCGAATCGCGGAAGGTCCTGGCGCTTCGGCGGGCCGAGCGGATCAATCGGCAGGGCCTCCGGAACAAGGCGGAGGGCCGGCACGCCGAGGCGCGCCGGAACTATCGTCGTGCGCTGCGGCTCGTTCGAACCTGGGCACCGGATGACCGCGACGCGCTCGCGGTCCTGCACCACAATCTCGGCGGCATCGAGTATGTGGCGGGGAACTGGGCGGCAGGGGAAGCCTGGGCCCGCGCGGGGCTCGCGATTCGGCTGGCCGGCCCGGCGGAGCCCGGCCGCGTGGCGTGTGATCTGATCGCCCTCGCGGCGATCATCGATTGCCAGCGGCGTCACGACGAGGCCGAAGCGCTGTACCTGGCCGGCCTGCGGCTCCTCCGCAACGCCGTCCGGCCGGACGCGTTCGAACTGGGCGTTGCGCTCGACGGGCTCGGCGTTCAGTACGCGCGCAGGGGGCATCCGGACGCGGCGGTGCGCCTCCTCGAACGGGCGGCGCACCTCAAGCGAAGCGTGCTCGTGCGGGGCCATCCCAGCCTGACCCTCACCGAGACGAACCTCGCTCGGGCGCGGACGCTTGCCGGAGGCTGAGCCCGCCGGTCGCGGAAGGCGGCATCGGTCTTGCCTGCGGCAGGCCCGAACACCGCGAATCACACAACATGAAGGGGGCATAGTGCGGGTTGCAGCGATCTTCCTGCTGGCGGCAGCTCTCCTGCCTGGCCGCGCCGAAGGACAGCAGTCCTCGATCGAGGGCACCTGGCGGGTGGATGCCCGTCTCGATACGCGGGGCGGCCCGCGCGAAGTCATCATCCGGGCCGACTCGAGCGCCACCTGGGGCAAGGAGACCTCGCGCTGGCGCCTCACCGGGAAGCGGATCGCCATCGCGATCGGCGGCGAATGGGAGGTTTACGACCTCAAGCTCGGAAAGTCGGAGCTCACCATCTCGGGCGGCGATCTCCAGAAGCCGATCACCCTGAAGCGCGTCGGCCCCGCCACGCCGAGGCCGGCCGGCGTCGCCATCCCCCCCGATCCCGACACCGAGTCCTGAAAACGATCGAAGCCGGCCCCCGCGGCCGGCTTCCTCACTCTCACCGCTCACCTCTCACCGCTCACCTTTCACCCCCGCAACCGACCTCCACCGTCCCCCCTACAGCCCCATCACCAGCTGCCGTTCCGGTCCGCGGACGCGGATCGTTGCCAGCGGCTCGTCCTGGTGGGCTACGTGGAGGGCGCCGGAGAAGCGCGCCTTGCTGAGCGAGGGCCGCACCGCCTTCAGCGCCTCGCCGGGATCGTTCGACTTCTCGCTCAGGTGCGCCAGCACCACCGTCCCGAGCCCCGCGTGGCAGAGCTCCCCCAGGGCGTCCGCCGCGGCGCGATTGGAGAGGTGCCCGGTGGAGCAGGCGATCCGCGCCTGGACCGAGGGCGGGTAGCCGCAGGTCCGGAGCCGGATCTCGTCGTGGTTCGATTCGAGCACCACCGCCGAGAGGTCGCGCAGGAGGAGGCGCACGGCGGCCGTCATCCGGCCGAGGTCGTGGGCGATCCCGACACGCTCGCCGTCCGTGCAGTGCACCGCGAGCGCGAGCGATTCGGCCGCATCGTGGCTCGTCGGGGCGGCATGGATGGTGAACGGCCCGAGCTCGACGGGCGACGAGAGGGAGAGCGTCCGGTGCAGGGTGTCCCCGCGGAAGGTCCCGGATGTGGCGCTCCACGTGCCGGCGGAGCACAGCACCGGCACCCGCAGCTTCCGCGCGAGGAGCGGCGCACCGGTCACGTGATCGCCGTGCTCGTGCGTGATGGCGATCCCGATCACCGATTCCAGCGTGACGCCTGCCAGCGCCGCGCGCCGCGCCGTTTCCCGCGCGCTGAACCCCGCGTCCACGAGCAGCGTGGCGCCGCCCGACGAGATCGCGAGGCAGTTGCCGCGCGATCCGGATCCGAGCACGTGGAGCGTCGTCATGCGAGGCGCCGCCATGTGGCGGACAGCGACCGTGCCCGCGCGTCGGTGAACGCCACCTCGCGGCGCGGCAGCACCCGTTCCGCGATCCGCAGGAACCCCTCCTCGCTCACCCGGTCCCCGCCGAGTCCCCACGCGAACGGGGGGACGTGCTTCGGGATCGGTCCCGCCCCGAAGACGTTCGCGCCTGCGCCGACGACCGTCCCGGTCGGGAGCATCGTGCCGATGGCGGTCTTCGCATGGTCGCCGATGAGACTGCCGAGGAAGGTTCGACCGGTCTCGATCCGGCCGCCGGAGACCTCGAGTCGCACCGGGCCGTAAGTGTTCTTGAGGTTCGACGTCGTCGTGCCCGCGCCGAGATTGGCCCAGTGGCCGACGATGGTGTGGCCGACGAACCCGTCGTGCGCCTTGTTGGCGTACCCGACGAAGACGCTCGACGAGACCTCGCCGCGCACGACCGAGCGCGGGCCGACGACCGAGCCCCGCACGAATCCGCCGACGACGCGCGCTCCTGCGCCGATCCAGCAGGGCCCTTCGAGTCGCGTGCCGCTCCGGACTTCGGCGCCGGTCTCGAGGACGACGGCGCCGTGCCGCGTGTCGAACACGACGCCCGGCTCCACGAGTGCCCCGAGCGACACGACCTGCCGCGGCTCGCCGATCATGATGCTCCCGCCCGGGAGGGCGGTTCCCGCCACCATCGCGGCCTCCGCGCAGTCCGCGGCGAGCAGCAGCTCGAGCGCGCGGAGCAGGTCGTAGGCGCCCTCGAGCCGGACGCCGGCGATCTCCTGCCCGGCGCCGTGTACGTCGAGGCCGGGATCGTCGTCTTCCCCGAGAAGCGCCGCGACGACCTCGCCGCGATGCGTCAGGCGGCGCACGCCGGGCTCGATGGCGATGCGGCCCGTCGCCGGCGCGAACCAGGAGGCCGCGACGAAGCCCGCCCGGCGGGGGATGTCGGCGAGGACCGGCGGGCCGTCCACATCGGCGAATCCGGCGACGTGGCGCCCGACGATCGCGTCGGCGGCGACGCCGAGCGCGCGCTCCCAGCGCTCGCGGATGCGCCAGGCGCCGGCGCGGAGCTCGCTCACGGGGCGGACGCCCGTCCACGGCGCCCAGGCGGCGCCGGGCTCGGCGGGCTCGAGGAGCACGAGGGCGCTCACGGCAGCTCGCGCACGTCGGGCGGAAGCGCGTCGAGGAGACGCTTGAGATCGGCCGACTGCTCGCGGGGCAGGATGAGGATGCGCCCGTTCGCGTGGACCACGACGAGGTCCTGCACGTTGCTGAGCACGACGGTGTCCGAATCGCTCCAGACGATGCAGTCGTGCGACTGGTGGAGCACGGCGGGCCCGACGACGACGTTCCCGGCCGGGTCCTTCGGGCGGACGCGCGTGAGCGCTTCCCAGGTCCCGATGTCGTCCCAGGCGAACGCGCCGCTCACGACCGCGACGTTCCGGCTCCGCTCGAGCACGCCGACGTCGATGGACACGGGTGTCACGGCGGCGAAGAAGCTCGCGACATCGTCGCGGGCGAGTGCGGGAAGGTGCGGTGCCACTTCCGGCGTGTGCTGCCTGACCTCGGCGAGCAGCCGTCCCGAGGACCAGGCGAAGAGCCCGCTGTTCCAGAGCGCACCCGCCGCCATGAGGTCGAGCGCCGTGGCCGCATCGGGCTTCTCCGAGAAGCGCGCGACGTTCCACACTTCCGGCGCGAGCCGGGCTCCCCGGACGATGTAGCCGTATCCGGTTTCGGGGCGGTTCGGTTCCATGCCGACGGTGACGAGGCGATCGAACGCCCGAGCGGAATCAAGCGCGAGGGTCGCGGTGCGGCGGAACGCCTCGGCGTTGCCGATGGCCCAGTCCGCGTGCATCGAGAGCACTTCGGCGTCCGGGTCGCGGCGCTGCGCTTCCCACGACGCCCAGATGAGCGCCGGCGCGGTGGATGCCGCTCTCGGCTCGACGAGCATGTTCTCCGCCGGAAGCGCGAGGCGCTCCTGCAGCCGCGCTGCGAGCGCGTCGCCGGCGACCACGAGCACTCGCTCCCGCGGGATGAGCCCGTCGAGGCGATCGACGGCGTCCTCGGCGGTGGAGCGCGCGCCGGCGAGCGGGAGGAGCTGCTTCGGATTGGCAGGCGTGCTGAGCGGCCAGAACCGCGAGCCGGAGCCGCCGGCGAGGAGGACCGCCCATCTCATCGGCGGCGCTCCATCGAATGCGAAAGGGTCACCGAGTTGCCCGGGATCGCTCGAAGCGGGAGCGTGTCAGAGCGCAGCGGCGAGGGCGGGGCCATCGCGGCGGAGCTCGTAGAGAAGCGAGCCGACGTCGGCATCGGCATCGATGAGCAGCAGCAGGTAGTGCCCGCCGCGCACGGCAGTGAGGATCGCGAAGCCGCGATCGAACTCGAGCACGCCGCGGAAGAGCCCGCCGGCCGCAGCGCTTTCTCCGAGCCGCGCTGCGGGGCGGAGCAGGGTGATCGTGAGCGCCGCCAGTGCATCGGCGTCGGGCGCGTGCCCGGCGTGATCGATGGGCAGGCCGTCCGGGCTCACCACGAGGGCGCCGCGCACGCCATTCCGGCCGGCAAACCGGCGCACGAGCTCGGCGAGCTGGGCCATCCGCGACGCTCCGTTGAGGTGGGGGTTTCCGCGCTGCGGGAACGTAGGAGGCGACATGGTCGAAGTCAAGAAATGACGGCGGGTTGGCGCGCGTCGCCGGGATGTTGACCGGCGGCGCCGGCCCCCCTTAGAGTTCCGGTCTCATGCGCCTCATTCCCATCGCCTTCCTGGTCGCCGGTGTCGCCGCCTGCAGCGACCCGAATCAGCTCCCCGACGCGCAGATCACCAACGTCGTGGACACCTTCACGATCGCGGCCCTCACCGGCACGCCGATCGCCTCGCCGAGCGCGTACTCGATCGCCGATCGCCGGCCGATCCGGACGGACCTCACCTCCGGTTTCGATTTCGCCTTCGACATCCTTCCCGGCACCGGGGAGGCGGTCCTGCTCCCGCGCTCGGCGCTCGGGTTCCCCTCGGAGGGCTCGCTCCTTCCGGGCCTCCAGGAGCGCGATGAGCTCTTCGCCGCCATCACCGAGGGCGTCACGAACGGGTACGTCACCTCCGATACGATCGTCGTCGCGGTCGGCGAGCGCTACATCGGCCGCTCCCGTGTCGTCTGCTCGGCGCTCGGCGTGCCGAAGTATGGGAAGTTCGAGATCCTTGCGATCGATCCGGTGCTGCGGACCATCACCGTGCAGGGCCTCGTCAACGAGAACTGCGGGTACATCAACCTCGAGCCCGGCCTCCCCGAGGAATGACGCCATGCTCGACGTAAAGCGCCTCCGCCAGGATCCGGAGGGGACGCGTGCCGCACTCGCGCGGCGCCTCGACCCGGCGCTCGACGCGGCG
>DASUXZ010000095.1:0-5502 GCA_036377655.1 Gemmatimonadales bacterium
GGCACACGAAAACACGAAAACCGCGGGAAAACACGAAAGGCGCCGCCTGCAGGCGGCGCCTTTCGTGTTTTCCCGCGGTTTTCGTGTTTTCGTGTGCCCCCCATCTCCGCCTGCACCGGAACCCCCAACACGCTGCCGGGAGCTCCGCAGGCCCGCCCGCGACGCCCGACGCACCCCGCGCATCCTCCCCTCCACGACAGCGCATTCCCATCCCGACCCCCCGTGCTGGAGATGACGAACATGCTTCGCTCGATGGTGCCGGCCATGCTCGTGGCCGTGTCCGCGTCCGCGCTCGAGGCGCAGGCGGCGCAGGTGCCGGTCGTGAGCCTCACGAGACCCGAGGCCGAGCTCGAGGAGCCGTTCGACCAGGTGTCGGCGGTGCGCGAGCTCCGCGACGGGCGTGTCGTGGTCGCCGACGTCTTCGCCAAGGCGGTCTCGCTCGCCGACTTCCGGAGCGGCGCGCTCACGAAGATCGGCCGCGAGGGCCAGGGCCCCGGCGAGTACGCCTTCCCGATCAACGTCCTCGCCCTCCCGGGCGACACGACGCTCATCGTCGATCCCGCCCAGCGGCGCTTCGTGAAGGTGGCGCCCGACGGGAAGCCGGTCGGGCTCGTCTCCTTCCCGGACGGCGGCGGCGGGATGGGCAACATGCGCGGCACTGACGCGCAGGGCCGCATCTACTTCCAGGCGAGCCCCTTCGGGAACCGCATGATGGGCGAGGTCCGCGAGATGCCCGACTCGGCGGCGATCCTCCGCTGGACTCCCTCGACGAACCGGGTGGACACCATCGCCCGCGTGAAGCTCGCCGCGACCGCGCGCGCGAGCTCGGGCACGTCGAGCGCGCGCTCGATCGTCATGCGCCAGCAGCCGTTCAGCGCGCGCGACGAATGGGCGGTGACGCCCGACGGCCGGGTCGGCGTGGCTCGCGTCGGCGACTACCACGTGGACTGGTTCGGCAGCGCGAAGGTGAGCGGCCCGCGCGTCGCCGCGCCGCGCGTCCCCGTGACCCAGGCGGACAAGGACCAGATCAACGCCGCCGCGAACGAGACCCGCGGGCGCATGATGGTGAGCATCGGCGGCGCGCCGCGCCCCGGCGCCTCGGCGCCGCCGCCGCCCGAGCTCCCGGAGCCGGACTGGCCCGAGTTCAAGCCGCCGTTCGTCGGGAGCGCGATGGCGAGCCCGGACGGGAAGCTCTGGGTGCCCCGCTCCCAGCCGGCCGATGCGGCCCCGGTCTACGACGTGTTCGACGCCCGCGGCACCCTCGTCCAGCAGGTGAGGCTCGCGCCGGGCACGCGGCTCGTCGGCTTCGGCGCCGCCTCGGTGTACACGGCCCGGACCGACGAGGACGAGCTTCAGTACCTCCAGCGGCACCGCCGGCCGTCGTAGGGCCCGGTACCCGTCCCACACGCACCGCGCCCCGGCCCTCCCAGGCCGGGGCGCCGTGCTTCCGGCCGGGATTGAAACGTCGTTGAGGGACGGGGTGTACACTTGCCGCGTCCCCTTCCAGGAGGCTCCGTGCCCCGCCTGCTGCTCTGCCTCGTCCTCGTCGCCCTCGCCGGCTGCTCCACCGAGCCGGAGGAAGGGCGCAACACCCTTCTCGCCCGCTTCGCCGGGGAAGTCACCGATGCCGACGTCGCCGCCCTCCGAGCGGTCGGCGGGGACATCCAGCACCGGATGGAGCTCGCGAAGTCGGTCTCGCTCCGGACGCCGCTCGCGCCGGCCGCCTACGCCTCGGTCGCGGGCGTCGAGCGCGTCACCGACCTCGGCGAGGAATCGGACCCCGATGTGTCCGTGTTCATCGATGTCGTGGACACGCCGACCGAGGCCGACAGCGCCTTCGTCGCGGACCGGGGCGCATCGTTCGTCTACGTCTCGCAGCAGCAGCAGGTCATCGCGGCGGTCATGCCGCTGAGCCGGGTGGACGATCTCGATGGGCGCAGCCGCTTCGTCGCCGTGAGCGTCTACGTAGACGACATGGTGATCGACTAGTTCCGCACCCGGCAGTTCCGCATCCCTGATTCCTCCCGCATACCCTCCTGAACCGAGGTAGTCATGTTGCGCCCTTCACTGCGCGGCTTCCCCGCGCTCGCCCTTGGCGCGCTCGCCCTTGGCGCGTGCGCCGGTGACCCGGCAGCGCCCTCCGCCGATGCCGTCGTCTCGCGCTCCGATTCGCCGTACCGTCCAGGCGGCCTCCCCGCAGGCACGCTGCGAGATCCCCCCTCCGTTTCGGTCTTCGTGAGGTACCGCGCCGGCGCGCCCCGGACTCGCCTCGAACTTCTCCGGGAGGAAGGCGCGTCATTCGCGTACGATGCGGAGGAGCCGCGGGTCATCGCGCTGCGCATGCCCAGGAGTCGCGCCGAGGCGCTCGTGCGGCAGCCCTGGATGGAGCGGATCGAGATCGTGGACGCGCCTCCGTTCCGGGTCGAGGCGGACCTCGTCCCGTGGAGCATCGACTCGACGGGCGCCTCGGCGCTGCACCTGCGAGGCTCCCGCGGCGGCGGGGTCGTGGTCGCGGTGCTCGATACGCGCGTCAAGTGCGACCACGGCGACCTCGCGCCGCGGCTCGTCGGAGCCCGGGACATGGTGACCCCGGGCGCGCCCCCGTGTCCGACCTGGGGGCACCTCTTTCCGGAGCACGGCACCGCCGTCGCCGGTATCGTTGCCGGTTCGCGGAACGGAAGCGGAATCGTCGGCATGGCCCCCGAGGCAGGGTTCTACTCGCTGAGGGTCTGCGACGACGAGGGCGATTGCACGCACTCGGCGGTGTTCGCCGGCCTCGACATGGTCGAGAAGCTCGGGTTCAAGGTCGTCAACATGAGCTTCGGCTCCTGCGCGGGGCCCGAGGCCCTTCCGCTCGATCTGCGTGACCAGGTGGCGCGGCTGTACGCGAAAGGTGTGGTGCTCGTCGCCTCCGCCGGCAACGGCGCCCTCAAGGAGGGTTGCCCCGCCGGCGGTCCGGTCAACGGCCTCGCCAGTCTTCCCGGGGTCATCGCCGTCACTCACTGGAAGCAGAACGGCACCCAGGACCCGACCTTCCAGTACGGCGAAGGCGTGGACCTCGCCGCACCGACCAACGTGCCGACGGCAGCGTCGTATGGCGTGAACATGTCGACGCACCCCGGCACCTCCTTCTCCGCGCCGCACGTGGCGGGCGCCGCCGCGCTCCTCATCGCGGCGGGGTTCACCGGTCCAGACCTCATCCTTCGCCGCCTCGCGGAGACGGCCACCGACCGCGGGCCCGCCGGGTGGGACGACCACTGGGGCTGGGGAACGATCGACGTGGAGCGCGCCGTCGTCGCTCCGCCGTTCATCGCGAGCTTCGGCGGGGCGGGCGCCATCGCGACTGCAGGCACCCGTACGATCTCCGCGAACATCCAGCATGGCGCGCCGCCGTTCGGCGTCACCTGGGCGGTGAGCTACAGCGACGGTGCGGCATCGGGTTACACCGTCACCGGCGGCACGTCGCACACGCTGCCGGTGCCGGCGGGCCGCTACACGATCACCGTGCGCGCCACGCCGAAGGAGACGGTCTACGGCCGCGCCGGACTGAGCTCCCTCGTGAAGATTCCCGTCTGCACGAGCGGCGGCGGGGGCGGCGGGGAGCCGCTCGCGCTCTCCGCGCCGGGCGGCCGGAAGCTGCAGGGATCCGGTGACGCAACGGTGCAGGCGGGCGGCTGCTGAGCGTCGATCCGCGGAGGTGGTTGCGATCGGGGCCCCTGCCCCGGAGACTTCGGGGACTCGCGCAACCATCTCCGCGCTCGGAGCATCAAGTACTTGCCCGCTACCTCTTGCCCGGAGCCGTCATGCAGGTGACGCAAGCTCGCCACGCCTTCCTCGCCCTGCTCCTTCCCGGCTGCGCCGGCGACTCCGCACCGTCGCTCGCCACTCCCACCTTCGACACGCTCCCCGGCGGCATCGTCGCCGTGCACAACACCGGCCCGTCCGGATGGGCCGACACGAACGGGTGGCGAATCGTCGAGACCGGGAGGATCGCCGCGGTGGACTCGGGGGAGTCGGGGATGGTGAACCCGCGCGCCGTCGCGGTGGACGGCTCGGGGCGCCTCTACGTGGTGGACGGCGGGCCGCTCCTGATCAAGATCTTCGACGCGAACGGGGCGTTCGTCCGGACCGTGGGTCGAGAGGGGGCGGGCCCCGGTGAGTTCCGGAGCGCCCTCCCCGGCGTGCACGGGAGCCGGCTCGTGATCCAGGACCCGAACCTTTCCCGCCTCACCATCTTCGACACTTCCGGCGCCTACGACACGAGCCTCACCTCCGCCTGCTGCCACTACCGGCAGCTGCCGGTCACGGCGAACGGCACCGTCGCCGTGCCGGGTCCGAACAGCCGGCAGGAATTCAGCGGCATGTTCCTTCGCTACACCGCGGAGGGCGGGTTCCTCGACACCGCCTGGGTGCCGAAGGGCGGCGAGGAGCGCTACTGGGAGCTGAGCCAGGACGGCGGCTCGATGCGGATGACCATTCCCTTCACGCCGTCCGAGCGGACCGCGTTCCTGCCGAACGGCGATCTCCTGCACGCCTGGACCGGCGAGTACCGCTTCTACATCGGCCGGAGCGCGACCGACACCTCGCGCATCATCTCGCTCGCCTCGACCCCGGTCGAGCGCCCGAGGGAGGAGCGCGCCTCCCGCCTCGAGCAGATCATCGCACCGAACGAGAAGAACTGGGGCCCGCGGGTGCGCGAGGTCTTCAAGGTGGATGACATCCCCGCCACGGCGACGCCGTTCGAGAATGTCATGGTGGATCCCGCCGGCGCCATCTGGGCCCAGGTCTACACAGGGGACACCCTCGCCACCGACTACGACGTCTTCGACCCGTCCGGCGCCTACCTCGGCCGCGTCCGCGCGCCGTGGCCGCCGACGGGCAGCACCGTGTCCTGGGGGAGCCCCGAGATCCTCGTCCGGATGGGCGAGAACGAGGAAGGCTACCCCGAGATTGTCCAGTACCGCGTCGAGCGAGCCATGCGGTAGACTATTGATTTATCGAACGCGAAGGCGCGGAGCCGCGAAGGCACGGAGTGGGGTGGGGGTGGTCTCGATAACGAGCTTCGATGACGGGGCTCGCCGGGAAGCCACCACAAATCGGTACTTCGCGCCTTCGCGCCTCCGCGCTTTCGCGTTGAAAAATAATGAGCTGGAGCCGCGCATGAGACGCAGGTTGCGAATGGTGGTGATGGTCGCTCTAAGTGCGGGTTGCGGAGCGGGGGAAGATGCGCCGCCGCTCGGGGTGGCCCGGCGGGACACGCTGCCCGGCGGGATCGTCGCCGTCCACAGCCCGGCGCCGACGGGTTGGCACGACACGCTCGGCTGGCGGCTCGTGGCGGATGGGCGCGTGGGGGGCGGGCTCGACGAGCCGGGGGAGCTCGTGAACCCGTCGAGCCTGGCGCTCGACGAGGCGGGGAACCTCTACGTCGTCGACCGCCAGCCCACGGTCATCAAGGTGTTCGCCCCCGACGGGCGATTCCTCCGCACCATCGGCCGTGAGGGG
>DASUXZ010000096.1:0-4588 GCA_036377655.1 Gemmatimonadales bacterium
AGCCGAGTGCCTCCCGCTGGGCGGCGAAGAGGCGGGTGATGCCCCGCTGGCCGTACTCGAGGAGCACGTCGAGCTCGGCGCGTGAGAACGTGCCGTGCTCGCCCGTGCCTTGCACCTCGACGAACCGGTCCGGCTCGAGCATGACGAGGTTCGCGTCCACGCCGGCGTCGCGGTCCTCGAGGTACATGAGGTCGAGCCGCGGCTCGCCCTCGACGATGCCCACGCTCACCGCCGACACGAGCGTACCGAACGGCGATTCGATGCCGGCGCGCGACGCGAGCCACGCGCACGCATCGGCGAGCGCCACGCACCCGCCGGTGATGCTCGCCGTGCGCGTCCCGCCATCCGCCTGCAGCACGTCGCAGTCGATCCTGATGGTGTATTCGCCGAAGGCCATCGTGCGCATCGCGGCGCGCAGGGAGCGCCCGATCAGGCGCTGGATTTCCTGGGTCCGGCCGCCGGGGCCGTTCCGCTCGCGGGAGGTGCGCTCGACCGTCGCGCGCGGAAGCATCGCATACTCGGCCGTGACCCAGCCGAGGCCGGTGCCCTTCCGGAAGGGCGGAACGCCGGTGTCGACGCTCGCCGTGCAGTGCACGAGCGTCCCCCCCATGCGGATGAGGCAGGACCCTTCGGCGTAGGGATTGGCCTGCCGCTCGAGGACGAGCGGCCGGAGGGCATCAGGGGCGCGGTTGTCGGGTCGCGGCATGCGGCGGGCTCCGCCGCCCCTCGTCAGAGCGGCGCTTCGGCGCGCGGACGGAAGCGGAACGTATGATTGAAGAAGGGGAGGTCGAGCGTCTCCTCGTACGACGTCTCGATCGTGATGATCCGGTTGCGGCGGATGACGAACCGGTGGGCCGCGGCGGGGAGGGCGAGGTCGTCCACCTTGTCGGCGAGGCGCCGGCGGATGACCTGATCGTCGAGGCTCGGCGCGAGGCGCGCCGCGGACCGCATCTCCTCCTGGAGGCGGTAGTACCGGATGTAGACCTCGCCGATGTTGATCCCGTAATAGAGCGCCCCCGCGAAGAGGGCGAGCGACACGAGACATCCGAGGCGGCTTTCCCCGCGACGCGAGCGAATCACCATTGGGATTGCGCTCCTTCGACGATGTTGACGGTGAGCCGCTGGAGCGCCTCCTCACGCCCTTCGCGCTCGGTCTCGCTGTCCGGCTCGTAGTCACCCTCGACGGTGAGGCCGGAGCGCTGCCAGAGCGTGCGGTTGGTGCGCTGGTTGACGATCTCGACGGAAACCGTGATCTGCACCAGCCGGCGCGTCACGTCCACCCGGTTCTCCAGGTCCCGGCCGGCATAGGCCACGGGCACATCGGGCTCGTACCGCGTGATCGTGCCGCGCACGAGCGCGTCGGCGGTTTCCTCGCCCTCCTGCCGGAGTCCGAGGCGCTCCTCGACGGCGGCGCGCACGGCGACGTTCACGTCCTGCGTGAGCGTCGGCTCGGGCGTCCGGTTTTCGAAGGGAAGCACCGCGACGGTGCGGATGTCGGAGGGAAGGCCTCCACCGCTGAAACGGTAGAGGCATCCCCCGAGCGTGATGCTAAGGAGCGTCAGGACGCCAGAGATCAGTCGCGAACGGCTCAGAAGCTGCGCTCCCGGTGAACGTGAGCGTGAGTCGCGCCGGCACCGACGGGACGGTGAGGCGGCTCGTCACGGGCCGGCCGTCCGGCCCGATCTCGGTTTCGACCCGACCGACGAGGCGACCGCCCTTCCGCGATTCGGCGAAGAGCCGCGCCGGCGCGCGCTGCCGGATGTAGGACACCGTGTCCGGCCCGCTGGCCCATTGCCAGGAAATTGCGGCCGAATCCGCCGAGCCGCGGAGGGCCGCACCCTCCGGTGGCATCCGCTCGACGCCGAACATGGCCCACATGAGCGGGTAGCTCGGCACGAGGCGCTCGATGATGTCGGGCGGCTCCGTCCAGCGGGCGCTGTCGCCGATCACGACGGCCGAGCCGCGCCCCGCACCGAGCGGCCCTGCGACGTCGAGCCGGACCGAATCGGGGCCGGCTACCCGTGCGCTTCCCCGCCCGCCCGCGGCGCCACGGTCGTCCTGGAGCTGCCAGCGAAAGCGGATGGTACGGTGACCCTCGGGACGCGATCCGGATACCCAGGCGCCGACCTGGCTTCGATCGACCGCAGCCGCGGTCTCGGGAACGAGCGCCGCCGGCTGCCGTGGCGCACAGGCCAGACATGCGAGTCCAAGATAGGCCCCGGCCCGGCGGGGGTCAACAAGAAATCGTTGCAGCATCAATAGTTATAGCCGAAGAAGAAGGAGACGAACCCGGGCTCGCGGTCCTCCGGATCGAGACCATAGCCAAGCAGGTCGCTGCCGCCGAAGCGGCGCCCGATGTCGAGGCGGAGCACCGCGAGCGGCGCCAGGGCGAGGCGGACGCTGCCACCGTAGCTGCCGATGGTCGGCCGGCTCGAGCCGCTGCCGAACCAGGCGCGCCCGACGTCGCCGAACAACGCGCCCTGGAACTCCGGAAAGACCACGTCGCCGAACGGCGTGCCGAACACGAGCCGGTTGAGCAGCGGGAACCGGATCTCGTGGTTCGCCATCCACGCCCGCGAGCCGAGAATCCGCCCGAAATTGGGAAAGCCGCGGAGCCCGACGCTGCCGCCGAGGTTCACCCGCCGAGGCCGGTCGCCCCCGCTGTAGAAGCCATAGAGCCGCGAGGCGAAGGTCGAGCGACGACCGAGGCGAAAGTAGCGGCGGAGGTCCCCGGTCAACAAGAAGCTGTCGAAGCGGGCGTTCGAGAAATCGCTCGACAGGCCCGCCGTCACGGACAGGCGGGTGCCGTCGATCGGCCCCGAGGGAATCCAGAGCGAATTGTCCCGAACGTAGCTCACGTAATTCGAGCCGATCCACCCGACGCGGTTGAGATCGTCGAGGCCGGGGAGCGTGAAGTCGGTCCGGTCCGAATGCTCGAACACGCCGGTGGCTTCGAGGCGCGAGAACCGGGAGAGCGGATACCGGATGAGCCCCATCATGCCGGCGGTGCGCTCGACGTACGATGGCTCGAGGTCGCCCTCGAACACCCTGCCGGCGGCGCGGAAGGCGCCGATCCCCCAGTTCACCCGGTGGGTCTGGTTGAGGTAGATCGCGGTGGCGTTCAGGTTCTCGAAGAACGATCCGATGTCGCGGCCCTGGATGGAGCCGAGGCTCGCATAGAGCAGGTGGTCACCCAGGAGGTCGGTGAGCAGCGCCGCGACGCCCTGCGCGCCTCCGTACCCCGGGGTCACCGTCACGCCGCCCGCGGCGATGTCGAGCGTGAGCCGCCGCCGGTACGGTGCATCGCCGGCACCGCCGCCGACGGTGTCGGGCTCGACCGCCCACTGCCACGCGAGCTCCGCCGGCGCCGGCGCGATGGCGAACGTATCGCGGTGTGCCGCCGAGTCGAACGGAACGCGGTAGATGTTGTAGCTCGCGCCCTGGAAGCCGCCGATCAGGAGCCCGCTTCCGTCGGGCAGCGGCTCCGCGTCGTATGCCCCGGTCCACACGGCGGTTTCCCGCCGGCCGGCACCCGCGAGATCCACCGAGAAGATGTTGAGGACCGTGTCCCGGCTCGACGTGAAGTAGATCCGGCCGTCGGGACCCCACGCCGGCGTCTCGTCCACCCAGTCGCCGCGCGTGAGCTGCTGGATCCGGCGCGAGCCGAGATCGAGGAGGTAGAGGTTGACGGCGCCCTCGATGCCTCCCGGACCGCGGTCGGAGGTGAAGGCGAGCGAGCGGCCATCCGGGCTCGGCGCCGGGTCGAGGTCCTGGTACGGGTCCTCGGTGAGGCGTTCGAGCTCGCCGCCCGGGAGCTCCACGCGGTAGAGATCGGAGAGGCCGCTCTCGGAAAGGCCGCTGAAGACGATGCTCCCGTGCCCGGGCATCCAGCGCGGCGAGAGGATCGACACGAGCCCATCGAACTGGTAGCGGCCGACGGCGCGGCGGCGCGCGAGGTCCCAGATGACGAGCGCGTCCCGGTCGTGCTGGCGCGCCGACATCACGAGGTAGCCCGGGCGCGAGCCGTCGATCCGGCTGTCGAACGAATGGAAGGACTCGGCCTCCTCGGACCGTCCCGACGATACCACCACCCGCTCGCGCCGGTGCTCGGGATCGAGCGATCGCCGGTAGACCGTCAGGTAGCCGGTGCGCGGCGAGAGATAGACGAACTCACCGGGACCGTCGCCCCCGGCCGAGCCGGCGAGGAAGGCCGGCTTGATCGCGAGCCGCTCGAGCTCCCGCCCGGCGAGGGACGGCGGCGCGCGGTCCTCCACGCTCGGGTAGTACGCGCGCCGCATCGCGTGGAGGAACTCGTCGCTCAGCTCGGCGAGCGTCTTCCCGTAGATCGCCTCGATCGCCGCCTCGAAGGTCTCGTGCCGCCCGAGCTCGCGGTACATGAGCGCGGCGCGGGAATCGCCGTACGTCTCCGCGAGCCAGCGGTGGATGCGCCCGCCGAGCGGGTACACCACGAAGCTCCGCACGTACTCGAGCTGGCCGATCGCCGGCAGCCGGCCGGTCAGGGTGAGGTCGCGGAGGATCATCTCGTCGCGCGCATCCTCGCCGGCGGACCAGTGCTCGGCGAGCCCTT